>NZ_BDBA01000069.1 GCF_001612745.1 Nocardia amamiensis NBRC 102102 | reverse complement strand
AGGCATGAGCAAGGCGGCCGGGGACTTGGTGCTGGTGATCAACTCCGGCTCGTCGTCGATCAAATATCAACTCCTCGATCCGGAGTCGAGCGTGGTGGCCGCGTCCGGAATCGTGGAGCGGATCGGTGAAGACGACGGGAGGATCGAGCATCGCGCCGACGGTCAGAGCACCGAACGTCCCGGGCGGATCGCCGATCACACCGCGGGGCTGCGCTTGGTTTTCGACGCGTTCTCCGCGACGGGACACGATTTGGTGGGGGAGGGGTTGCGCGCGGTCGGTCACCGGGTGGTGCACGGCGGCGAGGTGTTCTACCAGCCCACCCTCATCGATGACGCGGTCGTCGCCGCGATCTCCGACCTTTCCGTGCTCGCGCCGCTGCACAATCCGGCCAATGTTGCCGGTATCGAGAGCGCACGCGCATTACTGCCGGGCGTTCCGCAGGTCGCCGTGTTCGATACCGCGTTCTTCCACAGCCTCCCCGCCGCCGCGAAGACCTACGCGATCGACGCCGAAATCGCCGCCGCCCATGGCATCCGGAAGTACGGCTTCCACGGGACCTCGCACGAGTACGTGTCCGGCCGCGTCGCCGACCTGCTCGGGCGTGCTCCCGCCGAGTTGAATCAGATCATCTTCCACCTGGGCAACGGCGCGTCGGCCTCCGCCTTGCGTGGCGGGCGCCCGATCGACACCACGATGGGCCTCACCCCGCTGGAGGGGCTGGTGATGGGCACCAGGTCGGGTGATCTCGATCCTGGCATCGTGCCGCACCTGGTGCGGTCGGCGCATATGGACATCGACCAGGTCGACGCCCTGCTCAACCGGGATTCCGGGATCAAGGGACTGTCCGGCGTGAACGATTTCCGCGAGTTGCAGCGCCTCATCGAGAGCGGGGACCAGGCCGCCCGGCTCGCCTACGACGTGTACATCCACCGGTTGCGGCGCTACCTCGGGGCGTACCTGATCGAGCTCGGCGGCGTGGACGCGATCACCTTCACCGCCGGTGTCGGCGAGAACAGCCCGCAGGTGCGTGCCGACGCCCTCGCTGATCTCGTCGGGTTCGGCATCGAAGTGGACCCAGCCGCCAACATGGCGAAAGACCGCTCCGCCCGGCGCATTTCGCCACCCGATGCGCCGGTCGCGGTGCTGGTGGTGCCCACGAACGAGGAGTTGGCGATCGCGCGTGCCGCGCGGAAGGTGGTCGCCGACCTCGAGCTCGGTCAGCCCTGATGTCGTGTTGGGCTGTCCGCAGCCCGCCAGGGCGACCGCGTCGGCGGATCAGGCGAATCGCATCGGCCATGGTGCTGCCTGCCGTGCCTGGCCGACCGCCGATCGACCTGCTAGATCCAGCTTTTGGCGCGAATCGCGTTGGCCAGGTCGACGAGCGCGTAGCGGTGTTTGCGGTTGGGCGCGCCGCGGGCCAGGGCACGCAGCGTCGCCTCGGTGCCCTCCCGCAGTTCGTGTTCGGTGAAGGGCGCGCCGAACAGCGTCGCGTCGGGGCGTTTCGGCGTGTTGCCCGCTTGCAGCCAGGCCAGCGCCGCGCCGAGCACCAGCACCCGCATCTGCACCGCACGACTCTCGCCTCTGGGCAGGCTCGACACCCGCGAGGCCGAGATGTGCAGGGTGAACTCATCCAGTTCGGCCACCGGTGCGGCGGTCAGCATGAACAGCACGGCGGTCATCCGCGCGGTGGTGAAACACCGCGATGCCGCGGGCACGGCGTCGAGCGCCTGCACCGCCTCGGTCACCCTGCCGTTCGCGGCGAGCTGCCTGGCCAGCCCGAAGGCGGCGCTCACCACGCCGCGGTCGGTGCGCCAGACGGTCTCGTAGGTCTTCTCCGCATAGGCGCGCCAGTGTTCTGGATCCGGTGTATCCCACTGCTGAAGAATGAGTTCGGCGGTGGCGGCGAGGGCGAGCTTGGGGGCGATTTCGCCGGGCAGCACCCGGAAGACCTCGTCGAAGTTCGCGAAAGCGCGCTCGTACTCGCGGTCGAGCAGTTCGGCCACGCCGCGATACCAGCAGACCCGCCATTCCCGATCCGGCAAGCGCGCCAGCAGCTCCAGGACAGTGCTCGACTCGCGCAGATCGAGCCGCACCCGCGCCTCGGCAAGCGTGAGCTCCAGATCCAGATTCTCCGGCGCCTTCTCGGGATCGGCATCGGCCCGGGCGCGCGCATCCCACAGCGCATCGAGCGCCTGAGCGGGTTCGGGATGTACTGTGGCCGCGAGCAACGGCGCGGACGGATCCGCCGGGTCCAGCAGCGGAACAGACAGCCCTGCCACCACATCGAGGGGGTCGAGCTGGCTGCTGCGCGAGCGGCCGTCGGTGTAGGCGTCGGTTTGGCTGATCAGTTCGTCGGTACCGAAACTGGTGCGCGGCGGAGTGAAGACGGCCGACAGCTGCGGGTGCTCGTTACCGGTCTCCAGTGCGAGGATCTCCCGCAGCACGCCCGCCAGCTGCGCCGCCATCGCACGAGCGGAGGGGAATCGGCGTCCCGGGTCCGGGTCGGTCGCGCAGAGCAGCAGGCGATGGAAGAACGGGTAGCGCGCGAGCACCGGCTCGTCGGCGGGATCGGGGACGCCGTCGAGATAGCGTCCGTGCTCCAACGGCATGTGCAGGGTGAGCACAGCGAGCGTGCGGCCGACGGTGTAGATGTCCGAAGCGACGGTCGGGCCGGTCTTCGGGATCTCCGGCGCCTGGAATCCCCTGGTGCCGTAGAGGTTTCCGTATGCGCCGACGGCGGCGACCGCGCCGAGGTCGATCAGCTTGACCTGGTCTTCGGTGACCATGATGTTGTCCGGCTTGAGGTCGTTGTAGGCCAGCCCGGTCGAATGCAGGTACTCCAGCGCGGGCATGATCTCCAGCAGATAGGCGATCGCCTCGGTGACCGGCATGCGCTCCGGCCGTTCGTAGCTGTCGAGAATGGCGCACAGCGAACTGCCGCCCACGTACTCCATGACGATGTAGCCGACCGGCGTGCCGTCGGCCGCGGGGTGCTCGACGAAGTTGTAGATCTTGACGATGCTGGGATGGGCCACCTCGGCGAGGAATTGGCGTTCGGCCATCGCCACCGCCTGCGCTTCGGCGTCGCCGGTGTGCAGCAGGCCCTTCAACACCACCCAGCGGTCGCTGACATTGCGGTCGATCGCCAGGTAGATCCAGCCCAGCCCGCCGTGGGCGATGCAGCCCTGGATCTCGTACTGCCCGGCCACCATATCGCCCGCGTGCAGCGACGGCCGGAAATCGAATGGGGCTTCACACGTCGCGCAGGTGCCCGCCGTGGTGGACGGCCGAATCGGTGTCGCCCGGCCGACCGGCTTGCCGCAGCGCCAGCAGAACCGTCTGCCCTCGGACACCACCGGGTCGGCGAGCACGGCATCGCGTGGATCAGTGGGCGGCACCGTCGGAATAGGCACCAGACCAACGCCGAGCCGTCGCACCGCCGGACGGCTCCGGGGGGCGCGCACGCTGCGTCCTGTAGTGCGCGGCGCCGACGAGCCCGGTCCCGAGTACGGCCGCCGCGCACCCTCCTGTGCCGACTCCGGCGTGAGTTGCGTGGCGGGCCCTTCATCCGCCGGTGGTTGCTGTCGCGTTGCAGCCGCGTCCTCGGCATCCGATGACGGTTTCCATGCCACCGTGTTGGAGCTGGATTCCGGCTGGACCTGCTTGCCGCCGGCCTCGGACGCCCCTGATCCCGGTTCGCACGCGGGTGGGTCGTCGCTGTCCGATGCCCGGCTCCATGCCACCGCGCTGGAGCCGGTGTCCGGGCGGTCGCCGCGGATTGCGTGTGAGTCCTCTTCGCCTGCTCCCGACTTCGGATCGGCTGGAGCTGGGTCGGGCACGTCCGATGGCGGGCCGCCCGCCTGCTCAGTCGGCCCGGCCGCCGCGTCGTCGTGCTCGGTGGGTCGGCCGGTGGACGATGGCGTTCCGTCCGGATCGCGGCCGACCGCCTCCGGTTTCCTTCCCGCTACCCCTGGATGACGCCCGACCGGTCCGGGGAACCCGCCCTCGAGTAGATCGGCCGATCCCGGCTGTCCCGTGGCGGTTTCGTCCGGGTCGGGCTCGGGGACGGGCCGTGTGTTCATCTCCGGTCAGTCCTGATACCTGGGAGCGGGTGGAGCGGGAACCGGGCCGAGCGCGGTCAGATATTGCTGATAAAGCCGCGTCCAGGTGCCGTCGCCGCGGATGCGATCCAGCGTGCCGTTGACGAAGCGGACGAGATCCTCGTGGCCCTTGGGGATGCCGATACCGTACGGCTCCTCGGCGATGCTGCCGCCGACCAATTCGGTGTAGGGGTCCTGCTCGGCGAGACCGGCCAGGACGGCGTCGTCGGTGCTGACCGCGTCGACTTGGCGCTGCTGGAGGACGACCAGACAATCGGCCCAGGTGGGGACGGTGAGGATGGCCGCGGCGGGCTGGTACCGGCGCATGTGGTCCAGCGAGGTGGTGCCGGATACGATGCACACCCGCTTGCCCGCCAGATCGGCGATGCCGCGGATACCGGAGTTCTTCATCGCCAGCACGCGCTGATAGGCCTGCAGGTAGACGGTGGAGAAGTCGACTTTCTCGCGCCGTTCGCAGTTGATCGTCATGGTCTTGGCGACCAAGTCGACAGTGTGGTTCTGCAACGCGGTCTCGCGCTCGGCCGAGCCGAGGCTGCGGAATTCGATCAGGTCCGGGCTGCCGAGCAGGTCACGGGCGACCTCCCTGGCGATGTCGGCGTCGAAACCGACGACGGAGCCGGAGACCGGGTCGCGGTAGCTGAACAGGTTGCTGCCGGTATCCAGCCCCACCAGCAGCCTGCCCCGCGCCCGGATCGCGTCGATAACGGGTCCGCGCGCGGCGGCGCCCGCCCCGGTGGGTCGCAGACTCGCGGTCGGATCTCCGCAGCGCGGTGCGCCGGGCGCCGGCGGGACCGGCGAATCCGTCAGTACCGTGGCATTGGCGGGCAGCGGTGCATCGGTGTACTTGGGCGTCTTGGCCGCCAGCGGGGCGCTGGACTCGCTCGCACAGCCGCTCGCCAGAGCCACCACGACGAGGACGACAAGCAGAATGCCGCGCGGGGATCTCATCGGTACTCCCGAAGCCGGGGCCATATGCCGAGTGCGACATAGCCTGCCGCCAGAATGCCGAGCACCATCGCTCCTGCTCCTAGGAAGTCCAGTACGCGGGCCGCCTGGGAGATCTCGTCGCGCAGGTTGTCCCGTGTCTCGGCGATGCCCTGCTCCAGCGCGCTGTCCAGGGCGTCCACTTGCGCCGTGGCGTCTGCGGAGCCGGGGCCGATCGTCACCGCGGCCGCGCCGTTGAAATCGCCCTTGGCCAGCGCATCATTCATACGCTGATGGGCTAACCGCCAACGCTCCAGCGCGGGCACGGCATTGCGCACGTCGTCGGTGGCGGGCGCGGAGCCGGGGTATTTGCCGAGCAGGTCGGCCAAGCGCTCGATATTCACGTCGTATGTGCGGTCGTAGTCGCCGGTCGCGTCCCTGCGCACCAGCTTCAATGTCTCCGCGGCGCGCGCCTGCTGGGTCAGGATCCGGCTCTCGGTCAGCCGCGACGCCGGTACCGCGCCGTGGTCGCGGGCGCTGATCATCGACGCCGCCGACACCGAGCCCGCGAGCACCGTCCACGTCAGCAGGATCAGCATCGCCGCCGAGGCGAGCAGGAGACCCGGATTGAGCACCCGGCGCCAGCGCCGCGCCAGATCCCGCTGCACCCAGAACAGCACCCCCAGCGTGAGGATCAGCAGGCCGATGGCGGACCAGGGTGGGCGCACGTGATTGCGCTGCGCGGCGCTCACCGCGGCGGAGCGGTGATTCTGCAGTTCCTCGGCCATGGGTAGCAGCGTTGTCTGCATCTGGTTGGACGCCTCGCTCAGGTACGCGGCGCCGACCGGGTACCCGATGCGATTGTTCGTCCGTGCGGTCTCGACAAGGCCCGAGTACACCGGCAGGCCGGTGACGATGCCGGAGCGCAGCCGGGAATCCGAATCGGCCGTCGCGTGCGCTCCGACGGCGCGGTCGGATTGGGTCACCAATTCCGCGGCCGCCTCGCCCATGGCCTGGGTGTAGCGATCGCGCACCTCCTGCGGCTCCAGTCCACCCGAGATGAAGGCGGTGCTCGCGGCGGCGTCGGCGATCGAGAGCGAGGTGTACAGCCGGTGCGCGGAGTGCGCGTCCGGCTCGGTGTCGTAGAGCAGCACGTCCAGGCTCTGCTGCCGTTCGCTGACCGTCGCGGCGGTCATCGAGCCCGCGGCCAGGCACAGGCCGATGAGCAGCAGCCCGAGCGCGATCAGCCGCCCCGGGGAGGAATTGGCGAACGAACGTAGATTGGCCAGGTCGAGACGTTCGCGTACCACAGCGACGCTCAGCCCACCGGGATTCTCCCGGCCGGCGGGCGCGGACGGCGGCGTGAGTTCGGCCGTCGTCGGCTCGGAGCTAGCCATGTCCACCTCCCCAGTCTGGGCCGCGTGCGCGGATTTCTCACGGCCGGACCGCATATTCGATCACTCCGCGCGTATCGGTGCGGAGTTTATTGTGGTCGTACGAACGCTGCGGCGTGTGAAACACCCCCGGTTGGGAGCAAAGGGCGGGTGGGGGAGCACAGTCGTAGCTGGATGAGGATGGTACGAGATGCGTGGTGACGGCGACGGTTGGTCGCGCGGCCCGGACGGATTGCGGCACTGGGGCCGCTTCGGCGCCGCCGGACTGCTGCTGCGCGCTCCGCTCGCCGACGGCGGTTCGGCGGTACTGCTGCAACATCGCGCACCGTGGAGCCACCAGGGCGGGACCTGGGCATTGCCCGGCGGCGCCCGTGACAGTCACGAGACGCCCGAGCACGCGGCGGTCCGCGAGGCATGGGAGGAGGCGGGCATCGATCCCGCCGAGGTCCGGGTGCGCGGCGCGCGCGTGACCGCCTCCGCGCTGAGTGGCTGGACCTACACCACGGTGGTCGCCGACGCGGTTATGACCCTCCCGACCATTGGCAACCGGGAGAGCACCGAGCTGGCCTGGGTCCCCGAACACGATGTCGATTCCCGTCCGCTGCACCCCGGTTTCGCCGCCTCCTGGCCCACCCTGCGCGCCGCGCCCGCGCGGGTGCTGCTCGCCGAGATCGACCACGCGGTGGCCGCGGCGCTGCCCCGCACGATCGACCTCGCCGATGTCGGTTTCGTGTGGCTGCACTCGGATCCGGACGGACCGGGCGACTACGCCACGATCGTCGACGAGCCCGGCCTTCCGGCCGCCGAGCCGACCTCGAATGGGAGCGCCGCGGTGAACACCGCACTCTCGTTCACCCGGGGACAGTTGCTTTCCTGACGCAGAAAGGGACGCAGCCGGACGGAGTCCGTCGTCAGCCCGCGCCGGGCCGAGCGGAGGCTCGAGGCAGTCGCTTGTGCGCCGGGCCGAGCGGAGGCTCGAGGCAGTCGCTTGTGCGCCGGGCCGAGCGGAGGCTCGAGGCAGTCGCTTGTGCGCCGGGCCGAGCGGAGGCTCGAGGCAGTCGCTTGTGCGCCGGGCCGAGCGGAGGCGAGGCAGCCGCCTAAGCGTTCGCCAGCAGTGCCGTTTTCAGCTCCCGCGCCGCGGCTTCCGGGTCCCGGGCCTCGGTGATCGCGCGCACCACGACGACCCGCGTCGCCCCGGCTTCCAGCACTTGCGGCAGGTTCTCGGCGTTGATCCCGCCGATCGCGAACCACGGTCGGGTCGGGTGGGCGTCCGCGGTCGAGCGGATCAGTTCGGGTCCCGCCGCCTGCCTGCCCGGCTTGGTCGGGGTCGCCCAGATCGGTCCGGTGCAGAAGTAGTCGATGTGCTCGTCGATAGCGGCGAGGCCGGCCTGCGCGCGGTTGTGCGTGGATCGTCCGATCACCACGTCGGGGCCGAGAATCCGGCGCGCGTACCAGGGCGGGAGGTCGCCCTGCCCGAGATGCAGCACGTCAGCGCCCGACGCCAGTGCGATGTCCGCGCGATCGTTCACCGCGACGAGTGCGCCGTGCCTGCGCGCGGCCGCCTTCAATTCGGCGAGCGCGCCGAGTTCGGCCCTGGCTTCCAGGGGACCGAACTTCGCTTCGCCCGGCGAACCCTTGTCTCTGAGCTGGATGATGTCGACTCCGCCTGCGAACGCGGCCTCGGCGAATCTGGCCAGATCGCCCTTCTCCCGGCGTGCGTCGGTGCAGAGATACAGCCGCGCGCGTGCCAGACGCTCCCGGGGCGAAGGGAGTCGGTTCGGGTGGGAGGGTTGCACGCCTTCGACGGTAGCCGCGCTACCGTGGGGATGCGAAATAGGAGGCAGGTGGAGCGGATGCGGACTCTGGCGGTCGTCGGTGGCGGCGCCATCGGGCTCGCCGTGGCCTGGCGGGCCGCCGAGGCCGGTTGGTCGGTAACCCTGCTGGATCCGGCGGTGGCCAGCGGCGCCTCCTGGGTGGCCGGGGGCATGCTGGCACCGCTGTCGGAGGGCTGGCCGGGAGAGGAGCGGGTGCTCGAGTTCGGCGCCGCCTCGCTGGCCCGCTGGCCCGAATTCGCCGCCCGGCTGGAAGCGGCGACGGGGATCTCGGTCTTCGTCGCGGACGAGACCATGACTGTCGCGCTGGACGCGGCCGACGCCGCCGACCTGCGCACCGTCGCCGACTGGGTCGGCGGACGCGGCCACCGCCTGCGCATCCTGGACCGCGCCGGAGTCCGCGAGCTGGAACCCACGCTGGCCCGTTCGGTGCGCGCCGCGCTGCTCGCGCCCACCGAACCCGCGATCGACAACCGCAAGCTGATCGCCGCGCTGCGGCAGGCGGCCGAGGCGGCAGGCGTGGTGGTTCGCGCCGAATTCGTAGCCTCGCTGACCGACCTTCCGCAGGATCAGATCGTGCTCGCGGCGGGCGCCGCGTCGGCCCAGTTGTGGCCCGACTTGCCGGTTCGCCCGGTCAAAGGCGAGATCCTGCGCCTGCGGCAGCGGCCGGGCGTCGCTCCCGCGCCGCGGCGGGTGATCCGGGCCCGGGTGCACGGTAGGCAGGTATACCTGGTACCGCGGGCCGACGGAATCGTCGTCGGAGCCACTCAGTACGAGGCGGGTTTCGACACCGCGGTCACCGTCGCAGGCGTTCGCGACCTGATCGCCGACGCGGAGGCGGTCTTCCCCGGTATCGGCGAATACGAACTCGCCGAGGCCGGCGCCGGTTCCCGGCCGGGCAGCCCCGACAATCTGCCGCTGATCGGCCGGCTCACCGACCGGATCGTCGCGGCCACCGGGCACGGCCGCAACGGCATGCTGACCGTGCCGCTCACCGCGGACGCGGTGGCGAGCCTGCTCGGCGGGACAACGCTGCCCGAAGCGGAAGCCGCCGACCCGCAACGCTTTTCGACGACTGTAGGAGGAAGACGATGACGCTGTCATCCGTCCCCATCGGTGTCACGGTGAACGGCGACGAGCACGAGTTCGCCGAACCGCTCACCGTGCGCGAGCTGCTGGAACGTCTCGGCCTGCCGTGCAAGGGCGTCGCGCTCGCGGTGGACGGGGCGGTGTTCCCGAAGTCGCGCTGGGACGAACCGGTTGGGCGCGGCTGGCAGATCGAGGTGCTGACGGCGGTCCAAGGTGGGTGAGGAATCGGCCGCGCCGGGCTCGGAGATCGACGCCCCGCTGCGGATCGCCGACCGCACCTTCGGTTCCCGCCTGATCATGGGAACCGGCGGCGCGGAGAACCTCGCCGTGCTGGAGGAGGCGCTGATCGCCTCCGGTACCGAGCTGACCACCGTGGCCATGCGGCGAATCGACGCCGCGGGCGGCACCGGCGTGCTCGACTTGCTGAAGCGACTGAACATCGCGCCGCTGCCGAACACGGCGGGCTGTCGCACCGCCGCCGAAGCGGTGCTCACCGCCCAGCTGGCGCGTGAGGCGCTGGACACCGACTGGGTGAAGCTCGAGGTGGTCGCCGACGAGCGCACCCTGCTGCCCGACCCGATCGAATTGCTCACCGCCGCCGAACAACTCGTCGACGACGGTTTCGTCGTGCTGCCCTACACCAACGACGACCCGATCCTGGCCCGCCGCCTCGAGGATGCGGGCTGCGCCGCGGTCATGCCCCTCGGCGCCCCCATCGGCACCGGCCTCGGCATCGGCAACTCGCACAACATCGAGATGATCGTCGCCGCCGCGCATGTCCCGGTCATCCTGGACGCGGGCATCGGCACTGCCAGCGACGCTGCGCTCGCGATGGAACTCGGCTGCTCGGCAGTGCTTTTGGCTACCGCCGTGACCAGGGCCCGCCGCCCAGAATTGATGGCGGCGGCCATGGCGGACGCGGTCCGCGCCGGATATGCGGCGCGGTTGGCCGGGCGCATTCCGAAGCGGTTTTGGGCCCAGGCATCGTCTCCAGCGCCGTAGCGTGCCCGCCGCTGTCTCAGTGATCAATCGGCGAATCAGCCATATCGGCCCGGCCGACAGCGAACGCGATCACCCGGGCCCCTCCTCCGTCGAAGTGAAAGGCCTCGGCGTCGGCCAGTGAGCGATCGAGTGCGGTCTGCGCGGGCTGAAGCTGCCGCGTCTGCACCATTACGGATCCGGCCGGTTGCAGAATTCGTGACCGCATGAGCGGCGCTTCCTCGTATCCATCTTCGATGAGGCGCGGGAGTATTCGGGAGAGCTGGTCGTATTCGTTGTCGTGATAGAGCTTTACGGCCGAGGCCAGGGCTTCACTCAAACTCCGGTCCAGTTCGGAGTAGCGCGTCCCTGGAAGTGAGCCTGGGGCATCAGCTGTGCGCTGACGCGGCACGTCGCTCATAGCGGGAGCGTGCGCGTTCATACGCTGTGCGGAGCAGTTCGCGGGCCGCCTCCTCTGTGCGTTGGCCCGGGTTGATCACCGCGAGCCAGCCGGCGGAGCCGTATACGGGGTGGGCGATCACACTGTCGGTGACGCTTGGGTCGACCTCGACGGCTCGTTCGCGTGGAGCGTGGCCGGTCCAGTGGATGAAGGCTTCTTTTCCGGCGGCGATGTTGACGCGGAACGTATCCGTGCGGTCCAGGCGCGAGCTTTCGTCGCCCGGATAGTTCTTCGTCACGATCGTTGCGAAGGGCTGAGTTGCTTGCGGCACTTCCCCGCTCGGTGCGTAATAGAAGAACGTGTCGCCCCAGCTGATCTCGGGTGAGCCGTCGCCAGGTCCGGGCTGGAGGGTCAGGACTCCGTCGAGGCGGGATACCAGGCCGATGATCTCGTCGATGGTCATGTGCTCCAGCGTCACATTAAGGTGCTTGTGGAGACTTCGAGGCGGAAGACCAGGAACGAAAGGGTGTCGACTCTCAACTCGTCTATGCGCACGGTGGATGTCGCGCGGCATGCCGGTTACTCGGTGCAGCAGATCCGTAACCTCGAGCGTGCCGGGGTACTGCCGACCGCGCTGCGCACAGCCGCGGGTTATCGCAGCTACGGCGAGATCCACCTGCGTTCCGCGCTGGCCTATCGCGCGCTGGCGGCGGGCGTCGGCCCGGTCGAGGCCAAGCGAATCGTTCGGGCGGTGCATGACCGGCCGATCTCGGAGGTGCTCGCACTGCTGGATGCTGCGCACGCCCGGCTCGATCGTGAACGTGCCGACCTCGCGCTGGCCAAGCGGGCGGCCGAGGCGATCTCCGCCGAGCCGATCGAGGACGTGCGCGCGTCGGATTCTATGAGCGTGTCCGAGCTCGCCGCCGCACTCGGCGTGCGCCCGTCGACCTTGCGGCATTGGGACGCCGAGGGGCTTGTCGTTCCGGATCGCGTTGCCGGGCAGAGAACCCGACAGTATTCACCGGCTCAGGTTCGGGATGCTCGGATCGTCCACCAGTTGCGCAGCGCGGGTTACCGCGTCGACACCCTCCGGTCCTTGATGCCGGATCTGCCGCGCGGGCAGCGATCCGAAGACGTCGAAGCAGCGCTGGCAGCACGAGACGCGAGCATCACGGCTCGCTCGCACGCCCTTCTCGATGCCGCCGCCGCACTCAGGGCCGTGATCCTGCTTGCAGCAAACGCCGTCTGAACGACCCGCGTCGCGACCATGTCACCTGCCGGGCAGTGAGCCCCGCGAGTTCGGCGTCGCGATGACCTCGTGGAGAGGGTATTGCTAGATCATCCCCGCTTTCGGACGCACATGGGTACGGGCTGAGAGAGCGCCCGAGGGCATGCAGGCTTCAATCCGATGCCCAACCGCGGATTGCGTCGACAATCTCGTCGGACGCGTCTTCCTGGATGTAATGGCCCGCGCCGACGAGTGGGACCGTGTGGTGTTGCGGAAACAGCTGTTCCCACCGGTGAAGTTCGGTGGTGCGGAAGGCGATGTCCTTGGTGCCCCACACGATCAGCGCGGGTCGGTCGGTCACGGTCGGGAGTTTGCCTGCGACATCGGAGAGCAGACCGCGACTGCCGAGGATCTCGCGGGGAAACACGTGCACCGGTTCGCGGGAGGCCGGGGTGGGGAAGGGCCCGCGGTAGGCGTTCATCACGGTGTCGTCCAATTTCGTGCGACGGACTCCGGCCGGGATGATGCGTTCGACGAAGAAATTGCGTTCTCGGATCAGCCAGCCGCCGACCGGTCCGCCGAGAAAGCGCGAGAACGCTTGCGTTCCGAGGTCGGCTTTGGGCCAAGCCCAGGTGTTTCCGATGACGAAGGCGGTGAACCGGTCCGCATGACGTGTGGCGACGGCGAACCCGATCGGGCCACCCCAGTCCTGCACCATGAGAGTGATCTCGCGCAGATCGAGGTGCAGGACCAACTGCGCCACGATGTCGGCGTGCTCGGCGGGGGTGAAACGGTAGCCCGGCGAGGCGTAGGACAGACCGAAGCCGGGATAGTCGACCGCGATGCAGCGATAGCGGTCACGCAGGCCGATGACGATGTTGCGGTAGAGAAACGACCAAGTGGGATTGCCGTGCAACATCAGCAGCGGCGGCCCCTCGCCTTCATCGATGTAGTGCAACCTGACCCCGGTGAGGTCGAGGTAGTGATCGGTGAACGGGTAGAGGTGGTCGGGCACCCAGGACGGGCGCGGATGCGATTCGTGTGCGGGCATGCCGACGATCCTCCTTGCGGGTAGGTCGGGTCCGATCTGGTGAAGGTTCGGCCGTGGTCTTCCGTCATCCATGACTTCCACACCGAGTTCGGTCGAAACGCTCGTACCTGCGCGGATGATCGGGGTGGACGTCGCTCGCACAGGCGAGAGACGACCCGCACATGAATCTCGCGGTAGCCGCCGACGCGGTAGACGACGCGAACCGGGGGATACCCCTCATCTCGCCCTCATCCTCGAGGATGACCGAACTCGACACCATTTACCGACGCGCGTCGCCGCGTTTTGCGGAATGCTGGGCAGCATGATCGAGCTGAGAGGCCTGACCAAGCACTACGGGCAGACCGTCGCGGTGCAGGATCTGTCCTTCACCGTGCGACCGGGGCAGGTGACGGGCTTCCTGGGGCCGAACGGCGCGGGTAAGTCGACCACCATGCGGATGATCCTCGGGTTGGACAAGCCCACCGCGGGCACTGCCCTGATCGACGGCAAGCAGTACCACGAGCTGGACCATCCGCTGCGCGCCGTCGGCGCGCTGCTGGACGCCAAGTGGGTACATCCGAACCGGTCCGCGCGCGCCCACCTGGAGTGGATGGCCGCGTCCAACGACATCCCCAAGTCCCGAGTGGAGGAGGTGCTGCGGCTGGTCGGCCTGTCGGAGGTGGCGGGCAAGTCCGCGGGCGGATTCTCGCTCGGCATGTCACAGCGGCTCGGCCTGGCCGGTGCGCTGCTGGGCGACCCGCAGGTGCTGCTGTTCGACGAGCCGGTCAACGGCCTCGATCCGGAGGGCATCCTGTGGATCCGCCGGTTCATGCAGCGACTGGCCGCCGAAGGCCGCACCGTGCTGGTCTCCAGCCATCTGCTCTCGGAGATGGCGCAGACCGCCGAACACCTGGTCGTCATCGGGCGCGGCAAGCTCATCTCGGACTCGACCACGCAAGAGTTCATCGAGCGCGCGTCGGAGCAGTCGGTGCGGGTGCGCAGCCCTCAGCTCGACCAGCTGCGCAGCGTGCTCACCTCGAACGGCATGACCGTCCGCGAGGACGGCGCGGGCTCCGACGGCCCTGCGCTCGTGGTAGCGGGCGTGTCCAGTGACGCGGTCGGCAAGCTGGCCGCCGCGAACGACATCACGCTGTTCGAGCTGGCCCCGCAGCGCGCCTCGCTGGAGGAGGCGTTCATGCGGATGACCGGCGGTGCTGTGCAGTACCACGGCGAAGGCTTCGATCAGGTGATGGGAGGTGCGCTCTGATGGGCGTGCTGGCAGCGGAACGAATCAAGCTCACCTCGACCAGGTCGCCCTGGTGGTGCTCGGCGATCGTGGTGGCCCTCGCGCTCGGCATGGCCGCCCTGCTCGCCTGGGTGGCGCGGACGACCTACGGCGAGGAAGGCGCGATCGACCTGACCGTCTCCACCGCCGTGGCGGGGATCAGCGGTTTCGGTGTGATGGTCCTGATGATCATGGCGACATTGACCGTGACCAGCGAATATCGCTTCGGCATCATCCGGACGACGTACCAGGCCACGCCGCATCGGGACCGGGTCATCCTGACCAAGGCGGGATTGGTCGGCGTGTACGGCGCGCTACTCACCACGGTCCTGGTGTTCCTCGCCTACCTGGTGGCCAAGGCGCTCGGCGGCCCGGACGCGGGCGCGAGCCTGACCCTGTCGAGCCCGGAGGACTGGCGCGAGGTCTACGGCATTCCCATCTACGCCTTCCTGTGCATCGTCCTCGCGGTCGGCGTGGGTGTGCTGGTGCGGCAGTCCGCCGCAGCCATCTCGCTGATCGTGCTGTGGCCGCTGCTGATCGAAGGTCTGCTCGGCGCGTTCGGCAGCTTCGGCCGCAATGTCACCCCGTTCCTGCCGTTCGCGAACGCCAACCACTTCTTCAGCGCGGCCCCGTCCACCGCCAATTGGCACTGGGGACCCTGGGGGAGCTTGCTCTACTTCACCGCTTTCGTCGCTGTCGTCTTCGGCGCGGCCCTGATCTCGGTGAACCAACGCGACGCATAGGCGCAGCCGCACGGCGCCCGTCCTCGGCCCGCGCGGGGCCGAGTGACAGGTCGAGGCAGCCGCTCAGCGCGATCTACCCGAGTCGCCTTCCCTCGCCACTCGGGTTGTGGAGCGCCGACCTTGTCGGGAGGTCCGGGGCTCCGTCCACCGCCTGCCACTGCCCGGCGGACGGTGGGGCGATCGGCCCGGTGCGAATCTTCGCGCCGGGCCGATCGCTTTCGGCACAGCCGCGTGTGAACATCCCGGAAACTATGCCGCCTGCGCTTCCTGCACCCGTTCTCGGCCGAGTAGCCTCGGTTCAGCAACCAGCTCGTTATCCATCGCGGGGCCCGACGACGTGCTCGCTGACGTTCACCGCGGAGGTGAGAGATGGCGATGATTGCTGACCGGCCGAGCTCGGATCGGCTGCGATACCCTCGGGACGTGAGCGAAACACCTTCCGGCGGCGGCGAGTCGGCGCCAGGGCCGGAGGCCGACGGCGACATACCGCCCGAAACGGTCATTCCGTTGGAGTCGACCGAAGAGTTCGACTCTTCCCGCCGTAACGGTGGATCGCGGCGTGGCCAGCTGTCCGCGCTGATGAACGCCGCCAATCAGCGTGCCGATTTGATCGGTGTGCTGCGCAAGGCCCGTGAGCAGTTGCCCGGCGATCCCGCTTTCGGTGACCCGCTGTCTGTTTCGGGTCCTGGCGGCGCGCGGGCGGTCGCGCGAGCGGCCGACAAGCTGGTCGGCGACGCCCCCAGCGCGGCCAGGGAAATCGGCTTCGGCGCCTTGCAAGTCTGGCAGGCGATGTTGGAGCGCGTGGGCCGCGGTAAGGGTAGCCAAGAGATAACTGTGATGTTCACCGATCTGGTGGCGTTCTCCCGGTGGTCGCTGTCGGCGGGTGACGAGGCCACCCTCGAACTGCTGCGCGAGGTTGCCAAGGCCATCGAGCCGCCGATCGGCGAGCGCGGCGGCCAGGTGGTCAAGCGCATGGGCGACGGCGTGATGGCGGTCTTCCCCTCGGCGGACCGGGCAGTGCGCGCCGCGGTGAACGCCAAGTACAACCTCGCTGAGGTACACGTGCGGGGCTATCGCCCGCGAATGCGAATCGGTTTGCACACCGGCTCTCCGCGCGAGATCGGGGGTGACTGGCTCGGCGTGGACGTGACGATTGCGGCCAGGGTGATGGAGGCGGGCGGCAACGGGCACACCATGCTGTCCGAAGCCACGCTGCAAGCGCTGCGGCCCGAGACGCTGGACGAGCTCGGTCTCGCAGTCAAACCGTATCGCCGCAGCTTCTTCGCCGCGCCGCTCAACGGAGTGCCGGACGACTTGCGGATCTTCCGTCTGTCGCGGAATTAGGCGGCTGCCTCGAGCCTTCGTTCGGCCCGGCGCATGTGCGGCTGCCTCGAGCCTTCGTTCGGCCCGGCGCATGTGCGGCTGCTTCGAGCCTTCGTTCGGCCCGGCGCGTGTGCGGCTGCCTCGAGCCTTCGTTCGGCCCGGCGCGTGTGCGGCTGCTTCGAGCCTTCGTTCGGCCCGGCGCGGACTGTGGGCGGACTACGTCCGGCAGCGCCCTTATGCGAACCACCAGGCGAGAGCGCCACCTGCCGCGAGAACGGCGCAGACCGCCAGCGCGATGGACAGTGGGCGGGCGGTCTTCCAGGTGGTGTAGGCGCCGCCGACCAGAAACCCGGAGAGGGCGAGCAGAACGATCACGGTGATGTCGCTGGACACCGTGCTCATCTTGCTCCACGCGGCCAGGTCATCGCGTCGCGGGTGTGTGGACGCCGCCGCCGATGGTTCAGCACGCAATTAACAAGCACGCGTGCTTGCTTTTTTCTGCCGCGAGTGTGATGCTGGTCGCGGAACGCGGACTCCACGGATGCGGCATGCGGCCCATCCTGACGGTCCGCCGTACAGGAGGCATTCCCGCTGATGAGTATGCTGGCCGCCGACCCGGACGTGCTCCGGATCGGCAACTGTTCCGGCTTCTACGGTGATCGGCTCAGTGCCATGCGAGAGATGCTCGAAGGCGGGCAGCTCGATGTGCTCACCGGCGACTATCTCGCCGAGCTGACCATGCTGATCCTCGGCCGCGACCGGATGAAGGACCCGAGCCTCGGCTACGCGAAGACCTTCGTCAAGCAGATCGAGGACTGCCTCGGGCTCGCGCTGGAACGCAGGGTGCGCATCGTCGCGAATGCGGGCGGCCTCAACCCGGCCGGTCTCGCCGAAAAACTGCGCAAGGTCGCCGCGGATCTCGGACTGGACGCGAAGATCGCGCACGTCGAGGGCGACGATCTCCTGGCGCGCGCCGGTGACCTCGGTTTCGGCGCACCGCTGACCGCCAACGCCTACCTCGGCGCGTGGGGCATCGCGGAATGCCTGAACGCAGGCGCGGACATCGTCGTCACCGGACGAGTGACCGACGCGTCGGTGATCGTCGGCCCGGCTGCCGCGCACTTCGGTTGGGGCCGAACCGATTACGACCAGCTGGCGGGCGCGGTGGTGGCCGGGCACGTCATAGAGTGCGGCACCCAGGCCACCGGCGGCAACTACGCCTTCTTCACCGAACTCGCCGACCTGGGCAGGCCGGGCTTCCCCATCGCCGAAATCCGCGCCGACGGAAGCAGCGTCATCACCAAGCATCAGGGCACGGGCGGCGCGGTCACCGTCGACACGGTCGAAGCCCAGTTGATGTACGAGATCCAGGGCGCCCGCTACGCCGGACCCGACGTGACCGCACGCCTGGACACCATCCAGCTCGACCAGGACGGCCCGGACCGGGTGCGGATCAGCGCCGTCACGGGCGAGGCTCCGCCGCCTCGGCTCAAGGTCTCGCTGAACACCCTCGGCGGCTTCCGCAACGAGATGGAGTTCGTGCTCACCGGTTTGGATATCGAGGCGAAAGCCGAGCTGGCGCGTCGTCAGCTGGAGTCCTGGCTGCCGACTCGTCCCGCCGAGCTGACCTGGACGCTGGCCCGCCTGGACCGGCCGGACGCGGAGACCGAAGAACAAGCGAGTGCGCTGCTGCGCTGCGTGGTCCGGGACCCCGATCCGAACAAGGTCGGCCGCGCGTTCTCCAACGTGGCGGTGGAGCTGGCCTTGGCCAGCTATCCGGGATGCAGTTTTACGACCTTGCCGGGCAATGGTTCTCCGTACGGCGTGTTCACGCCTGGGTTCGTCGACGCCGCCGAGGTGCCACACACCGCGGTGCTTCCGGGCGGCACCCGTGTCGATATCGCGCCGTCCACCGACACTGCCGAACTCGCCGAGGTGGCCGAACCGCCCGCACCGGAGCCGTTGTCCGCTGGGGAGACTCGCCGCGTTCCGCTGGGCACGATCGCCTTGGCGCGCAGCGGTGACAAAGGCGGCGACGCGAACGTCGGTGTGTGGGTGCGCACCGACGAGCAATGGCGCTGGCTGGTGCACACCCTCACTGTCGCGCGCGTCAAAGAGTTGCTACCGGAGGCGGCTTCGCTCACCGTCACCCGGCACGTCCTGCCCAACTTGCGGGCGCTGAACTTCATCATCGAAGGCATGCTCGGTCGAGGGGTGGCCTACCAGGCCCGCTTCGACCCGCAGGCCAAGGGACTCGGCGAATGGCTGCGGTCCCGTCACCTCGATCTTCCCGTGGAGCTGCTGTGACCAAACCCTGGGACACGCCGGAACGACGCGAATTACGTTCCACGGTCCGTGGATTCGTGGAACGCGAGATCCTGCCGTACCTGGACGGGTGGGAGCGCGAGGGAGAGATCCCGCGCGGATTGCACAAGAAGGCGGGCGCGCTCGGCCTGCTCGGCGCGCAGTTCCCGGAATCGGCGGGCGGTTCCGGCGGCGACGGCGTGGACGCGATGATCGTCTGCGAGGAGATGCACCAGGCCGGGGCGTCCGGCGGGCTGTTCGCCTCGCTGTTCACCTGCGGTATCTCTGTGCCGCACATCATCGCCTCGGGCAATGCCGAGCAGATCGAACGCTGGGTGAAGCCCACCCTTGCTGGCGAGCGAATAGGCTCGCTCGCGATCACCGAGCCCGGCGGCGGCTCCGACGTCGGGCATCTCACCACCACTGCCCGCCGCGACGGCGACCACTACATCGTCAACGGCGCCAAGACCTACATCACCTCCGGCGTCCGCGCCGACTTCGTGGTCACCGCGGTCCGCACCGGAGGCCCTGGCTCCGCGGGCATCTCGCTGCTCATCGTCGACAAGGACACGCCAGGCTTCACGGTCAGCCGCAAGCTGGACAAGATGGGCTGGCTCGCCTCCGACACCGCCGAGCTGTCCTACGTGGACGTCCGGGTGCCGGTGGCGAACTTGGTCGGCCCGGAGGACTCCGGTTTCCACCAGATCGCGGGCGCGTTCGTCAGCGAACGCGTCGCCCTCGCGGTGCAGGCGTATTCGAGCGCGCAGCGCTGCCTGGACCTCACCCTGGCGTGGGTGCGCAACCGTGAGACCTTCGGCCGCCCACTGATCAGCAGGCAGGCGGTGCAGAACACGGTCACCGAGATGGCGCGGCGCATCGACGTCGCCCGGGTCTACACCCGGGACGTGGTGCAGCGCAGCGCCGAAGGCGAGACCGACCTGATCGCCGAAGTGTGCTTCGCCAAGAACACCGCGGTCGAGGCGGGCGAATGGGTGGCCAACCAAGCCGTCCAGCTCTTCGGCGGCCTCGGCTACATGCGCGAATCCGAGATCGAGCGCCAGTACCGGGACATGCGCATCCTCGGGATCGGCGGCGGGACAACGGAAATCCTCACCGGACTGGCGGCGAAACGATTGGGGTACCAGTCATGACCATCTTGCGGAGCACCCTGGACACCGGGTCGCCCGAGTACGCCGCGGCCGCGGAAGCCATGAGCGCCAAGCTCGTCGAGGTCGAGGCCGAGTTCGCCAAGGCCATCGCGGGCGGCGGGCCGGACAAGCTGGCCCGGCACCGCAAGCGCGGCAAGCTGACCGCCCGCGAGCGCATCGAACTGCTCATCGACGAGGATTCGCCATTCCTGGAGCTGTGCCCGCTGGCGGGCTGGGGCAGCGAATTCCACGTCGGCGCAAGCACCATCGCCGGCATCGGGGTGGTGGAGGGCGTCGAGTGCATGATCGTCGCGCCGGACCCGACCGTGCGCGGCGGCACCTCGAACCCGTGGACGCTGCGCAAGACCCTGCGCATCAACGACATCGTGCGGGAGAACCGGCTCCCGGTGATCTCGCTGGTGGAATCCGGCGGTGCGGATCTGCCCACGCAGAAAGAGGTGTTCGTCCCTGGCGGCCGGATGTTCCGCGATCTCACCCAGGCGTCGGCGGCGGGCATTCCGACCATCGCGCTGGTGTTCGGCAACTCCACCGCGGGCGGCGCCTACATCCCCGGCATGTCCGATCACGTGGTGATGATCAAGGAGCGCTCCAAGGTGTTCCTCGGCGGACCGCCGCTGGTCAAGATGGCCACGGGTGAGGAATCCGACGACGAATCGCTCGGCGGCGCCGACATGCACGCGCGGATCTCCGGACTTGCCGACTACTACGCAGTGGACGAGCAGGACGCGATCCGTATCGGCCGCTCCATCGTCAAGCGGTTGAATTGGCGCAAGCGGGGGCCCGCGCCGCGCGCCGAGGTGATCGAGCCGCTGTACGACCCCGACGACCTGCTCGGCATCGTGCCATCGGACCTGAAGATCCCGTTCGACCCACGCGAGGTGATCGCGCGCATCGTGGACGGCTCGGACTTCGACGAGTTCAAACCGCTCTACGGCAGCAGCCTGGTCACCGGATGGGCCGAACTGCACGGGTATCCGATCGGCATCCTGGCGAACGCGCGCGGCGTGCTGTTCTCCGAGGAGTCGCAGAAGGCCACCCAGTTCATCCAGCTGGCCAACAAGTCCGACACCCCGCTGCTGTTCCTGCACAACACCACCGGCTACATGGTCGGCAAGGAGTACGAGCAGAAGGGCATCATCAAGCACGGCTCGATGATGATCAACGCGGTGTCCAACTCGAAGGTGCCGCACATCTCGGTGCTGATGGGCGCGTCCTACGGCGCCGGCCACTACGGCATGTGCGGCCGGGCCTACGACCCGCGTTTCGTCTTCGCCTGGCCCAGTGCGAAATCCGCCGTCATGGGCGGGGCGCAGCTGGCCGGCGTCATCTCGATCGTCAGCCGCGCCGCCGCCGAGGCGAAGGGATTGCCGTTCGACGAGGAGGCCGACACCGGGATGCGCGCCATGGTGGAGGCGCAGATCGAGGCCGAGTCGCTGGCGATGTTCATGTCCGGGCGGCTCTACGACGACGGCGTCATCGACCCGCGGGATACCCGGACGGTATTGGGAATGTCCTTGTCGGCCATTCACAATGCCCCGATCAAGGGCGCCGAAGGCTTCGGCGTCTTCCGAATGTGAGGCGCGCCGTGTCCAATTCCCCTACGCCTATCACGAACGTCCTTGTCGCCAACCGTGGCGAAATCGCGCGCCGGGTCTTCGCCACCTGCCGCCGCATGGGCGTGGGCACCGTCGCGGTGTACTCCGATGCGGATGCCGCCGCGCCGCACGTCGTCGAGGCGGACGCCGCTGTGCGCCTGCCCGGCAATACGCCCGCGGAGACGTACCTGCGCGGTGAGCTGATCATCGAGGCTGCGCTCGCCACCGGCGCGGACGCCATCCACCCCGGATACGGATTCCTGTCCGAGAACGCCGAATTCGCCAAAGCGGTGCTCGACGCCGGGCTGGTCTGGATCGGGCCGCCCGTCGAGGCGATCGAGCAGATGGGCTCGAAGGTCGCGGCGAAGAAGATGATGGACGCCGCCGGTGTCCCCGTGCTCGCCGAGTTGGACCCGGCCGAGGTCACCGAGGAGCATCTGCCGGTGCTGATCAAGGCGTCCGCCGGTGGCGGCGGGCGCGGCATGCGGGTGGTGCGCGACCTGGCCGAGTTGGCACCGCAGATCGACGCCGCCCGCCGGGAGGCGGAATCCGCTTTCGGCGATCCGACGGTGTTCTGCGAGCGTTACCTCGAGACCGGCAGGCACATCGAGGTCCAGGTCATGGCCGACACCCACGGCACGATCTGGGCGGTGGGCGAGCGCGAGTGCTCCATCCAGCGCCGCCACCAGAAGGTCATCGAGGAGGCGCCCTCGCCGCTGGTGGAGCGCACCGAGGGCATGCGGGCGCGGCTGTTCGAGGCGGCCCGGCTGGCGGCGGGAGCGATCGGCTACACCGGCGCGGGCACCGTCGAGTTTCTCGCCGACGAGCAGGGCGAGTTCTTCTTCCTCGAGATGAACACCCGACTGCAAGTGGAGCACCCGGTCACCGAATGCACCACCGGTCTGGACCTCGTTCGGCTGCAATTGGATATCGCCGCTGGTGACGTCTTGGCTGCCGAACCGCCCGCGATGCGCGGGTATTCGATCGAGGTCCGGCTCTATGCCGAGGACCCGGCGCACGACTGGCAGCCGCAGAGCGGAACGGTGTATCGGATCGAGATCCCGTCGGTGCGTGCCGAATTCGATCTGCTCGACCGACCCGGCGTACGCCTGGACACGGGCGTGGTGGACGGTTCGGTGGTCGGCGTGCACTACGACCCGATGCTGGCCAAGGTCATTTCCTACGCTGAAACGCGAAGTGCCGCAGCGCGATTATTGGCCGCGGCACTGCGCCGGGCGAAGATCCACGGTCTGGTCACCAACCGGGACCTGCTGGTGCGGGTGCTGCGTCATCCGGCGTTCCTGGCCGGGGACACCGACACCGCGTTCTTCGAGACGCACGGCTTGAACGCCCTCGCCGCACCGCTGGCGTCGGAATCCGACGAGGTGTTGTCCATCGTGGCCGCCGCACTCGCCGACGCCGCGGCGAACCGCACCGGCGCGCGGGTGGGCGGCGGGCTGCCCAGCGGATGGCGGAACCTGCCGTCGCAGTCGCAGCGCAAGTCCTACGAGAGCCGCACCACCGGAACGCACGAGGTGGGCTACCGATTCGGCCGGACCGGTCTCACGGTGGACGGTCACGACGGACTCGGCCTCGTCGAGTCGGCACCGGACCGCGTCGTGCTGTCGGTTCCGGGCGAACGGGGTCCGGTGCGCAGGGAGTTCGAGGTCGCGCGCTATGGCGAGCAGGTCTACGTCGACTCGCCGCTGGGCCCGGTGGCCGTACGCAGGCTGCCCCGGTTCAGCGATCCGGCCGACCAGGTGGCCACCGGCTCGCTGCTCGCCCCCATGCCGGGCAGCGTGATCCGGCTCGGCGCCGAGGTCGGCAGCCGGGTCGAACAGGGTCAGCCGATCCTGTGGCTGGAGGCGATGAAGATGGAGCACACCATCGCCGCGCCCACCGCGGGCGTGCTCAGCGCCGTCAACGTCACCGTCGGCCAGCAGGTCGACGTCGGCGCCGTGCTGGCGGTCGTCGAACCCGCCTCCAACGACGAGACCAACGAAACGCAGGAGTCTCGATGAGACGCGATCGCGCGCTCATCGCACCGACGCCGTGCGAGAGCCCCCAGGTAGTACAGGAGAACTCATGAGCTTCATCGAAACCGACGAGCAGAAGGCGCTGCGGGCCGCCGTCGCCGCGCTGGCCGCGAAGTACAACTACCGCGACTACGTGCTTCCGAAGGCGCGCAAGAACGAGCCGCTCGACGAATTGTGGGAAGAGGCGGGCAAACTCGGGTTTCTCGGCGTGAACCTGCCGGAGGAATACGGTGGCGGCGGCGCGGGCATGTACGAGCTCTCGCTGGTGATGGAGGAACTGTCCGCGCAGGGTGCGGGCCTGCTGCTCATGGTTGTCTCCCCGGCTATCTGCGGCACCATCATCACCAAGTACGGCACCGACGAGCAGAAGCGGGAATGGCTGCCCAAGCTCGCCGACGGCTCCGGCAAGATGGTCTTCGGCATCACCGAGCCGGACGCCGGCTCCAACTCCCACCAGATCACCACCACTGCCCGCCGCGACGGCGAGGACTGGATCCTCAACGGCCGCAAGATCTTCATCTCCGGCGTGGACCAGGCCGAGGCCGTGCTGATCGTGTCCCGCACCTCCGACCACAAGACCGGCAAGCTCGAGCCCGCCCTGTTCATCGTGCCGACCGACGCCGAAGGCTTCACCAAGACGGCGCAGGAGATGGACATCATCGAGCCCGACCACCAGTACAGCCTGTTCCTCGACGATGTCCGGCTGCCCTCGACCGCGCTGGTCGGCAAGGAGGACGCGGCGCTGATGCAGCTGTTCGCCGGTCTGAACCCGGAACGCATCATGGGCGCTGCCATGGCCATCGGCCTCGGCCGCTACGCCATCGACCGCGCGGTGGAATACGCCAGGGAACGCACGGTGTGGAAGGCGCCGATCGGTGCGCATCAGGGCATTTCGCATCCGCTCGCACAGGTGAAGGTCGAAGTGGAGCTGGCCAAGCTGATGATGCAGAAGGCCGCGACCCTCTACGACGCCGGCGACGAGATGGGCGCCGCCGAGGCCGCCAACATGGCGAAATACGCGGCGGCGGAAGCCAGCATCAAGGCACTCGACCAAGCCATCCAGACGCACGGCGGCTCCGGCCTGACCAGGGACGTGGGGCTGGCCGCCATGCTGGCCGCATCCCGGATCGGCCGCATCGCGCCGGTCAGCCGGGAAATGGTGCTGAACTTCGTCGCGCAGCACTCGCTGGGCCTGCCGAAGTCGTACTGAGAGGACGCGCATGACCGAGACGGGCCCGTTCGTCCGCTACGAGGTGAGCGACGGTGTGGCGACGCTCACGTTCGACTCGCCGCACAACCGCAACGCGCTGTCCTCCAGGCTGGTCGCCGAGTTGCTGCGCGGGCTGGACGACGCGGCGGCCGACGACAAGGTGCGCGTCATCGTGCTCGCGCACACCGGCAACACGTTCTGCGCGGGTGCGGACCTCAGTGAGGCGAGCAACGCCGATCCGGCCGTGGCCGCCGACGAGCGCACCCGGGTGATGATCGGCGTGCTGCGCGGGCTGGTGGAGACACCGAAGCCGGTGATCGCGCGGATCGACGGCAATGTACGTGCCGGTGGCATGGGCATCGTCGCAGCCTGCGACATCGTCGTGGCCGGGCCGGGCAGCAGCTTCGCGCTCACCGAGGTACGGATCGGGTTGGCGCCGTTCATGATCTCGCTGACCCTGCTGCCGAGGCTCAGCCCGCGTGCCGCCAGCCGGTATTACCTGACCGGGGAGAAGTTCGGCGCTGCCGTGGCGCAGGAGATCGGCCTGGTCACGGTCACCGCCGAAGACCCGGCGGCCGAGGTGACGCGGCTGTGCGGGGAAGTGCGCAAGGGGTCGCCGCAGGGGCTCGCGGAGGCCAAGCGGCTGGTCAACGCGGACATCCTCGCGCAGTTCGACTCCTCCGCCGAGGAACTCGCGCAGCGTTCGGCGAGCTTCTTCGGCACCCCTGAAGTGCACGAGGGCATGCTGGCCTTTTTGCAGCGCCGCCCGCCGAGCTGGGCAGAATAGCGACCATGGCGACACCCCACGAACCGAAGCAGGACCGCAGCCGAGTCACCCGGCAGCGCCTGCTCGAGGCGACGATCGACTGCCTGGCCGAGATGGGCTGGGCGGCCGCGACGGTCGCCGTGGTCGCCGAGCGCGCCGGGGTGTCCCGTGGTGCGGCCCAGCACCACTTTCCGACCAGGGAGGATCTGATCACCGCGGCGCTGGAGTACATGTTCGACACGCGCAGCGGGCAGGCCGTGCAGGAGGCGGCGACGCTGGTGGAGCTGGGTGACGGACCCGCCCGCACCGAGGCGGTGGTGGCGGGTCTGGTCGAGTCCTACACCAGTCCGCTGTTCAAGGCGGCGCTGCAGGTGTGGACGCACGCCGCCGCCGATCCGGCGCTGCGCGAACGCATCGTCCCGCTGGAGGCCCGCTTCGGTCGCGCGTCACACCGCCGCGCCGTCGCAGCCCTCGGCGTGAACGACTCCGATCCGGTAGCCCATCACCTGGTCCAGGCGACTCTGGATATGGCCCGCGGCCTCGGATTGGCCGACGTCCTCACCGACGACTCGGCCCGCCGCAAACAAATCGTGCACCAATGGGCGGCGACGTTGCACGCCGCCCTGCACGCGCCGCGCTGAAACCGCCGCCGGTCGACGGATGTTGCCGCGTCGCACCGTCTTCCGGTTCGCGTGGTGAGCGGGGACACTGCATTCATGGTGTGGGTTCCGGTGGCGGCACTGGTGGCGACGGTCGTTGGCGTCGTCGCCGGGTTCTACTACTTTCTGGCGAATCGCCGCCGCAGTGTCGTGCGGTTCGATTTCGACTCCCGGCGGATGATCTCGGGCGTACCGGGATCTCAGGCGCTGCGGGTCTCCTATGGCGCGGCAGTGATCGGAAACCCTCATCTCGTGGTGGCGACGCTCGTCAACCGTGGCCAGAAAGACGTGCGGCCGGACGACTTCGTCCAAGGTCAGTCGTTGCCGATCGAGGTGAGTGCTCCGGTGATCGCGGTGATTCCGGACGACAGCGGCACCCGGCTCCCGATCGCTATCAGCTCGTCCGGCCTGGAGCTCGCACCCGTTCTGCTGCGCCGGAACCGCAGGTACACCATCACCGCGATCACCGATGGGCCACCGGCTTTCACAGTGCGTGATGATGTGCTGGCCGACACCGACATCTCCTGGAAGGAGAGCGATGCCGATTCGGCGTCCGCCCGATTCGGTGTCCGCCTGCTGATCGCGGGCGCAACGCTCATGACGCTCAACATCGTCACCGCGGCCGTGTTCGCCTCGTACTACGCGAAAAGCCAGGAGGTGCTGTATGAGCAGCGACGGACAATCGCGGAAATGTACGGCAAGAACATCGCACTCGATGAGGCCCTTCGCCGCCTCCTCGAATCTCGACCGCCTCGTTAGGGCGAGCCGCTGCCTCGGATACCCGTTGGGCAGAAGATGGCGACGGCCCCGCTTCCGCCAGCGCGGCGGAGCGGGGCCGGTCCGGTGAATCAAGTGGTCAGCACAATCCCTGCTGCTCGAGCCGCCCGGAATCGATGGCGTAGGAGGAGGCTCCGACCGCGGCCCCGATCAGTCCGACGATGATCGCGCCGGGGATCGCGCCGACGAAGAAGACCGGCAGCCCCACGAGCGCTCCGATCGCGGCTCCGACCGCCGCGCCGATGCCGGTGCGGAGCTCGATCGTGTCACCGGGCGGCAGACACGCCTTGATGTAGGTCACTTGCGGAGGTTCGCTGGTCGCCGCCGCGATCGGTGCGGCGTTGTCCACCGGCGCCGCCGACGCGGTGGACGCGAATCCCACGGCAAGCGCGGTTGCGACGAGTGCGCTGACCACCGTCACGGCCAGCTTCGTGAAAGCATTCAACTGTTTCCCTGAGTGTTCGCGGTGTACGCGTGACCTGATGGTGGCCGGGGCCCCGGCTCCCGACCCGAAGCCGTCACGTACCGAACATCATCGCTGGCGTTTTGCCGGGTGCCAAGAGCCCACCGCCGAATGACCCACCGTGGTAACGAACTCCTGCGGTCTCGCCGCCATGTCATACTCACCGATCCCGCGTGCCCGCCCTGATATCGAACGGTCCACCGATACGCCTACGCGTCCAGGATCACACCGCGAAGACGGCCACCTCGTATTTCTGGCAATACGGGTCCCGGGTGACAAGGGTGAGGTTCGCACATCGTGCCTGCGCGATCAGTATGCGGTCGAAGGGATCCCGGTGGATCAAGGGAAGCCGTCCAGCCATGACCGCATGCTCGTGGTCGATCGGCAGCGGAATGAATCCGCTGTCGCAAATTCGCTCGGGCAGGTCCTTCGGTCCCTCGAGCTTGCCGACGGCCTGCTTGATGGCGACCTCCCAGACGGTAGCCGCGCTCAGATACACGTCCGGATCACGATCGAGTAGATTTTTGATCTCGTCAGAGAGTGTGGGGTCGTCGGTCAGCCACCACAGCACGACATGGGTGTCCAGTAAGAGGCTCATGACAACAGGCCGAAGTCGCGGGCGATGGATGCGTTGGTCGCCTCAGTGTCCCAATCCGGCCCGAGAACGAGTTCTCCGCGCAGCGATCCGCGACCACTGCGATTCGCGCGACGGACCAGCGGCACCACCTTGGCGACCGGATGGCCTGCGCGGCTGATCACAATCTCTTCGCCGTGCTCGACCCGCTCGATGATCCGCGACAGGTGCGTTTTCGCGTCGTGGATATTGAATTGCTCAGCTGCGTTCCCCACTGCACACCTCCTTAGCTAAGAGGTTAGTCCACGAGGAGGCCGGAGCCAATGATCGGCATACAGGGGGCATAGCCGGGTGGTGCGTAGCCGAGCAGGCGCCGGAGCGTTCGGCGATTCGACGATCGACCGTGCGGCGGCGTCCACCAGTTCTGCGCACGCCACGCCGGTCGCGATGCAGCCCCGGGTTTGCAGGGCTTGCGTCGGGGCCGCATCGCATTGTCAGCGGGTGGCGGTCAGGTCGTACAAGGTGACGCCGTCCACCTGCGTGGCGGTGAAGTTCTCCTGGACCCACTGCGTGATCGGCGCGCTGGGCGAGGAGCTCGAGGAACCGGGACCGCCGCGGCCGCCGCCGACGAAATAGTGGATCTTTCCTTCGGCGACATACTGTTTGAACTGCTCCAGCGTCGGCGACGGGTCGCTGCCGTTGAAGCCGCCGATCGGCATGACGGGGAGTTCGGTGGCCAGCTGCAAACCTGCGGCGCTGTTCGAGCCGATGGCCGCGGCCACCCACGCGTAGTCGCCGCCGTTCTGCTCGAGCAGGGACACGACCTGCGCGCTCGGCTCACGAGCCCCGAGGAGCCCGCCGATTCCGCCGCCATTGGGCCCTGGACCGCCGTCCCCGGTCGCGTCGTCCGGTATTCCCTGCCCGGCCTGCCCATCGGATACCGTGCCCTGCGTTCCCGCGTCCGGCATCGGACCCGACCCCGGCGACCACCCATCCGGCGCTTGCCGGGCACCGGCGCGGCCATTCGTTGCCAGCCCGTCCTGCGGTGGACGGCCCATACCGATCATCACGTCGCCCCACGGCGGTCGATTGCCGTGCATCGCGACGTTCGGCCCAGCCGAGGGGATGGAACCGGCATGCGGGGTGGCGATCGTGTCGACCGCATAGGCGACCGGCCCGGCCAAGCCGGTGAACGCCACCGCGAGCGCCGAGACCACGGCCAGCTTCCGTGGCGCGGGGAAAGCGACGGCGAGCGTCGCGAATACACCGACGATCAGCACGGCCCAGCGCAGCCACGGCTGCCATTCGTTACTGCGGGACAACAGCATCCACGCCGTCGCCGTGGTGAGACCCACCGCGAGCGCCGACGCCAGCCGCACCGTCGGACGGCGGCGCTCCCGCCACAGCAGCACCACGCCGGCGCCGACCAGCGCGGCGACCGCCGGGGCCAACGCGACGGTGTAGTACTGGTGGAAGATGCCTCCCATGAAGCTGAACACCAGCCCGGTCACCAGCAGCCATCCGCCCCAGAGGATCAGCGAGGCGCGCTGCTGATCGGTTCGAATGCTTTTGCTGCGCAGGATGATTCCCACGACAAGCGCGACGAGGGCAGCTGGGATCAGCCACGCGATCTGGCCGCCCTGCGCGGGTTCGAACAGCCGCGTGATGCCGGTGTCGCCCCACATGCCATTGCCTCCGGGCGGAAGTTCGCCGCCGGGCCCGACGCTGCCGCGTTCGTTGCCGTTGAGCCGTCCCAGCCCGTTGTAGCCGAGGGTCAACTCGAGGATCGAGTTCTCGTGCGAGCCGCCGATCCACGGTCGCGACGAGGCGGGCCACAACTCCACCGCCAGCAGCCACCAACCGGCGGCCACCACCATCGCGGCACCCGCCGCGAACAGTTGCACAATGCGTTTGCCGAGCTTCGGCGGACCGGCGATCAGGTAGGTCAGTGCCAATGCGGGCACTACCAGCAGCACTTGCAATTGCTTGGTGAGGAAGCCGAATCCGATCAGCACGCCGGTCAGCACGAGCCAGCGCCAGCGGCCGTCCGCTACTGCGCGCGTCATCGCCCAGGCCGCGGCCACCATCAAGAACACCAGCAGCGCTTCGGGATTGTTGAACCGGAACATCAGCGCCGCGACGGGCGTCACCGCCAGCGCGGATCCCGCGATCAATCCGGCGGCGGGTCCGAACGGCTTGCGCACGGTAGCCCAGACGAGCGCGACCGTAGCCACGCCGAGCAGTACCTCCGGCACCAGGATGCTCCAGCTGTTCAGCCCGAACGCCCGCACCGACAATTCCATCAACCACAGCGAAGCGGGCGGTTTGTCCACGGTGATCGAGTTCGCCGCATCGGACGATCCGAAGAAGAACGCCTTCCACGACACCGAACCAGCTTGCACCGCAGCGGAATAGAACGAGTTCGCCCACCCGTTCGCGCTGAGGTTGCACAGATACGCCACCGTCGTGCCGATCAGAAGCACCGCCAGCGCCGGGTATTCCCAGCGGCGCTCGGGCTTCGGCCGCGGTGCAGCCGCGACCGGTGGTGTAGTGACGGTCGCTGTCACCGATGGTCTCCTTCAGGGGCGAGCGTGATGCGAGCGGACTTGAATGCGAGCTGCGCGAGAGCTCTCCGGGGCGGTCCGGCGAGCCCAGGGACAGCGGGTTGTCCGGCCGCGCCTGGTTGCGTAGGGCGTGTTGCTGTCACTGCTGGTCTCCTCCTCGGTCCACACCGATGGGCTTCGAGGGGGCCGCAGCCTTCGCGCCGGGCCCGGCCTGCGCAAGGCCAGAGGCGCGGCGTTCGGCCGTTCCCGCACTATCGCGGAACACCCACCGCAGCCCGACGAACCGCAACAGCGTCGCCACCAGATTGGCCAGTACCAGCACGGACAGCTCCAGATGCACCGCGGCGCCCGGCGCCCACTGATGCAGCGCGAACAGCGACCCACTGGTGAGCGCCAACCCGATCCCGAAAATCACCAGACCTTGGAATTGGTGCGCGACGACCCCGGTCGAGCCGCGCACCCCGAAGGTGAACGCCCGGTTGGCCGCGGTGTTCGCCACCGCCGTGATCAGCAGCGCCGCGAAGTTCGCCACCTGCGCGCCGGTGAACGGTTGCAGCACGACATACAGCAGCAGATAGGCCAACGTGCTCAGCACGCCGACGATCGCGAACCGCACCAGCTGTCCCACCATGCCCAGCGGCACACCGGGCACCAGCGGTTCCCGGCCCACCGCCCGGCGCAGTTCCTCCAGCGGCAACGCGCCGGTCGCCAATGCCCGTCCGAGCCGCCAGATGCCGCGCAGATCTTTGCGCGCGGTGTCGATGATGTCGACCCTGCTGTCCGGGTCGTCGATCCAGTCCACCGGCACCTCGTGGATGCGCAGCCCGACCCGTTCGGCGAGTACCAGCAACTCGGTGTCGAAGAACCACTCCCCGTCGCGGACCAGCGGCAGCAGGCGACGCGCCACGCCCGCGCGCATTGCCTTGAATCCGCACTGCGCGTCCGAGAAGTGCGCTTGCAGTGAAGCTTTCAGCAGCAAGTTGTAGCAGCGGGAGATGATCTCACGCTTCGGCCCGCGCACGACGCGGGAGGCGGAGTCGAGCCGAGTGCCGATGGCCAGGTCGGAATGTCCCGTGATCAGTGGTGCGACCAAGGGGAGCAGCGCGTTCAGGTCCGTGGACAGGTCGACGTCCATATAGGCGACCACCTGCGCGTCGGAGCGTTCCCACACCGCCCGCAGCGCCCTGCCGCGGCCCTTGGCAGCCAGGTGCACTACGCGCACGTCGGACAGGTCCTCGGCGAGCAGCTGTGCGACCTGGAGCGTGTCATCGGTGCTCGCGTTGTCGGCGATGGTGATGCGCGCCGGGAACGGGACCCCGTCGCGCAGATAGGCGTGCAACCTGCGCACGCACATGCCCAGGTCGGTCTCTTCGTTGTAGACGGGTATCACCACGTCCAGCACGGGCGACCCCGTGTTCTCGGTTCGTTCCGTCGCCGCGACGGTCACAGTCTCGGTCATGCGCACAACCCTCGACGCCGACGCTGGTGCGAAGCTGGGCCCGAGCTGTGAGCTTGCTGGGGGTGGAGCACAGCTGTGATGTGCCTGTGGCAGGCCGACATAGCGTACGGTCGAGGACAGCGGGACCACTCAGGTTCTCGGAACAAAGGACCACGATTGTCCGACAAATCTCCGCGCAGTTCGATGTCCAAGAAGTCCGGCAAATCCATCAAGGTAAAGCGAGCGGAGAAGAAGGCGAAGGCCGCAGGCGATAGCGGCGCCGACCCCAGGAAGCGCTGAGCGAGGCCGACTACACCGCTGACGGCCGGGTATCGGTACCGGTGGTAGCGGGTAGCATCCGCATTCGTGATGCGTAGCGGCCCGAGACCAGACGAGGCGTCGCGCAAGCGTGTCGACGCTCGCTCCGAGCGATGGCGCGAGCATCGGCGGAAGGTCCGCGAAGAGTTCGTCGACGCGGCATTCCGTGCGCTCGACAAGCACGGCCCCGGCGTCAGCATGGGTGATATCGCCAAGGAGGCGGGCGCGGCCAAGCCGAAGCTGTATCGCCACTTCGAGGACAAGGCCGATCTCTACAACGCGATAGTCGGCCGGATCCGCGACATACTGTGGGAACGGATCACGGCCAGTTTCGACCTGACCAACGATTCGGCCGGCGAACTCGTCCGCCGCGGGGCGTCCGAATATGTGCTGGTGGTGTCACAGCACCCGAACATCTTCCGGTTCATCCTGCACAGCCACTTCGCGCAACGATCCGACGAGTCCGCCCGCGCGGTGCAATCGGCCAGGCAGTCCGCGAAGCGCGCCGCCGAGCTACTCGCGGGGGCGTCCGGCGACGAGTCGGTGCCGATCGCGAGCGCGGAACTGGTCATCTATTCGATTTTCGGGGCGGTGGCCTCGGCCACCGACTGGTGGCTCGGCGCGAACCGGCTGGAGACACCGGCCATGCCGATCGAGCAGTTCGTCGCCTACCTCGCCGAGACCATCTCCGCGCTGGTGGCGGCGAACGCACGGCTCAACGGCATCGTTATCGATGCCGGCCGTCCGCTGCACCTTGCCGTTTCCCGTAGGTGACCGTGGCGCCGCCCGGGCGGACGCCGAGGCCGGTTGTCGCATACACGCTGAACGCCGTTGTTCCGATTGCCTTCACCGTTGAAGCCACCTGTGTTCTGCGACGCCCTCAGTATCGCAGTGCCCACCGACAAGAAATAGTGCTGTGCGGTGATGCCGGAAATCGAACTGAGCGGTGGGCTGGTCAGTTCTCGGTCAGCCGCCACAGCGGGGATACCGGCCCGTGGCCCGCGCCGAGATCGTAGGACGCGGCGAGGCAGCGGTAGGTCCACTCCTTGGCGAACTCCACCGCCTCGGGAACCGAATAGCCGTGCGCCAGCGCGCAGGCGATCGCGGCGGCCAGCGTGTCTCCGCCGCCGTGGTCGTTGCCCGTCGCGATGCGCGGCGCGGAGAACTCGAGGAACTGCTCGCCGTCGAACAGCAGATCTGTGCTGTATTCGGAGGAGCGCAGGTGCCCGCCCTTGACGATCGCCCATCGCGGCCCGAGCTTGTGCAGCGCCTCGGCCGCGCGCCGCGCCGAATTCTCGTCGTCCACTTCGAGGCCCGTGAGCAGCCTGACTTCGTCCAGGTTGGGCGTGACCACGGTCGCGAGCGGAATCAAGGTGTTGCGCAGCGCGTCCAGCGCTTCGATGTGCAGCAGCGGATCGCCGTGCATCGAGGCCGCGACCGGATCGACGACCAGCGGAATGTGGCCGTCGCGGCCGATACCGACCTCCTGACACACCGCCGCGACCGCCTCGATGATCGCGGTGGAGGCCAGCATGCCGGTCTTGGCTGCGCCCGCGCCGATATCCCCGACGACCGCGCGCACCTGATCGGCCACGATCTGCGGCGGAATCTCATGGAAGCCGCTGACCCCCACCGAGTTCTGCACGGTCACCGCCGCCACCGCCACCAGTGCGTGCACTCCGCACAGCGCCATGGTGCGGGTATCGGCCTGGATTCCGGCGCCTCCGCCGGAATCGGTACCGGCAATGGTGAGCGCCCGGACGGGGGTCTGCCCCTCGGCGGGCAATGGCAGCAGTTTCACGCCACAAACCCTACGGCGGTCCCGCCGCGTCGCCATCGCCAACCAGAACCCGCGCGGCGACAGCAAATGAAAATCGTTATCATTAGGGCATGAACTCCGATCTGCTTCCCGTCACTGTGCTGTCCGGCTTCCTCGGTGCGGGCAAGACGACGCTGCTCAACCACATCCTCGCCAACCGCGAGGGCCGCCGGGTGGCGGTCATTGTCAACGACATGAGTGAGGTGAACATCGACGCCGCGCTGGTCGCGGGACAGGGCCACCTCGATCGCACCGAGGAGAAACTGGTCGAGCTGACCAATGGCTGCATCTGCTGCACACTGCGTGAGGACCTGATCGAGGCCGTCGCCAGGCTCGCCCGTGAGGGGCGGTTCGACCAACTGGTGATCGAGTCGACCGGTATCTCCGAACCGATGCCGGTGGCCGCGACCTTCGACTGGGAGTTCGAGGACGGATTCCGGCTCGGCGATATCGCGCGCCTGGACACCATGGTGACCGTGGTCGACGCTTCGACCTTCCTGGCGGAGGTGGCGCGGGGGCAGGCGTTGGCCGAGCGGAACCTGCAAGCCGGGGACGGCGACGCCCGAACGATCGCCGATCTACTCGTGGACCAGGTGGAATTCGCCGACGTTTTGCTGGTCAACAAGACCGACCTGGTCGGCGCCGCGGCGGCGGGTGCAGTGGAAGCGACGGTGCGCAGGCTCAATCCGCGCGCCCAGGTGCTGCGCACGAGCAACGGCGTTGTCGACTTGGCGGAGGTGCTGGACACCGGCCGCTACAACCCGTTGGTCGCGGCCGAAGCCGAGGGATGGACGGAGGAACTCGCCGGTGGGCACACGCCCGAGACCGAGGAGTATGGCATTCGCAGCCTCACCTACACCGCCGACCGGCCGTTCCATCCACTGCGCTTGTCCGACGCGTTGGACCAGCTGCGCGGTCTGCTGCGCAGCAAGGGGTTCTGCTGGATCGCGAGCCGGTCTACGCTGGCCGCGGTCTGGTCGCAGGCCGGTCCGAACCTGGTCTTCGAACCCGCCGCTTGGTGGTCGTCGCTAGAGGTGCCGCCGGGGCAGGAGATCGTCTTCATCGGGATCAAGCTGGATTGCGACGCGGTGCGGGCTTTGCTGGACGCGGCCTTGCTCACCGACGCGGAGTTCGCCGAGGGGCCGGGCGCATGGGCCGAGTATCCCGACCCGTTTCCGGCGTGGGGCGAACTGCACGAGCACGCCTGAACTACGTTGGGCGCAATGGATGCGGCCCACGCCCGGAATTCGGGACGTGGGCCGCAAGCGCTCTAGTCCTTCCGCCGAGCGGGACTCTGTGGTCGCGGCCCGCTTCCTGCCGGACCGCTCTCGACTACGCTTGGCGCTCGGCTCCGTCATGCGCGCTGTGTCGATAATTCGCTCACTCATACTGCCGCCGCATGGCGCGCTGTTCTCAGTTGGAGATGCCGGGCGCCCGGTGGAGGTAGGTCGTGTCGGTCAGCTGCTCGATCATGAAGTCCGCGATGTCGGCGCGGGCGATTTTCAGGGCCAAACCATGCTCGTCCGCCGGGAACCCACGCCGGTAGGTGCCGGTGCGGGGTCCATCGGTGAAGGCGCTCGGCCGCACGATGGTCCAGTCCAGGCCGCTGGCCCGGACGTACTCCTCCTGCCGGACATGGTCGGCGTAGGCCGGACGCAGCAGCAGCCCGAACATCACGTACTTCCACAGGAAGTTCAAGTTGCCCTTGCTGTCGCCGACACCGAGGGTGGTTTGGCAGATCAGCCGCTTGACGCCGGTGCGGTTCATCGCCTCGATGATCGCTTTGGTGCCGCCCGCCCGCACGACGCCCTTGCGGCCGGCGCCGAGCGAGATCAGCACCGCGTCCTGCCCCTCCACCGCACGCTGCACCGAGTTCGTGTCCAGCACGTCACCTTCCACCACGCGCAGCCGCACGTGCCGCTGCCCGACGCCTGCCGCGTTGCGGGTGAACGCCGTCACCTCGTGCCCCTCCTCCAGTGCCCGCTCGACGACGAGACGCCCGACGGTACTGGTGGCTCCGAAGACCGCGATTTTCATGATGTCCCTCTCCTTGTTCGAAAGCTGTTGCGCTGTTTGGTGAATCCAGTACATCAGCGGGAAGCGAGACGAACCATGGCCATGAGTCTCGATGGCATAAGCGACTGTCTCGAGCGTTGGCCTGCGCGAAGACCGCCGCCCACACCGGGCGGCGGCCGTCGTGCCGGTCAGCGCAGCTTCGCGAAGAACTCCGTGATCTCCTGCGCCATGAGTTCGGGTGCCACATGGTGCAGGTAGTGGGTGAAGACGTCGTGCGTCCGCCAGGACACGATGTTGTGGTCGCGTTCGGCGAAGCGCCGGATGCCGTGGAAATCACCGGCGGAGCCGGAGAGCGCGAGCGGCACCGTGGTGGGGCTGGTGGGGCGTTCGGCCTTGTCCTTCTCGAAGTAGTGCCGGATCGCCGAACCCGCGGTGCCGGTCAGCCAGTGGATCGCGATGTTGGTGAGCACGAAATCGTCGTCCAGGTCCGCTCCGAGCAGCTGGCCGTTCCAGCCGACCAGTCCGGCGGGCGAGTCCATGATCGCGTGCGCCAGCGTCTGCGGCTGCTGGGATTGCAGGATGTTGAACCCCATCTTGTGCTTGGCGAACCAGTCCAGGGTGGCCAGCGCCTGCTGCTCGTCTTCGGTGAGGTCGGCCAGCTCGGCCGGATCGCCGGACGGGAACGAGTACACCTGCGCGACGTGCACGCCCACCACGTTGTCCGGCGCCACTCGGCCGAGCTCCGGCGAGATCATCGCTCCGCCGTCGTTGCCCACCGCGCCGTAGCGGGTGTAACCCAGTCGTCGCATCAACTCCGCCCACGCGCGGGCGATCCGGGCGTCGTTCCAGCCCGCCTCGGTGGTGGGGCCGGAGAATCCGTACCCCGGCACGGACGGGATCACCAGATCGAATCCAGCCGCGGTGAGCGGCTCGATAACGTCGACGAACTCGACGAAGGTACCCGGCCAGCCGTGCGTGAGGATCAGCGGAAAGGCGTTGTCCTGCTCGGCTTTCACGTGCAGGAAGTGGATGTTCTGGCCATCGATCTCGGTGGTGAACTGCGGGTGGGCGTTCAGCGACGCCTCGACCGCGCGCCAGTCGAATCCGTCGCGCCAGTAGTCGACCAGGTGACGGACGCGCTCGACGCTCACCCCGTAGCTATCGCCCGATCCCGGGATCTGCTCGGCCCAGCGTGTGCGGGCCAGCCGGTCGCGCAGGTCGTCCAGGTCGGCCTGGTCGACGTCGATGCGGAAGGGGGTGATCGCGGTCATGTCCTGCTCCTCAGTGAAACGGAATGCTCTGTTCTGTTTCAACAGTAACAGAACGGAGTATTCCGTTTCAAGTGTTACCCTTGGACTCATGCCGAAGACATCCGACGTCCCAGCTCAGAAGGGCCTGCCCGGCCGCAAGGCGCAGGCGGCCCGCAACGACGGACTGATCCTGGAGGCTGCCCGCGCGGTGTTCCTCGCCGACGCCTCGGCCCCGATCTCCGCTGTCGCGGACCGCGCCGGCGTGGGGATCAGCGCGCTCTACCGCCGCTATCCGAGCAAGGAGACGCTACTGCGCACGCTCTGTTACGAGGGCCTCCGCCGGTACAACGCGGAAGCCGATGCGGCGCTGGAGGATTCGGACGGCTGGCGCGGCCTGGTCGGCTTCTTGGAGCGGGTGGTCGACGCGGACGTGCACTCGCTCGCCGTGCATCTCGCGGGCACCTTCATCCCAGACGAATCCATCCTGCCGGACGTCCAGCACTCCGGACAGGTGACCGAGGAGATCGTGCGCCGCGCCCATGCCACCGGCAAGCTGCGTCCGGACGTCACTCCGCAGGATCTGGCACTGATCCTGGAGTCCTGCGCCGCCATCGCGCTACCGAACCGGGAACGCACCGTCCAGCTGCGCCGTCGCGTGCTCGCCATGCTGGTGGCCGGGCTCGGCGCGAACGGTGACCTGCCCGGCCCCCCTCCCGCGCCGGACGAGTTCGCCTGGCGCTGGGCGCGGCGATGAATTTCGCGGCGTGAACGCGTCTGCACTGGTACGAATACCGCTGTCCGCCCCCGAAAGGATGCGCCATGAACTGGACCCTCGAGGTAGTGATCGTGCCCGTGTCGGATATCGACCGAGCCAAGGAGTTCTACGCGGAAAAGCTGGGCTTCGCCGTCGACCACGACACCAAGATCGGCGATGACGTCCGCATCGTGCAGTTCACCCCGCCCGGTTCGGGCTGCTCGATCGTCATCGGCACGGGCGCGGTGCCGGACATGGAGCCCGGCTCACAGCAAGGCCTGCAACTGGTGGTCAACGATTTGCTCAGGGCGCACAAAGAACTGGTCTCCCGCGGCGTCGAGGTGACCGAGATCCAGGTCCTGGGCGAGAACCCGACCCCCATGCCCGACCCGCTCGACAACGTCGGTTTCTTCTTCTTCACCGACCCCGACGGGAACGGCTGGGCCGTCCAGCAGATCTCCACCCGCCCCTGAGCAAACCCTCGGGGTCAATTGCCGGTGCAAACCAGGTCCTGGTTGTGCCGTTGATCAGTGGATCGATTTGTTGATCAGATTCACGAATTCGTCGGCGACGGCGGAAGATGCGGCGATGGTGTCAGGAGAGTCGAGACTGTGCCGCCGGGAGGTCGAGTCGACGACGGTAGCGCCTGCTTCGCGGGCGATGACCACACCAGCGGCCGTATCCCAGGGCTTATTGGACAGCATGACGCAGGCATCGGTCCGTCCCTCGGCGACCCACACGAGATCGAGGGCGGCTGAGGCTATCGGGTGCCGAGGAATAGGGTTTGTGTGCTGCGGCCCAGTGGGCCTTTTTCGTCATACAGCGACGATTCGGCCATGCCTATGCCGTGGGGTTGGGGATAGGTGACGGCGTCGAGGCAGACCCATTCGCCCGCTGGCTGACGATGCAGCGTCACGGTCAAATCGGTGTTGATGAACAGGTATTTCGACCAGTCCAGCACCGCGCTGACGCCATTGCCGGAATCGGCGGCCGCGAGAGTACGTTCCAGCGGGCTCGGATCGGTACCCGCGACGATCGGGTGTTTGAGCCTGATCCAGCAGATGGCCGGGCCCGGTTCGGTGAAAGTGCCGCTGACGAAGCGGTATTCGATGGCGGTATGGAAACCGACGGGTTGGGCGGAGGGGAACTGTGCTGGAACCGATGCCTGTTCGGGTCCTGGGCGCACCCCGGTGGGCACGAAGCGTTCCGGTACCGGCAATTCCGGCTCGGCGAGCTTGAATCGCCAGGCATTCGCCCGCATCACCGGCCCGCGATCAGTGGAGAGCGTGGCCTCGATCAGCTCGACGCTGCGGCCGGGGCGGGCGACGCGGGCCGTCGCCGTCAGCGGTACCAGCGGCACTGGGCCGAGGATTTCGACCGCGACGCGCCCGACCTGAAACCCGGGCCGCGGCTCGCACCGTTCGATCACGTGACCGAGCAGCGCGGAGGGCGGCCCCGCATGCTGGGCGTCCGGCGACCAGGGGCCGCGGGTGAGTTCGGTGGAGAGGAACCGATCCGAGTGCTCCGGATCGGGCAGATAGAATGCGTCGCTCACGACATCGCCTCGCCGGCGCTCGGCTGCGTCGCGCGCGAGAGCGCGCTGTGTCCTCGGTTCGCTCGCTGACGCTCACTCACGTCGTTGTCCGTTCTTTGGGACGATCGGTCTGTTATGTATCGACTGTAGCCCGCATCGCTAGCGGGGTACGGTCAGACCCGGCCGAACGCGAGGGCGACATTGTGGCCGCCGAACCCGAACGAGTTGTTCAGCGCGAAGTCGATGCGCTGGGGCCGCGCTGCGTCCGCGACGATGTCGAGATCGATCGCCGGGTCGCGGTTGTCGAGATTCAGCGTGGGGGGAACGACTTGGTCACGCAGGGTAAGCATGGTGACAAGAGATTCCAGGGCGCCGACGGCTCCGATCGAATGCCCTAGCGCGGATTTGGGAGCGTAGACCGATGCGTCGGGGACGACGGATGTGATCGCGTTGGCTTCCGAGGCGTCGCCGATGGATGTCGACGTGGCGTGCGCGTTGACATGCTGGATATCCGAAACCCGCAATCCCGCGGTCTGGATGGCCTTGCGCATGGCTCGGGCGGCGCCGATGCCCTCCGGTTCGGAGGCGACGATGTGATAAGCGTCCGACGTGATGCCCGCACCGAGCACCCTGCCGTGCACGGTGGCTCCGCGGGTCCGTGCATGTCGTTCGGACTCGAGCACCAACAGGGCGCCCGCTTCGCCGAAGACGAAGCCGTCGCGGTCCCGGTCGAAGGGACGTGAGGCGCGTTCCGGTTGGTCGTTACGGGTGCTCATGGCGCGCATCATGGCGAAGCTCGCGATGGGCACGGCATCGATATGCCCTTCCACCCCGCCCGCGACCACCACGTCCGCCTCGCCGGTCGTGATCAGTCGCCACGCGTGCGCGATGGCTTCGGAACCAGACGAGCAGGCCGAGACCGGCGCGAAAACACCTGCTCTGGCCCCGATCTCGAGTCCAACGGTGGCGGCGGGCCCATTCGGCATCACCATGGGCACCGACATCGGCGACACCCTGCGGTACCCGCCCTCGCGCATCGCGTCGACTGCAGCGATGAGCGCGTCGCCGCCGCCGAGTCCGGTCCCGATGGCCACGGCCAGCCGCGCACCATCCACCTCGGGTGCGCCCGCCGAGCGCCAGACCCGGCGGCCGAGCACCAGCGCCATCTGCTCGACGTAGGAGTGGCGGCGCTGTTCGATCCGGGTCAATTCGGCGCCGGGGTGTGACTTCAGCTTTCCGCCGATCCGGACCGGCAGGTCGTACTCGGCCACGAAATCGTCATCGAGCACACCGATCCCGCTGCGTCCCGCCAGCAGTTCGGACCAAGTCGTGTCCATGTCGTCGGCGAGTGACGTGGTGGCCGCGTATCCGGTGATCACGACCGAACTCCGAGTTTCTGAAGCGATTGTTACAGTCGCGATGTCATGAATACCTGTACCAGTCGCTACAGTCAACTCATGGCCCGCCCTCTCGACCACGCCAAACGCGCCGAACTCCTCGCCGCCGTCGTGCGCTACATCGCCGATCACGGCCTCGTGGACCTGTCGCTGCGGCCGCTGGCCGCCGAACTCGGCACCAGCTCGCGCATGCTGATCTACTACTTCACGACCAAGGAAGAGCTCCTGGTCCAGGCGCTGGCGACCCAGCGCCCCGACATCACGGCCCTGTTCGCCGACATCACCGACGCGGCCGAACTCCGGGAACGGCTGTGGGATTTCTGGACCGCCAACACCTCGGGTGCGGGCGTCACGAGCGTCAAGGTGATGCTCCAAGTCCTCGGTGCGGCCTGTGTGCCGCGCAGTCCGTATATGGACTACGCCACCGCGGCCATCGCCACGTTCATCTCGGCACTCACCAGCGGGCTGCGCCGTCTGGACGTCGCCGACGATCCAGAAGTGGTAGCTACCCTGCTGGTCTCGGGTCTACGCGGCATACTCCAGGATCGAGTGATCACCGGCGAGGTCGAGCGGACCGATCGTGCCGCCCGGCGTCTGAGCGACCAGATGCTCCGCTAGCGTGCGGCAGTGCCTCGCATGTCTCGATGGAAGTCTGAACCTGTGGCTGCTAGGGCGGATCCCGGCATGGTCGCCGATGGGCGATCGTCTGGACCTCGATCAGGTCGGCGAACGCGGGGTGGCCTGGGGATTCTTGTCGTCGAGTTTGCATTGGCCAGGTCCGGGAAGTTCGCCATGGGGCGAGTGCGACTGCTCGTGTGCTGGGTGGTGCGTTCGTTGCAAAGCCACGCGGCTGGGAGCGGAGGTGAAACTGATGGGAAGGTCCACGTGGGTGGGGTGGGCGGCGCTGGTGGTGGGGATCGCCGCGGTGGTGGCGTCGGTCACAGTGAGTTCAACCCGAGTCGGCGAGGGTCTGACGTTCGGGTTCGGTGCGTTCATAGCGTTCTTCGGGGTGTTGTCGCTACCGGCGCGGAATCGGACTCCCGATCATTGGGGCCTGTTCGTAATCGGCTTGGCGATGTTCCTGCTGCCCTGGCTCGGCGGCGGTTTCGTCCCTGATCGTGGGGCCGCGTGGACAGCGTGGATAGCGGGGTTTCTCGCCATGGCACTCGGGGCCATGGCATGGGCCCGGGGTAATCCGCCCACCGCATCCGGCATCCGCGACTACAGCACCGGCGCGGCCGAGCGCAGCGCCCTCAGTTATTGGATAAGCCGGGGGGCGCTCGTCGTGGGAGTCGTGACCGTAGTGCTGGCGGGCACGGTGGTGCACTCATCCACTGTGGCGACTGCCGTCATGATCGGTCTAGGTGGCCTCACTGCGGTAACCGCGTTGTGGTCGTTGCTCGCAGGCGACCCCACGCGCGATTACCTGGCCCTGGCCGTCGTGGGGTTTGCATTGTTCCTCGCGCCGTGGGTCGGTGACTTCGCTGGGGGCGGCGCCGCATGGACGGCCTGGACATCCGGCTGCATCGTCACCGTCCTCGGTGTCGCTGGGTATCTGCGCGGCGAGTCCCTGGATATCGGCAGCACCGTTGCCGACGCCGCCGAGGCGCGCTACCGCGAACGGTTCCGCTGACGCAGTGGACTAGCAGATCTCACCAGCTCGATATCGGAGCGGCTCATGGTGACGTTGGACCGGTTGGCGAATGTGCTGGGTGGCTATGGGATCCGTTTGCGCTTGGGTTCGGTTCCCCGGTCCACCCCATTGCGCAGTGTGGTGATTCAAGGGGCCGAGCAGGACCCGGCGGAAGCGGGCGATGTGCTGCTGGGGATCGGGGCGCGCTCGGTATCGGAGGTGGTGGACTGGGCGGTCTCGGCGCGGGCTGTTGTCGCGCTCATCCGTGGGGGTGAGGAGACCGAGGATGAGTCGGAGATCGAGGGCGTGGCCGTGATGGTGGTCGACCCTGCGGTGGCCTGGAGCGAGGTGGCGGCGGTGGTCTACGGGCTGGTACTGGAAGGCCGCGAGACCGAGGCCGGTCGCGGCCCGACCGATTTGTTTGCCTTGGCCGACAGTCTGGCCGACGCGGTCGGGGGTGCGGTGACGATCGAGGACCGCCGGTCTCGGGTGCTGGCGTATTCCAGGCCGCAGCAGCACCTCGACCCCGCACGAGTGGAGACGATCCTGGGCAGGCAGATGCCGCAGTGGTTGCGCGCGGTGTTCGATGCGCACGGTGTCTTCGCACATTTGGCGTCCTCGGCGGAACCGTTGTTCGTTCCCGCGCAGACAGAACGTGGGATGACGGGGCGGATGGTCGTGGCTGTGCGCGTGGGCCGCCAACTGCTGGGCTCGGTATGGGTATCCTGCCCCGCGCCGTTGGATGGGGCTCGATACCAGGCCTTGACCGACGGCGCGCGCACGGTGGCCCTGCATCTGCTGCGGTCACGGGCCAGCGCAGACCTGGAACGTCAGGTGGAATCCGAACTGGTGATCCGTTTACTTGAAGGCGCCGCGGACGCGACGACGGTCGCCAGCAGACTGGGGTTGGCACCGGAAAGCTTGCGGGTGATCGCGCTGCGCTCTCGAATCGCCGACGAGCAGCACGCCGCGCTGCTGTTGATCTTCGAGCGAGCAACCACCGGATTCGGCTGGTCGCGTTCGAGCCGCAGCGCCTTGGTCGGCGACACCGTCTACACCGTGCTGCCCGCTGATCAGGCGGCCACGGCACGCCGCTGGATAAGCGAGCGACAGGCGGCACTGCCCGCACAGATGACAATGTCGGCCGGCATCAGCGGTGTCGCCCGGGCCACGGAATTGGCGTTGGCGCGCCAAGAGGCCGACGAATGCCTGGCACTGCACGAGGCCCGCTCAGCGGGTACCGAGCCTCCCGCCTATGACGAGTCGTGGGACGAAATCCTGCTACAACGGTTGCGCACCGCAGGGCTTTCCGGACGCACCCCCGCCCGGGGACCGGTGTCGGAGTTGCGGCGCCATGACAGCACGAACTCCACCCAGTATGTGGCAACACTGCGCGCCTGGTTGCAGGCGCAGGGCGACCCGGTGGAGGCGGGTGCGCAGCTGGGCGTGCACGAGAACACCGTCCGTAATCGGCTGCGCAAGATGGCAGAGGTGACCGACCTCGACTTGGACGACCCCCGCAAACGGCTCGCCATGCTGATCGAACTCGCCGTCACCGACAACGCCTGACCCACCCACGCTGTCTCATCGCCACAAATCCCGGCGCCGCGATTGTCGGATCAGCTCAACCGACCGCTGCTACCCAACGGCCATCATGGAGTTGAACAGAAACCGCAGGTAGGGCCAGCGAAATGGGGAGTGATGCTGCTCCACACGGTCTCCCTACGGATTGACGGAGCCAGCACCCGGAGGACACGACGACGGCCCGATAAAGGGATCCGCCCTTTCGAGCCGATCCGGGACAAGTGAAGCGGAGTTGAACGGAATGAGGAACATGCGGGTTTGCGAGGTCATGCAAAGACCAATCGTCGCCGTGCGGCACAACAGCACAGCACGTGAGGCGGCGCTGATGCTCACCGAACTGGGTTACGCGGCGTTGCCCGTTCTCGACCGGGACGATCGCCTTATCGGGATCCTCACCAGCGGTGACCTGTTGAGGGCCGGCGAACTCGACGACACCGTCCGCGCCATGATGACCACACCGGCGGTGTCGGTCCCCGGCAACGCGGCCCTGGCCGAGGTCATGAGCAGGCTGGTAACGCGCGGAGTGCGCAGCCTGCCCGTCGTCGATGCCGACGGTCGCGTGGTCGGGATGTTCAGCCGCGGGGACGCGTTACGAATCATGCTCACCCCCGACGACACACTCGCGGCCGACGCACAGATCCTCCTCGACGAATACACCGGCGCACGGCGGTGGCATGTCACCGTCGACGACGGCGACGCCAGCGTCTCCGGCCGGTTCGCCGACGAATCCGAGCGGCGCATCGCCATTGCCTTGACCCGCACAGTGCCCGGCATCCGCACCGCGACCATTGCGACCACAAGGGCCGCTCCCGTGCATTGACACCGACCAGGCCCACCACAACCCCGAACCACTAGTTCTGGAGACCCGGATGACCGGCGACCACCCTGTTTCACCCGAACGCCTTACCGACCACCTACCGGCGCTGCGTGCCAGACTGAATCAGCAACGCCGCTTCCGCGTGCAGCAGCTGGCCGAACTCGAAGCCGAGATCGATCGCGCCGCCGTACCCACCGACGCGGCTGATGCGGCCAGGTATGAGGTCACCAAGAAACTGGCCGCGGCCGCACGGCACGCGTTGGCCGACATTGATGAAACCTTCACCCTCATCACTACAGGCCGCTACGGCCGCTGCCGTGGCTGTCACACCGAGATCCCGATCCACCTCCTGCAAACCATTCCCGCTACACAGTGGTGCCTGACTTGCCGGCGGCATCTACCTGCCTTCGACGGTTCCCGCACGCTGAGCGGACAGCTTCCTCGAACAGTTTCCCGAGGAGTTCGACGTGACCTGTCGCAACGGCAAACCGGCCGCCGCCAGACACGACGCTCACGGCAACTACAACAGAGAACAGCGATTTCCGGGCTATAAAACGTGTGACGTGACGCTCAGGCGTGTTTCCCCTGTGCCCGATCGGTCAATCATGTGCGCGGCGAAACGTCGGCCCGGCGCGACGGACGCCCGCAACGCATCAATCGAGGCACGACAACTGCGCCGAGCGCGCACCAGGAGGGCAAGTGCGATCCATCAAGGGCGGCCTCATCGCCGTGATACTGGCCGCCGCCATCGTGGCCGGAGCAAGCCCGGCGCACGCCGATGAGCCCGCGCCCAGTGGGCCGGACGAAGTCATCTGGATCGACCTCAACGTGCTGGGATGTTCTTTCGGTGCCGGGCTCGGTGCGGACGTCCTGCTGGCTCTCACCGCGGGCAACGGTTCCAGCGCCGGCGTTTCCTCCGGATTGGCGACCCGCCTCCGGATCGCCGGTTGCCTTCCCTGGAAATGACGATCCACTGGAACGAGACTCTATCCGGCCACCTCGGACGGTGCCTGGCGCGAATCGAACCAGGCGGCAAGGGTTTCCATAAACCAGTGGTATTTGGTGTTCTGGAAGGCGGCGAACAGCCATCGACCGTCCTGTCGTACGGCGATGGTGGTCTGCATCTTGGTGTTGCGCCGAGTGCGTCGCTGCTTGCCTTTGAGCACCGCGCCTTTGCTGTGGATGACGGCGACATCCGGTGTGAGAAAACGAAGCTGGGTGATTTCCCCGTCCAAACGGGTGCCCTTCAGGTACTTCTCGAACAGCGGCACGTGCGAGGCGGCGATCGCGGCGCGGCCTTTGAAGTGTGAGCCCACCCAGGTGACGTAGTCCGCGTCCTCGGTGAACACCTCGGCGAAAGCCTCGGCATCGCCCTCGGCCCAGGCTTCGCCCTGGCGGGTGATCAGTTGACGGATAGCGTCCGCGTCGGTGCGCTGGTCGACGGTCATGACATCTCCAGTAGAATGAATCGATCAACAACTGATCGAGTAAGTAGTTGACTGAGTAAGATACTGACCGAGTAACGCGAGGTTGTCAATATGCCGAAGCGTGCCGAGCTGGATGCCGCGCTGACCATGGCCGCCCAGCGCAGCGCCACCGACGCCGTGATGATGCACCAGGCGGTCGCCGATCGACTCGGCCTGCACGTGACCGACCTGCGCTGCCTGAACCTGCTGCGTCTCGGCGGCCCGGCCACCGCGGGGGAACTCGCGACGCAGACGGGTCTGACCACCGGAGCGATCACCCGGATGATCGACCGGTTGCTGAAGGCGGGCTACGTCCTCCGCGAGCACGACGAGCAGGACCGGCGGCGGGTCATCGTGAGCGTGATCCAGGAGCGCATCGACGAGATCGCCCCGCACTACGAGATCCTGGCGCGGGAATTCGGGGCGGCGATGGCGGATTACACCGCCGAGCAGATGGAACTCGTGGTGGAAGTGTTCAACCGGCTGCACGAGACGTCGTTGCGGGTGACCGCGCTGCTGCGCGCGGGAAAGTAGGGTGTGCGGTTCACGGGGAGGCTCGGCGTCCCGCGTCGACGACCGTGATGAATCTGGTCAGGTCGTCGATGAGGGCGGGAGCCGAGTCGGCCGTGTTGTCGTGATGTAGCCAGTCGGTGACCAATTCGAACATGCCGCCAATGGTGGCGAGCGCCAACGCCAGGCGTCCGCGCTCCTCGTCGTGGTCTTTCGCGACCTCCTCCGCCCACTGCCGGTCCAGGAACGCCGCCGCCCAGCGTCGATTGCTCCGCCGTTGCCGCTCGACGGCGGGCGAGATGCCACCGGCTTCGCCGAAGGTGACCTTGCCCAGCCGCGGATCGTCCGTGATGGCGTGCACGAAGGCGCCGACGATTGCCTCCACCCGATGTGGCCACGGCGAATCCGCGACTGCGGCCGCGACATCGGCGACGCGTTGCTGGATCTGTGCGGTCACCTGCTCGAGCAGCGCGATGTAGCACGCTTCCTTGCTGTCGAAATGATCGTAGAAGCCCTTGGTTCCGACGTAGGCGCGCTGACAGATCTGCTCGATCGATGTTGCCGAAAATCCTTGCTCGGCAAACAGTTCGGTGGCGGCCTTGAGGAGTTGGCTACGCCGCTGGGCGCTGCGCTGCTCGGCGTCGAGGCCACGGATCCGGCGCCGGGACCCGGTAGCGGCAGGCCGCGCGGCGGAGGTGCTGCGGGTCATGTCTCGACGATAGCCGGGACCGGTCGGCGCGTCCGCCGCGCCGCGTGCTTGAGAGCGGCGTACTCGGGTACCGCCGCTACACGAGTTCGATCTCCGACACCAGCCGGTCAGCCCCGCGGAGATCACGACCGCAACCCGGAGCAGACGAAGGAGCGAGGTCATGACCGACCGCCCGGATGTTCGTCACCGCAGGCCCGACGGCGTCGACGACGCCACGGTCGCCGCCACCGGGAAGCTCTCCGAGGCGCTGGAGACCGCCGAGCGCGCCCGCGGCCACCTGTACGCCTTCCATCAGTTGACCGGCCGTGCCGACCTCATGCTCGACCTCGCGGTGGATCAGTTCCGCGTGGCGGGCCACCTCCAGATCGCCGACCGGATCTCCACCGAGTTGATCGGCCGCAACGTAATCGCGGGACGCTGGACATTCCAGGTTGTCGAGGAATACGACGACGGATACTTCGACCTGTTCCGCAGTATCGAGCGTGCGGTGCGGGACGAACTCCTCGACGGCCGCAGGCACGTCTACGAGGCCGAGATGAAGGAAGCCCGCCGCACCCACGGCTTGCCGGACCACTCCGCCACACCGGAATCGACCGAAGGCAACTGACCACGACACCGGCCGCCGGCCGCCGATCGTCCAGTTTCAACAAGAGCTCTTGTTGGTAACTTGTCATCGTGTTGTAATCACTGTCACGTCGATGAGGGAAGGACGTGCCGGTGATCAAGGGAGATCTGGCCGGCCGCGGGGTACGCGTGCTGGCAACGGCGATCGTGGCGGTGGTGACGGCGGGCTGCGTCATGCTCGCGGGAGGCGTGCCGGCTACGGCAGTGCCGCTGCCGCAAGCGGATTCGTTCTATCAGCCGCCCGAGGGGTTCGAGTCCCGCGAGCCGGGCGATATTCTCCGCGCACGGGAGGTACGGCTGGCCGCGCTCACCGTGCTGCCGCTGAACGTTCGGTCCTGGCAGTTGCTGTATCGGACCACCGATCTGTTCGGGCGACCCGCGGCGGCGGTGACCACGGTGCTGTTGCCCGCGGGCGCGGATCCGAATCGGTCTCGCCCGCTGGTATCGCTGCAGTTCTACTACGACAGCGCGAGCCCCGCTTGCGCCCCGTCGTTCGTGCTGCGACAAGGCGCGGGGCTGCCGGGTCTCGAAGGCATCCACTCGCAGAGTGAATTGATCGCGGTCGCCGCGCTGCTCAGCCAGGGTTGGGCGGTCTCCATCCCGGACTACGAGGGGCTGGAGGGGCATCTCGCGGTGGCCGAGGAGCCCGGCTACATGACCCTCGACGGCATTCGCGCCGCCGAACGTTTCGAGCCGCTGGGCCTGGACGGCGCGAACACGCCGGTCGCGCTGTGGGGGTACTCCGGCGGCGGGATGGCCTCGGGCTGGGCGGCGGAGATGCAGCCGACCTATGCCCCCGAACTGAACGTCAAAGGCATCGCGCTCGGTGCGCCCACCTCGGATGTGGTGTCCCTGTTGCACGTCAACGGCTCGATGTTCGCCAGTCTCATCGGTATCGGCATCTCCTCGCTGCGCAAGGCGTACCCGGAATTCCGCGCTGCGTCCGATCGCTACCTGACGCAGGAGGGCCGAGCGCTGATGGATCGCACTGCGGCGCAATGTCTTCCGCGTAACGCATTGAGCCAGATGTTCGTCGACTACCAGCGCATGCTGACGATTCCGATCGCGGATTTCCTCGCCGTACCGGAGATAGCGGAGGTCTTCGACGCGACGGTGCTCGGCCGGAATACCCCGACCGCACCGATTTTCCTCTACCACGGCGTCTGGGACGAGGCGGTGCCGATCTGGACCAATGATGTTCTGGCCCAGAGGTATTGCGCGGGCGGCGCGTCCGTGATCTACCAACGCGACCATCTCAGCGAGCACCTGAGCTTGCCGTCGCTCGGCATGGCGGACACCTTCAACTGGTTGAAGGCGCGGCTGGCGCCGAGCGCGCCGGACCAGGTCGGCTGCCGCACCGAGAACGTGGTATCCATGCTCGCCGACGCCGACGCGCTGCTGTCCCAGATCGAGATCAACCTCAACGCGACGTTCGGCGCGCTCGGATTCCCGATCGGGCCGCGGGAGCGGTGAGGCGAGGTCCATCCGAGGAGCAGGTGCCGGTTCTGCGGGCGCCGTTTCTCGATCGGGCTGCGGGAACGCTGCGGCGAGACCCGTCGAGGGAGTCGGCGGACGGCTTCGAGTCGGCGGCGTAGTTGGGCCACCGACCGCGCCGACCTCGGAGTTCACCCGATCCTGTCGAATCCCCGGGCACGCGCGCGGCACGGCCGGGTATGGTCGGGCGGGAAATTTCAGCACCAACGGGGGCTCGCACCAGCGGGCTGAGAGGACGGCTAGCCGAGAGGCGTCAGGGCCGTCGACCGTATGAACCTGACCGGGTAATGCCGGCGTAGGGAGGAAGAATGGCACCCACCGCTGCGTCCGACGGCAGTTCCGCGCCTGTCGACAGCGTCACCACCGGCCCCATCGAGGGCAGCGTCAAGCACTATCTCGAGGTCGACGACCTGCGCATTCCGGTGCGCCGGATCAACCTGACCAACGGTGAGCACTTCGACGTCTACGACACGTCGGGTCCGTACACCGACGACACGGCGTCCATCGACGTGGAAGCCGGACTACCGAAGCTGCGCGACACCTGGGCGAAGCCCGAGGTAGAAGGTCCGCGCACGCAGCTCGCCTGGGCGCGCCAAGGCATCGTCACGCCGGAGATGCGCTTCATCGCCGCGCGCGAAGGCGTTTCGCCGGAGCTGGTACGCGAAGAGGTGGCGGCGGGTCGTGCGGTGATCCCGGCCAACCACAAGCACCCGGAGCTCGAGCCGACCATCATCGGCAAGAAGTTCCTGGTCAAGATCAATGCGAATATCGGCAACTCGGCCGTCTCCTCCTCGATCGCCGAGGAAGTGGAGAAGATGGTGTGGGCCACCCGCTGGGGCGCCGACACCATCATGGACCTGTCCACCGGCAAGAACATCCACGAGACCCGCGAGTGGATTCTGCGCAACTCCCCGGTTCCGGTCGGCACCGTGCCGATCTACCAGGCGCTGGAGAAGGTGAACGGCGATCCGACCAAGCTGACCTGGGAGATCTACCGCGACACCGTGCTCGAGCAGTGCGATCAGGGCGTGGACTACATGACCGTGCACGCGGGCGTGCTGCTGCGCTACGTGCCGCTGACCGCCAAGCGCGTCACCGGCATCGTCTCGCGCGGCGGGTCGATCATGGCCGCGTGGTGCCTGGCGCATCATCAGGAATCGTTCCTGTACACGCACTTCGAGGAACTTTGCGAGATCCTCGCGCGCTACGACGTCACCTTCTCCCTCGGTGACGGCCTTCGGCCCGGTTCCATCGCCGACGCCAACGACGAGGCGCAGTTCGCCGAGCTGCGCACCCTCGGCGAACTGACCAAGATCGCGAAATCGCATGGCGTGCAGGTGATGATCGAAGGTCCGGGCCACGTGCCGATGCACAAGATCGTGGAGAACGTGCGGCTGGAGGAGGAGCTGTGCGAGGAGGCGCCCTTCTACACCCTCGGCCCGCTCGCCACCGACATCGCGCCCGCCTACGACCACATCACCTCGGCGATCGGTGCCGCGATCATCGCCCAGGCGGGCACCGCCATGCTCTGCTACGTCACGCCGAAGGAACACCTCGGCCTCCCCAATCGCGACGACGTGAAGGTGGGCGTGATCACCTACAAGATCGCCGCACACGCCGCCGACCTCGCCAAGGGACACCCGCACGCACAGGACCGCGACAACGAATTGTCCAAGGCACGCTTCGAATTCCGCTGGCGCGACCAGTTCGCACTGTCGCTGGACCCGGACACCGCCCGCGAATATCACGACGAGACCCTGCCCGCCGAACCCGCCAAGACCGCGCACTTCTGTTCCATGTGCGGGCCGAAGTTCTGCTCCATGCGGATCTCCGCCGACGTGCGCGAATACGCCGCCAAACAGGGCCTGGACGAGACCGAGGCGCTGGAGGCGGGCATGGCGGAGAAGTCCGCCGAGTTCGCCAGCAGCGGCAACGCGGTCTACCTGCCGGTCGTCTCGTAACGACCGCCCGCCGCCCGCCGCCCGCCCAGCTTCGGCGGGCGGCGGTGCAGCGAACCCGCGACGGTCCACAGTTATCCACAGCTGTGTGAGTTATCCATCGATTCTTTGAGAACCGCAGGATGCCGGGGCATCGGTCGGCGAATTTCACGGTTCACTCGACTTGATCCAAGAACCGAGGAAAGTGATGAAACTCCGATGATGACTGCCGTGCTGCTCCTCGCAGCTGTGTCGTTGGTCGTTGCAACGATTGGCCGGACCGTGGCGATCGCGCTCACTATGCACGGCGTGCCCGCGAGGTATAAAGCCGAGATTCTGCGTGGGCTTGCCGAGTGCTTCCGGTTCTGGCGCAAGTGAAGTCACCTAACGCGAAACCGGTCCATCGCCGCGGCGATCATCGCCCGCGCGTCCTGCCCATGGATCGCTTGGTCCTTGAGGCGATGGAATGCCTTCTCGTACAACGCTATCTCGCTGGGCTGGGTGATCGTCAGCTCTGCGGAGATGGTCTCTACCTGCACCATGCGGCTGTCGAACATGATGAAGTTGTTGGTAGGCGCGGTGTACTGGTGCGCTGACGGGACGATGCCCAGAACGACGCGAGGCAGAGACATCGCCGTGAGCAAGCGGTCCATCTGTTCGCGCATTACGTCCGCGGTGCCCACGCGGGTGTGGAGAACCTGTTCGGCGAGGATGAAGTAGAAGCGGTGATTGCCTCGGTACAGCACTTGCTGACGTTCGAGGCGCGCGGCAAGGCTGGATTCGAGGTCGTCGCCTGGTCCGTCGTAGAAGTCGAGTACCCGGCGAAGAATCGCTTCGGCGTACGGCGGTGTCTGCAACAGGCCCGGCATCAGGACCGGCTCAAACCAGCGCATGAGGTTGGTCTTGTCCGCGACAGCTATGGATTGTTTCTGTCTGTGTGGGAGGCGCATCCGACGCCATTCGAGATATGCCGTCTCGACGTTGCGCAGCGTAGCGATGAGGTCGGGCACTTGATCGGCACTGCGGGTATGGATGCACCAGACGCGCACGTCGTCATCGGTCGGTACTTGCCTGCCGTACTCGATTTTCGAGACTTTGGAGCCAGGCCAACCGGCAAGCTCAGCGAGTTGCCTGCCGGTCAGCCCAGCGTCCTTACGGAGGTTGCGCAGGCGCTCACCGAACGCCTCGCGGGCCTGTTTCGCGGTTGTGGTCACGCCCGGATGTATTCAGCATGGGGGATGGCCTTGTCCCACACCCGATTCCACACGCCGCGAATGTATTCGACTATTACGGGGTCCGTCGTGGCCGCGCCTCCGCCCGCAGCACCATCGGGAGTGAAGGTGGTGAAGGACACGAGGTTGTCATCGAACAGCCAGAAGTCATCCGAAGACAGTTCGCTCGGGTCGATCTGGTGGCGAGGAAGGTACCGGATCACCTCGCCGGCCTCGATGTTCCGATGCGCGACGACGAGACCCCAACGGGTGTAGTCGACATTCGGCTCCGTGACCACGCGAGCACGCCGCATCACCTTCCCGGACACCGTTACCTCGCGGACGAGGTTCGTCCAGTCCTCGAACCACTCGAAGTCGTCCGGCTCTCCGGCGAGGAATTTGCGGAACGGCTCGGACTCGTCCGGTGTGTTGTAGGTGTCGACTACTTCGAGATGGCAGGCCGTGTGCTTAAACGTTCGGAAGAGGTCGAAGAACGCCTCATGCCGCAGGAGTTGCATACTTCCTGATCTCCTTCCCCTGCGGTACCTCGATGCAGGTCTCATGGTCTGGTATGTCCATCTGCGCCAACGCCTCTGGATCGGTCACCGGCTCGCCACTGAGGATGAAGGTCCCGTGGCCGGTGTCCTGGAGCAACACGCCCAGGCACGTCCCCGGCTCGAGGAACGCGAGTAGCGGGTGCGAAATCTCCACTTGGTCGTCGTAACCGGGTACCTTCCAGCCCTGCACGATGTAGGTGCCGTGATCGGTGAAGTACAACGTGGGCGAATCTCCGCCCTGGGTGTGTTTGCCCAGGAACGTTAAGCGCACGGTTGTGTCTTCAGGCAGATCGTTTCGCATGTTTTCTTTCATGATTTCGATCGTCAGACACCGGTAGAAACCAGTCAACAGAAATCACTTCATCGAGAAAACAGTAGCAAACCGGTTCAGGTTTGCGCGCTCAGGTTCTTAG
>NZ_BDBA01000068.1 GCF_001612745.1 Nocardia amamiensis NBRC 102102 | reverse complement strand
GACGTCTCGGGCAGGCGCCTGCCCGACGTGATCGCCGCCTGGCGCACCGGCGCCGACACCCGGCCGGACCCGCCCGCGCCGGTGCGCACACCACCGGGAGCGAGCGCCGAGATCGCCGCGGTGGCCGGAGCGCTGGACCGGGTGCAGTCCACCGCGTTCGAACTCGCGTCGGAGCAGGCGCTGGTGCGCCGCAACACCACCGAGTCGATGGTGAGCCTGGCCCGCCGCAGCCAGAACCTGGTACGCCGCCAGCTCAATCTGATCAGCGAATTCGAGCGCGAGGAGCTCGATCCCAAGGCGCTGTCGAACCTGTTCCAGCTCGATCACCTCGCCACCCGTATGCGCCGCAACGCCGAAAGCCTGCTCGTGCTGGTCGGCGAGGCGAGCCCGCGCCGCTGGGCGGAACCGATCCCGTTGAGCGACGTGATCCGGGCCGGTTTGTCCGAGGTCGACGACTACCGCAGGGTGGTGCTGCGGCGCATGGACGACGTGCTGATCAGCGGGACGGCGGCCAGCGAGCTGGCGCACATGCTCGCCGAGCTGATCGAGAACGGGCTCGCCTTTTCCCCGCCGGATCTCGAAGTGGAGATCTATGGGCGCGCCGTGCCGAGCGGGTACCTGCTCGCCGTGGTCGATCACGGTGTGGGCATGCCCGCGGAGCAACTGGACCAGGCCAACGCGCGGCTGCACGGCGAACAGGACTTCGTCGTCGCGCCCACCCGCAATCTCGGCCACTACGTGGTCGGCAGGCTGGCCCGGCGGCTGGGCATCGGCGTCGAGCTGAGCGTCTCGCCGGTAAGCGGCATCGTCGCGCGCCTGATGCTGCCGCCGGGAATGCTGGAGGCTGAGTCGAATCAGCCGGGCGACGCTGCGCGTGAGAGCTCTACTGCGGCCCGAGCCCAAAGCGGGACCGACTCCGGACAGGCGGCCGCAGCGCCAGGTGGCCCCACGCGAGGTGATACCGCTGCGCTCCCGGTCGTTTCGGGTGCGGGGGTGCAGCGCCCTTCCGTGACTGCGGCGGATCAGATCGGTGCGCCACCCATGTCGGTACTCGCGGCCCCGGCGCACTCCGTGGCCAGCGCGTCCGCTTATACCCAATTCGTCTCGCCGAGAACGGAATCGGCGGCCGCACCAATCGTTCCCACGATCGAATCCACACGTCCGGTAGTGCAACCGGGCTCCGAGGAGCTGGTAGTTCAGCACACCAAGAACGGCTTGGTGAAGCGAAACAAGAAAGCCCGCGCGGCTGCCGCGCGTCCCGGTCCCGCCGCCGTGCCCCCGCCGCAGCTCGCACCGGCGGTCGATCGGTCTCCTGCGGAGACCCGCAGCATGCTGTCCGCCTTCCGGACCGGACATCAGCGGGGCGCACCGGCGGCCCCCGCGCGCTCTACCGACATCCGCGCCGACGATTCGGCGTACGAATTCCAACCTGCCGTGCCCATCGCAGAGGAGGCCCGATGAGACCTGATCCCGCAGCGCTCATCGAGCCGACGGGGTGCGCGAACCCCCGCAAGATACAGGAGATCCGGTGACCACCCACCTATCGAGCGCCGACCCGCACACGTTCAACTGGATGCTGGCGAACTTCGTCCGCGAGACCGACGGAGTCCGGGAGGCGGTCGCGGTCTCGTCGGACGGACTGCTCATCGCGATGTCCGAAGGCCTGGACCGCACTTCCGCCGACCGGCTCGCCGCCATGGTGTCCGGTTTGGTCGGCCTCGCCAAAAGCGCGTCGCGCAGCTACTCGTTCGACGGTCTGAAACTGATCATGATCGAGATGAAGCGCGGGTTCCTGCTTGTCTCGGCGATGGGCGACGGCAGCTGCCTCGGCGTGATCGCCGACAGCGGGTGCGACGTCGGCCTGGTCGGCTACGAGATGGCCGTACTCGCCGACCGCGCAGGCGCACTGCTGGACCCGGCGCTCATCGCCGAACTACGTGAGACGCTGCGGCGATGAGACCGCCGGACCCGCGGATGATCTCGGTCCAGGGGACCTACGGCGGGTTCGCCGCGCCGCCGAACCGCCCGGCCGACGAATCGGCCGGTGGCGACGAGCGATTCGTGCGCCCCTTCGTCGTCACCGCCGGACGCACCACACCGCTGCTGGACGGACTGCGGATCGAGACGCTCGTGCGGGCGGAGCCCGGGGCGCTGTCCGCGCCGCTGCGCTTCGAACAGCACACCCTCGTGCGGCTGTGCCAGCAGCCGCACTCCATCGCCGAGATCGGGACCGTGCTGCGCGTTCCGATCGGGGTCGCGAAGGTCGTCGTCAGCGACCTGGCCGCCACCGGACACGTGACCGTGCGCGCCGCCGACCAGCTCACCGCCGCTGCCATCGAGAGGATCAGGGACCTTGTTCGGGCACTCTGACATACGTACGCCTACCATGCCGTCCTCGGTGAAAATCGTGGTCAGCGGCGGATTCGGCGTCGGGAAGACGACATTCATCGGGGCCATCTCCGAAATCGAGCCGCTGGTGACGGAGGCGGCGATGACCGAGATGGCTGTCGGCGTGGACGATCCGGGACACCGCGAGGACAAGACGCAGACCACGGTCGCCCTGGACTTCGGCCGCATCACCCTGGACGGTTCGCTGATTCTGTACCTGTTCGGCACACCGGGACAGGACCGATTCGTCTTCCTCTGGGACGACCTGGTCGACGGCGCGCTCGGCGCGGTGATCGTGGTGGACACCACCCGCGTCGACGACTGCTATCCGGTACTGGACTACTTCGAAGAACGCGGCACGCCCTTCGTCGTCGCGGTCAACCGCTTCGAGGGCAGCACCCACTTCGACCTCGACGAGGTCCGCGAGGCGCTCGAATTGGAGCGTTGGGTTCCGGTGCTGGAATGCGATGCGAGGCAACGTGATTCGGTCAAGGACGTGCTGGTCTCGTTGCTCGAGCAGGTGCTCCTGCACCGCACGGTCGACCTGCCCGCCTGAGCCGCAGGCGGAGCGCTGCGCCACCCGCTCCCCCCGGCCGTCGAGTATCACCGATCGCCGACGGCTGGGACATGGACCGTTCGGCTGAACCTGGTGATCGGGGCGGCAAGTGGATGCTGCGTGCACCGGAGACCGCGCCGCAGTCATCGGACGAACACAGCATCCGCCGATGAATTTGCGGCACGCCCGTCGTCTGTAGTGTTGGCAAGCCCCAACCAGCAGAAGGCACAGATTCATGAGCAACGGCAAAGACCTCGCCCTTTCCCATATCGGCGTGCTGGTCGCGGACCAGGAGAAGGCCCTGGAGTTCTACCGCGACGTGATCGGCCTCGAGGTGCGCGCGGACCTGCCGTTCGCCGGCGGGCGCTGGGTGACCGTCGGTCCGGCGAAGCAGCCGGGGATCGAGTTCATCCTGGAGACCCCCGAGATGGTGCCGGACGACGCGGCGCGCGCGGCGGCGCAGGCGCGTCTGGCCAGTGGCGCGCAGGGCACCCTGATCTTCGTCACCGACGCCGTGGACGCGACCTTCGCCCGGCTGCGCGATGCCGGGGTCGAGGTGACGCAGGAGCCCATCTCGCAGCCGTACGGTGTTCGTGACTGCGGATTCCGCGACCCGTGGGGTAACTACCTGCGCTTTTCCGAACTGCAGGGCTGAGCCGATCGGGTCAGGTGTGGCCCGCGTCGCACACATTCGCAGACCGGACAATACTGTCTGATCATGGGCGAACCTACGATCGACACCCCACAGGACGCCACCCGGCCGCTGCGTGACGACATCCGGTTCCTCGGTGGCGTGCTCGGCGACACCATCCGCGGCCACGAGGGACCGGAGGTCTTCGACCTCATCGAACGGGTGCGCATCGAGGCGTTCCGGGTGCGCCGCGAGGAGGTCGGTCGCAGCGCCGTCGCGGAGATGCTGCACGGTGTCGACATCGCGGTGGCTCTCCCGCTCATCCGCGCGTTCAGCTACTTCGTCCTGCTGGCCAACCTGGCCGAGGACATCCAGCGCGACCGACGCCGCGCCGCGCAC
>NZ_BDBA01000067.1 GCF_001612745.1 Nocardia amamiensis NBRC 102102 | reverse complement strand
CCGCCACAGGATTCCTCGCTCGCGGCGACCTACCGCAAGCTGGACGCGGCGGCGCTGGACGGCCAACGGGTCGCCGACCTGCTGGCCGACGCGCTGGTGTCGCCGGTGATCACCGCGCACCCGACGGAGACCCGCCGCCGCACCGTCTTCGACGCGCAGGCCCGGATCACCGAGTTGCTGCGGCGGCGCCAGCGCTATGCCGAGAGCGAACGCGAGCGCGCCGACCTCGAGTCGCAGATTCGCCGCCAGGTGCTCAGCCTGTGGCGCACGGCGCTGATCCGGTTGGCCCGTTTGCGCATCCAGGACGAGATTTCGGTGGGTTTGCGCTATTACGACCTCACCCTGTTCGACGTGATCCCGGCGATCAACGCCGAGGTGCGCGCCGCGCTGCGCTCACGCTGGCCCGGTGTGGAGCTGCTGCCGCGCCCGATGCTGCGGCCCGGCTCGTGGATCGGCGGCGACCGGGACGGAAATCCCTACGTCACCGCCGATGTCGTGCGTCAGGCCGCCTACCGCGCCGCGGGCGTCGCGTTCGAGCGCTATCTGCACGAGCTGGTCGAGTTGGAGAAGACGCTGTCGCTGTCGGCCCGGCTCGTCGCGGTGACGCCCGAGGTGGCCGCGCTCGCCGAGACCGGATATCCCGATCCCGCCATGCACGCCGACGAGCCGTATCGCCGTGCGCTGCACCATATTCGTGCTCGCCTGACCGCCACGGCGCAGGCAGCGCTCGGGGAGGTTCCGCCGAACGGCCTCGATGCCGGGGCTCGCCCCTACTCGACACCCCAGGCGGTGCTGGACGACCTGGACGCCGTGGACGCCTCGCTGCGTCGCAGCGGTGACGACCTGCTCGCCGACGACCGCCTCGCCACGCTGCGCTACGCCCTGGAGACGTTCGGCTTCCACCTGCAAGGCCTGGACATGCGGCAGAACTCCGAGATGCACGAGCAGGTGGTCGCGGAGCTGCTGGCCTGGGCAGGGGTGCACCCCGACTACGCGAGTCTGCCGGAGGCGGGGCGGGTGGAGCTGCTCGCGGCCGAGCTGAGCACCCGCCGCCCGCTGCTCGGCCCGCACGCGCGGCTGAGCGAGCTGGCCGCGAAGGAGCTCGGCATCGTCCGCGCCGCACGGGAGGTGGTGGAAGCCCTCGGTGCGGAAGCGGTGCCGAACTACATCATCAGCATGTGCACGTCGGTCAGCGACCTGCTGGAAGCCGCTCTGCTGCTGAAGGAGGGCGGACTGCTCGATCCGGGTGAGCCCGGCGAGCCGCCGAGCTGCCCGGTGGGCATCGTGCCGCTGTTCGAGACCATCGAGGACCTCGGCGCCGGGGCGGCCACGCTGTCCGCGGCGCTGGAGGTTCCGGTGTACCGCGAGCTGGTTGCGGCGCAGGGCATGCGCCAGGAAGTGATGCTCGGCTACTCCGACTCCAACAAGGACGGCGGATACCTCGCCGCCAACTGGGCGTTGTACCGGGCCGAGCTGGACCTGGTCGAGGTGGCCCGCAAGACCGGAATCCGGTTGCGGCTGTTCCATGGTCGCGGCGGCACGGTGGGCCGCGGCGGCGGACGCAGTTACGACGCGATCCTGGCCCAGCCCGCGGGTGTGGTGCGCGGCTCGCTGCGGCTCACCGAGCAGGGTGAAGTGATCGCCGCCAAGTACGCCGAACCCGGTGCGGCGCATCGCAATCTGGAGTCGCTGATCGCGGGCACGCTGGAGTCGACCCTGCTGGACGTGGAAGGCCTCGGGCCCGACGCGGAGCCGTCCTACGGGATCATGGACGACCTGGCGGCGCGCGCCCGTGCGGCGTATGCGCGTTTGGTGCACGAAACACCAGGTTTCGTCGAATATTTCCGTCAGTCGACGCCCGTCGCCGAGGTCGGCGACCTGAACATCGGCAGCAGGCCCGCGTCGCGCAAGCCGACCAGCTCGGTCGCCGACCTGCGTGCCATCCCGTGGGTGATGTCCTGGAGCCAGGCGCGGGTGATGCTGCCGGGCTGGTACGGCACCGGCACCGCGCTGGAGGAGTGGATCGGCGGCGACCCGGAGCGTCTTGCGACACTGGCGGATCTGTACCGCCGCTGGCCGTTCTTCCGGACGGTGCTGTCCAATCTGGCTCAGGTGATGGCCAAGAGCGATCTGGACATCGCCGCCCGCTACGCCGAACTCGTCGACGACGTGGCGCTGCGGGAGCAGATCTTCGGCATGATCCGCGACGAGCACGCCAGGACCATCCGCATGCACGCCGCGATCACCGGCAACGATCACCTCCTGGCCGACAACCCTTCGCTGGCCGAGTCCATCCACAACCGCTTCCCGTACCTGGAGCCGCTCAACCAGATGCAGGTGGAGCTGCTGCGCCGCCTGCGCGCGGGGGACGACTCGGAATTGGTCAAGCGCGGAATTCTGCTGACCATGAACGGTCTCGCCACCGCCCTGCGCAACTCCGGCTGAGCGGCTGGTGCCGATTCGCAGGGCAGAGGTGCGCCGCCAAGGAGCCGGGCTCGGACGGCTCGGGACGAGGTGTCGATCGATGTAGCGGCTGTCACGGCCCATCGGATCGCACGATTGGCACGCAGCTCAACGGCATACCGCCGACTTCCAGGGGTGGCGCGCGGGAATTCTGTCGGCACCGCTTCGACGCTCGAACTGTTGAGTAGGTCCGTGCCTATCGACCGAGCAGCCGTGTCGCCGCCCCGGAACCACCCGGTCGCTCCCGGGCAGAACACCATGCCGCCACGTCTTGGGCTCGTGCCGTGGGGGAATAGTGTCACCAACACATCGATGCTCGGTTAGTGGAGATGAGAAGCCGCCGGACCTGGCCGGGAAGGAGCGCCGTGTCGATTGACGAATCAGCTGTCGCGGCACTCGGGGATCGCGTTATCGGCCCCGAACACAAGGGCATGCCGCCGACTTCCTGGGGCCGTACCGTGCGAGAATTCCTCGCCATGGCACCGGCTCTCGATCAGCTGGAAACGCCGGTGCTGACCGTCGACCGCGCGGCGGTCGCGACGAACATCGCGGTGATGGCCGACTGGGTGCGCGCGGCCGGCGTGCGACTCGCGCCGCACGGTAAGACTACGATGGCCCCGCAGCTGTGGGCCGATCAGCTGGCCGCGGGCTCATGGGGGATCACCCTGGCCACCATCTGGCAGACGCAACTGGCGCGCTCCTTCGGCGTCGCGCGCGTGCTGCTGGCCAACGCGATGGTCGATCCGGTCGGATTGCACTGGTTGGCAGTGGAATTGGCGAACGACCCTGGTTTCGAGTTCGTCTGCTGGGCCGACAGCGTCGAGACGGTCGCGCTGATGGACGAGCACCTGCGCACCGCGCCGGGATCGGAGCGCGTCCGGGTACTCGTCGAACTCGGCGGGCCGCGCGGCCGGACCGGAGCACGGACGGTCGAGCAAGCGCATGCCGTCGCGCGCGCGATCGATCGGGCGTCGCGGCTGACGCTGGCCGGGGTCGGCGGTTACGAGGGCGCGCTCGCACACGACCGCACCCCGAATGGCATTCGCGCGGTGCGCGACTATCTCGCAGAACTCGCCCGCCTGCATCACGAACTCGCCGCTGCCGGGCTTTTCCCGGGGTCGGCGATCGTCACCGCGGGCGGCAGTGCCTATCCGGAGCTGGCGGTCGAATACCTCGCCCCGCTCGCCGACGAGCAGGGCGCACGTGGCGTCGCGACCACGGTAGTCCTGCGCTCCGGGGCGTACGTCATCCATGACGACGGCTTCTACGCGGCCATGTCGCCCTTGGCGGCACCCCGCAGCGAGCGGCCGTTGCGCTCCGCGATGCACGGCTGGGCGCGCACGCTCTCCCGCCCGGAGCCCGGGCTCGCCCTGCTGGATGCGGGAAAGCGCGATCTGCCATTCGATGAGGGATTCCCGATTCCACAGCGCATCGCCGGACCGAAAAGCACACCACTGGACCCGGACGCCACGGTGTCGGCACTCAACGACCAGCACACCTTCTTGCGCCTACCAGGCGCCGCCGCAACGGAATTGCCGATCGGCGCGGTTGTGCGCCTCGGCCTCTCTCACCCATGCACTGCCTTCGACAAGTGGCGGCTCATCCCGGTGATCGATGACGCCGACGCCCCGACGCCGCGTGTAGTCGACTTACTGCGTACATTTTTCTGACGGTGCGGCCGAGGTGTTCGAAACCGAACTGGCACCTGACCGCCGACGCCTCGCTGGAACCGGTCCTCCGATTTCGACCACGTCCCTGCGAGACCGGATGCGCGAGAATGCTTCTACCGATATGCACGTGATCGAACGGGCAAATCAGTTGCTGGCCAGTCGATCTCGCGACCGTTGGTATACCGACGTGTGTACGTGGCTACGAAACGGCTCGTTCGCGAGCGACCGTGAGCACGATCTTGCCTTGGATGTGCCCGCGGGCGGCGCGTTCATGTGCCGCTCGGGCGTCCGCGAGTGGAAATGTGCTGTCTATCGCGACGCGGACCGTGCCCTCGTCGAGCAGGCGTCCCAGTTCAGCGAGCTGCGCGCCGTTCGAGCGGACCTGGGTGCCCGAGACGGTGACGCCCAGCCTCGCGGTCTCTTCGTCGTCGTAATCGCCGAAGAAAACCGGGTACAGGGCGCCGCCGCGCTGGATCGTGCGCAGGAAGCGACTGCTGTCGCGACCACCGACGGTGTCGAGAACGAGGTCGACGTCGTGCGCGAGTTCCTCGGGACGATTCTTGGTGTAGTCGATGAACTGGTCGGCGCCGAGGTCGCGCAGGAACGATTCGTGCGCGCCCGACGCCACCGCGATGACTTGGGCGCCTTTCCATTTCGCCAGCTGTAGTGCGAAGTGCCCCACGCCGCCCGCGGCGCCGTTGATGAGCATCGTCGTGTCGGCGTTCAGCGCCATCGGGCGATGCTGCGCTGCCTGGAAGGGCGACGGGTGATCGTGTCCGAGTTCGATCAGGAACTGCCAAGCCGTCAGCCCGGCCATCGGCGTCCCGGCGGCGTGTATGTGATCGATGCCGGCCGGCTTGCGTGCGAGGTCCGACGCAGGCGCGGCCACGTACTCGGCATACGCGCTGCCATCGAAGCTGGGAAAGCGAAGCAGACCGAAGACTTCATCACCGACGGTGAGTCCGTCCACGTCTGCGGCGACGGCCTCGACGACGCCCGAGACGTCCGTCCCCGGAATCACGGGCAAGCTGAACTTCGGTCTCGTCTCCGGAGGCAGGTTGGTCAGCCCGTCGCGCAGATACCAGTCGGGGGGATTGACGCCGACCGCGTGCACGCGAACGACCACCTCTCCCGACCTCGGCTCGGGAATCGGCACCTCGTCGTAACGCAGTACTTCGGGGCCGCCGTGCTCGTGCAACCGGATCGCCTTCATCGTGCGTGTCGGCATCATTTTCTCCTGCCCGCGCTGCGGGATACGCTTATCGGATCAGTGATCCGCATATCCGGACCACTGATCCGAATATATGGACCACTGATCCGGATAGTCAAGAGGAGCAGATGCGGGCCGACGCCAGGAAGAACCGTGACCACCTGCTCGCAGTAGCGGGCATCGCCATCACCGAGCAAGGCGCCGACGTGTCACTGCGCGACATCGCGCGCAGAGCCGACGTCGGCCTCGCGACGCTGTTGCGTCACTTCCCGACGCGCGAGTCGCTGCTCGAGGCCTTGCTCCGCACGAGTTTCGACGAACTGACGGCAAAGGCAGGCGAGCTCGAGACGTCGAACTCGCCCGAAGACGCTCTCATTTCGTGGCTGCGCGACTGCGTCGCGTGGACAACCGAGTATCGGGGCGTGACCGTACTGATGGCAGCCGCCATCGAGGACACCGAATCCGCACTCCACGCTTCGTGCCTCACCCTGCGCGCAGCCGGGGCGCGGCTCCTTACCCGCGCCCAGGCTGCGGGCATGGCGCGCAGCGATCTCGATGGCGCCGATTTGTTCGCGTTGATCGCCATGCTCGCCTGGCTCGGCGATCAACCCTCGCTGGCGCCGCGCGCCGATCACCTCTTCGATGTTGTCGCGAGTGCGATTCTGACGAGCGCAGTGAGCAGCGGCGCCGTTCATGGACCTGGCTCGCCTGATGCAACAAGCGCGGATGATCCCGGTGATCGATGACGCCGACGCCCCGACCCCGCATGTTGTCGACCTCCTGCACAGCTTCTTCTACCGGCGCGACCGCCGCCGCGGACCTTCTCCCGCATATTCCGGAGCAGCTGTGAAATACATGACCGTGCGACGGTTGGTCACCGTGTGCTCACGTGTAATTGTCCGCGGTTGCCGATCGCGGGCTCAGCCATACTCGCCGTGGGCGAACGGCCTGCTTCCGCGCACTGGCGGAGTATTCGTCCGTCCTGGGGCGAAGAACAGGGTCCCACCACGCGCCGATGTCATGGGGCCGGGATGGGCCTAGCGTGAGGTCATGACGGAGGTACCGGATACGAGGCTGCGCAGCATGACGGTGGCGGCTGCGCGGGTGCGCTGTCTGGACCGGGGCGAGGGGGAACCGGTCCTGCTGCTGCACGGCTACCCACAGAACCACTCCTGCTGGCGGGCCCAGATCAGCGCACTCGCGGCGACTCGGCGGGTGATCGCTCCGGATTGGTTCGGCTGGGGCGCTTCCGAGCGCCCGCCCGGCGCGGCGTGCGACTACAGCGAAGGATCCAGCACCCGAGCCGCAACACTGATCGATCCCCGGAACCCGAGGTGACGCCGGAATTCGTCGAATTCGTCGGGAATCAGGATGTGCGACGTGGCTGTCCGTTCCGGACAATCCTCGCGGGTGATCGAATCACTGACCTTCGGCCGAAATCTATTGAGATCTGCCACCCGACGTTATCTCAGTGGCTATTTGAAGGCTGCGGTGTTGCGGGCGGCCCACTCGGCGAAGGTTCGCGGGCCGCGGCCGAGCAGTCGTTCGGTGTCGGGGCTGACCTGCTGCTCGGCAGGTTTGGGTGAGCCGAGGATGTCAAGGGTGGCCTCGACAATGGGTTCGGGCATGAACTGCACCATCTGCGCTTTGGCCTCGGCACGGGACAGTTCGACGAAGCGGACCGGTTCGCCGAGTGCCGCACCGATGTCGGCGGCTTGCTGGCGCGGTGAGATCGGTGCCGGTCCGGTCAGGTCGTAGGTTCTGCCGTTGTGGCTGCTGTCGAGCAACGTGACAGCGGCGACGGCGGCGATGTCGGCCGGATCGATGACCGGTAGCGCGACATCACCGAACGGTGCCGAGACCGTTCGGTGCGTGCGAACCATTTCCGCCCACTGCAGCGCGTTGGACGCGAAGCCTCCCGGGCGCAGCATCGTCCATTCGACACCGGATTCTTTGACGACGTCTTCCAGCGCGGACGGATGGCTGCCGGTACTGACCCCTTGCGAGGACAGCAGAACAACCCGCCGAATACCGGCGCCCTGCACGACATCCATCACATCAGCGACATTGCCGCCAGCAGCGACGAAATCACCGGACGTCAACAGAAAAAGCGTCTCGGCCCCGTCGAACGCTGATGCCAGGTTCTCCGGCCTGGCGAGATCGACCTGCTGGTACCGGACTCCTGCGGGCACCTCGGATGCTGTCACCGTGCGCGAGACCGCCGTCACCTGCTCGCCACCTACGAATCGTGGGTGGAGCGTGATTGGCTGATGTCGTTCGACTCGTCACCGCAGGTGAGCGGGATCGGCTCCCAGCCATTCCGATTGTCCTGGCCGGGGGAAACAGCATGTCCCGGACTTCTTCCTGCGGCTGCGCGACGGCGGGGCGGTCGTGGTCGATGTCCGCCCGGACTCGCGTATCGACGCCGATGATCGGGCGACATTCGATCGGACTGCGGCACTGTGTGATTCGGTCGGGTGGCATTATCGCAGGCTCGGTGACATGTCTCCGGTCCATGCGGCGAATCTGAGGTGGTTGTCAGGTTATCGCCATCCTCGTTGTCGTCGCGCTGGCCTGGTCTCTCAGTTCGGCGAGGTCTTCTCCACTGCCCGACCGCTGGCACGGATAGGCTCACCGACATGCCCGAACCGGATAACGAGGATCAACCACACGATCAATACAACTGGGATCACCTGCGCGCGGACCCGGACATCTGGGATCGGCTGCGCTCCAAACTCGTTCTCGGACAACGCCTGACCGGAACCGTCGCGCTGATCCCACGGCCTGGCACGATCGGCATCTTCATCGATCTGGGGCTGCCCGTCGCCGGATTCGTCGATGTTCTGTTGCTTCCTGACGGCGCCAGCCGATGGCCCACCCAAGGCACCACCACCGACTTTCTCATCTGGTGGATGGACGAGAAGCGGCCCCAAATCCGCCTCGTTCCGGCCGATGCCCGTTACCGCCGCGAGGACTTCGACACCTGGTGCCTTACCAACGCCCCCACCGGTGATCCACGGATCCTCGAACATTTTCAGTTCGATCCGTCAGGCACCGCGACCGATTGAAACCCTTCGTCGCCTCGCAGAGCATCGAGGGCCGACATCGCCCATAGCCAACACCAGTTTGCGCCAACAATATGGCAAGTCTCCCAAACTATCGTCTGCCATCTACCTGACGCACACCGCTCACGACCCATCTTCAGCGTCAGATCAAGTGGCAACGGACAGTCGCGCCATGAAACGCTATGTTCGGCAAGGTGCTTTCGACGCCGCCCTGCTCGACAGCTACGTCGGATGGCTGGATACCCGTTCGGGCCGCGAACGGTACGCGGACTATTTCGCCGGTTACAGCGTGCGGCTGCGAACCACAGCTCGCCGACCTGTCCGCTGCCCGACCGCGATCGTCTGGGGTGATCGAGACACCGCCTGCCCCTTCACCATTGCCGAGGATCTGGCGTGGCGACTAGCGAACGCCACTCTCACCCGCATTGTCGAGCCGGACCACTACGTCATGGAAGAGCGGCCCGCGGAGGTCACCGACGCACTGCTGACCTGGCTGCAGCGCCTTTCGACGCAGGCGACCCAGCGCCTGCGCGGGATCCGTTGATGGTTCGCGACGGATGGGGCGCCTCGCAACACCTTCGTCGCGGCTTCCCCTCGGCGGATAGATGGTCCGTCTGGGGCGTAGGTGCGTGTCCTATGCCAGCGGTTTACTCCGCTACCTCCCATCAGGCGGCAGTGTTGCCGGGTTGCGGGGGTTGCCGCTGTTGCTGGCGGTGTTGTTCGTGTTGTCGGTGGTTGTGTGCGTGGATGCGGGTGAGGGTTTCGGTGAGTAGTTCGCCGCTGTGGTGGCGGTGGTTCACGCGTGGGATCTGGTCGGGGTCGATGTGGGGTGGCGCGATCCATCCTGCTCGCCCGGGGAATCGTGCATCCTCGCCGCGGATTACGGTTTTCCAGCCGCCGGGTCCGTCGTGGACGAGGGAGTGGCAGTGGTCGCAGGCGAGGGTTTCGTTGGTGATGTCGGTGGCGCCGCCGCGGGCGTAGTCGGTGATGTGGTGTACGGCGGTGAGGGTGGCGGGCGCGTCGCAGCCCGGGCGGGAGCAGCCGCGTAGGGCGGCGATCAACGCCAGCCGTTGCGCGGGGGTGGCCAGCCGCTTGGCCCGGCCCAAATGTAAAGGTAGCCCGCGGTGGTCGAACACGGCCAAGAACAGGTGCGCTTGTTCGGCTAGTTTCAATGCTTCGCCGATGGGGACGCTGCCGCCGGAGGCAGTAGTCGCCACCCCCGACCTCTTTTCGACATCGTCAATGCTCATGGTCAGAATCGCCGACACCGGCAACCCCCGGTGACTGCCCAGCCGATCCAAGGCCAGCCCAGGTTGCAGCACCGCCACCAGGGCGTCGTGGTTGCGTTGGGCGGTCGAGCGGTGATCACGTTGCGCGGCGTCGGCCAGGGCGTGGGGGTCGATCGGCCCGTCCAGGCCGGTGGGGCTGTCGGGGTCTTCGGGGTTGTTGATGCCGGGACGGGCGAACTTGGCCAGGATCGGATCAAGCAGCGCCCGCAGCAGTGGGGTGATCTCTCCGTGGATCGGGGTCATGCCGTCCGCGCGTTGACGCCCGAGGGTGATGCCGCGCATCCTCTTCCGATCAACGTCGTCAGTCAGTCTCCCGTCGGGGTCGAGGTGGGCGAGGATGCGATCGCCGACCTTGCTGATGTCGTCCGGGGACCCGGAGCGGGCGAATTCGGCCAGGATCTGTTCGGCCGCTTCTCGATCGGCGTCCTCGATCCCGCGTGGCACCCGCTTCATCACCGCCGCGATCCCTCGTGCATGATCGGCCGAGATTTCGCCCGCAGCCTGCGCCGCGGCGGTATGCGGCAGGACTGGTGCGGTGTCGGCGCCGTCCATGGTGTGCCAGACGCCGAGGTCCCGCACCGCCGCGACCCGGCTGCCCGCGTCGGCCGAGGACAATCGCAGGGTTTCCACCAGAAACCGCTTACTGGTACGTGCCCCGGCACGGGCCGGGATCGAGCGCTCCTCCACCTCTACCAGCAGCCGGTGCGACACCGCCGCCAACCTGCGGGCGCAGGCCTCGATACCACGCAGCAGATCGACAACCCCGTCATCGGACAACCTGGTCAGCGGCAGCTCGAGCAGACCCGCGACCGCGTCCGCCAGCGGCACCACCGCCGGCGACAACGATTTCTCCCCACCCGAACACATGTTCGAAGACTAGCCGACCCGACTCGCTTCAGGCAACCGGAAACGTACTCTGATCTGCACTTTTCCGTTTGCCTCGCAGGCGAATTCGGCTTGTTGGCGCGTCTGTCCAGGATTCGATTCAAAGCGACCCGCTAGCAGCTGGTGGACCATGTGACCGGTGTCCGGCGCGGGCACTCTGCGCTCGGATCAGCAGGCCGACTCGTGCGACCCGCAATTTCGTCGACCGTGAGGCGGCCAACAACTGGATACCGAAGGGTTTTCGGAGTTCGGCAGCGAACCTGGCCAACACGGGCCGCTGGTGTTGATATTTGCGTGCACGGCCGTCAGTCGGTTCGGTGACTGGAGAACTGAAAGGCCCTGCACTGGTGCGATTGCCAGTGCAGGGCCGCCCGAGAAATCGGGGCGATCAGGCAGTGGGGCGGTTGAACACAGCATCGATCACGCCTGCGGTGAGCGCCTGCCACTCGCCGGGGGTGAAGACCAGCGCGGGGCCAGTCGGGTTCTTGGAGTCCCGGACTCCAACATGGCCTCCTTTGAGGAAAGCGACCTCGACGCAGTCTTGCCCGCCGGAGCTGTGACTGGACTTGAATCAGCGGGCATTGGTCAGATCAGCGCTCACTCACGGGCTCCCTTGCTATCTCACGTATCATGTCGCGGCTCGGACGAGCATCTATGCTCACCGCAAAGACCCCCTCTCGAACGCTTCACGGTACCTCCGTACGTCCGGTGCGTGCTCGAAGTACATCCCGCCTGTGAAGTTTTCAGCAAACACCACAGCTGGTTCGCTCGGCCTGCACCGCGTGTCGCGGGGAAGTCCAGGTTCACGAACGGTGGCAGCGCCATCCCGAAGGGAAATCCGGCTCTGTATGGCAATACCCGCACCTCGATGTTGTCGCGCGTGCTCATGTCCGCGACATGCCGCAACTGTGCTGTCATCACACGCCGGTTACCTACGACGGTTCGTAGCGCTGCCTCGTGTACCACCGCGCGCAGCCTGACCGGTTGGCGGCTCCGGGTGAGGATTGTTCGACGTTGGGCCCGCAGTGCGATGCGCCGGTCCAGTTCGTCGTCAGTCTCGTCACGGAAGAACTCGCGATCGAGGGTTCGCGAATAGTCGGCTGTCTGCAGCAGGCCGGGTATCGCCAACGGCTGGAAGATCGCCGGTTCGCTTGCACCGGACTCCTCGCAACAGTCCGGTCAGCACTGCCTTCTCGGCGGATTCTCCAGGTGCGCAACGTAATTGTCGGCTAGGTTAGGTGGGTGACCAAGGTCGTCTGGGAGGCATATCCGCAACGGGCTGGACTCGCTGAGCACACACCCGGTTACCTACTGTGTGACGATCCGTTCCAGATTGCCGAGCGGCTCTCCGACGTAGGTTTCGAGACGGTCCATCTCACCGGCGCGCGCTGGACTCGGTCCGACGAGAACTACACCTACACGGCAACCGTCACCGAATCCGAGGGGTCCCACGCCGACGCCGCCGCCGAGATCAATCGGTACCTGAAGGCGACCGAGCTGCAGCAGGACGTCCGGCGCATCCTGTACGCCTTCGTGATCCGCCAGGAATGCGGTGACGGGCCGGTCAGCCGTGACGAGGCCTTGCGTGTCGCCGGAAGTGATGCGGCCCTCGACGCGTTGATCTATCTGCGCCCGCGAGCAGATGACGTCGGCGTGGACGAGATCCTGCACCGCGGAATCGACGCGCTGGCCCTGCTGCACGCCGAACGAGAGCTGGGTCTGCTGAACGACGACGACTAGCTGACCTGAGAGATTGGGAACGCGGGTGGCTGGCGGGTGTCCGCCGAGTGCGGTTTTGCCGCAGTGGTGATCGTCAGCCAAGGCGGCGATTCCGTTCGCCGGCGTCAGCCGGGCGCGCCGCCGATCAGCGCGCGCACCAACCGATCCAACGCGGGGCGTGGATCGAAGTCCGGCGCCGGATTCACCAGCTGGTGCAGGATGATTCCGTCGAACTGGGCGACGAGGATCCGCGTCGCCGCCTGGTCGCCGCCGACTCCCGCCAGCAGGGCGACGGCCCAGTCGGTCAGTCGGCGGTGTTCGCGCCGCACGCTCTTGCGCAGCGCGGGCATGGTCTGCGCTTCCAGGAACAGGGCATAGCGGGCCAGCGTTCGTATCCGGTCGGTGCGCGCCGCGTGGACGACGAAGGCGGCCATGCCGTCGACGAGTTCATCGATCGTGCGCGGTACGGGCCTGCGGCTGAGCGCTTCCCAGTCCGCGTAGTCGCGTGCTTCGAGCCGCTCGGCGATGCCGGTCAGCAGCGCCTCGCGGGTGCGGAAGTAGTTGGAGGCCGACCCGGCGGGCATGTCGGCGACCTCGTCGACTGCCCGATGGGTGAGCGCGCGGGTGCCGCGGGACCCCAGCAGCTCGATCGCCGCGTCCAGGACGAGTTCGCGCTTTGTGGACACACCGCAATACTACATCGGTAGTGATGCTGGTTACAGCCGCCGAGCCGCACACTACATTAGTAGTACCGTCGAGGTGAGCAGCCCGCGGAGCGGGCGGGAGAAAGGGGAAGCCATGTCGGAAGCGGTCGTCGTGGGCGGTGGCATCGGCGGTCTGGCGGCGGCTGTGGCCTTCCACCGGCAGGGTGGGATGTCGAAGTGCTCGAACGAGCCACCGAGATCACCGCACTCGGCGCTGGATTGTCCTTGTGGCCCAACGCTCTTCGCGCCCTCGACGCGCTCGGTCTCGGCGATCGGGTCCGCGAGCGTGCCGGCGAGGGAGGGCCGGCGGGCATCCGGGACCCAGCGGGCCGCTGGTTGACGCGGATGGACGCCGAGGCGATCCGGGCGCGCTACGGCAGCCCGATCATGATGCACCGCGCCGATCTGGTGCACATCCTGCGCTCGACGATCCCCGCGGACGCGGTGCGCACCGGCGTCACGGTGACCGAAGCCGGAGTCGATGGCACGGTGCGGCACTCGGCCGGAACGTCCAGCGGCGACATCGTCGTCGGCGCCGACGGCATCCGCAGCGTGGTGCGCCGCGCGGTCTGCGGGGAGGTGCGGCCGCGCTATGGCGGCTATACCGCGTGGCGGGTCGTCGTCACGCCGCACGAGCCGATCATCGGCATGGGCGAAACCTGGGGCCGCGGTGAGCGTTTCGGCTACGGCGCGATCGCTGACGGCCGGGTCTACTGCTTCGCGACGGCGAACATGCCCGAGGGCGCCCCAGGCGGCGGGCTGGCCGAGCTGCATGAGCGATTCGGCGGCTGGCACGAGCCGATCCCCGCCCTGCTCGCGGCGGCCGGAGAAACCGACCTGCTGAAGCACGACCTCTACGATCTGCCCACGGTGAAAACCTCTGTGGCGGGCGCATCGCGCTGGTCGGCGACGCGGCGCACGCGATGATGCCCACCCTCGGACAGGGTGCCTGCCAGGCACTGGAGGACGCGGTGGTGCTGGCCAGGGCGGCCGCCGAGGGAGATCTCACCCGCTACGACCGGGAGCGCAGGCCGCGCACACGGATGATCGCCGACCGCTCCCGCCGCCTCGGCGCGGCGGCGCAACTCTCGTTCGCGCCTGTCGTCGCGGTCCGCAACACTGTGGTACGCGCGATTCCCTCTTCGATACAGCTCAGATCGCTGGCACCAGTGCTGGATTGGACCTGCTGATCCGACCGAGACGGCGGACGAAGATGTTCCCGCCGCGGAGAAGCGCGCACGGCACGATCCCGCGGGTCGTTCGGGCGCGGATGAGTCAGGGCGTTCCTGCGGCCCGGCGAGCAAGGTAAGTCGAGAGGCCGTCGAAATTCAGTCTTGTGGAGGTTCTCCCGTGTCCTGAGTGCCCAGCCGAATCTCGAGCCGGCTGCCAGAACCGCACAAGCGTTTTCAAATCTGGCACGTGATAGTGGCTCAGTGGCGGATCCCCGGCTCGGTGTGTTCCTCCGATCGCGACGAGCCGCCACGATGCGGCGGCGAGCTCCCGCACGCTACGCAAAGCCTCCCGATCGTATTCGGACACGTCGCTGTCCTCGACCAGGTGATCGAGGTCTTCTGGCACTGGCACCGCCCACCGGCCGACGATGGCCGCCGCGTCCAGAATCTCCACCCGGCGGCGGTGCAGGCGTTCGGCAGTCGAAGATCCGCGTCGGTCGCCGGGGCGCAAGGTCAAAACGACCTCAGGCGTCGCCGCGGTCAGATCCCGCCACACCGGATACAGACGGCGCAGCGCACGCGAGTCCCGATCCAGGCGCAGCAGTTGCACCACCGACAGGACCAGCAGCCGATCCGCAAGCCGGTTCCGCATCAGAACTCCGACGTCATGCGATCACGCCGCAGGATGCCTTTCCTGCGGTCCCCGGTCAGGATCAGCGTCGCCAACAACTCCGCTTCGTACTCGCATTCGTCGTCGTAGGCGCTGGCCCCGCGAGCAGCTTGCATCGTTGACACGCTCGACCCGAGCCCACGGCCGACGTCCACACCGACCAGCGACGTCGCCGGCTCGCCCGGCGAGGTCCTGGACCCGTGCTCGAGCAGCATATGGGCAACCTCGTGTGCCACCACGTGCCGTTCCATCAGCGGATCCGACGACTTGCGATACAGCACGACATCGTCAGCCGGACGGGCCAGCCACAACCCGAACAGTCCGACCGGAGCATTCTCTGGCAGTGGCGCTCGCACGATCCTGCGCCCGCGCATCCGCTCCACCGAGGTGACGAGCTCGTCGACGGTCCACCCGTCCTGCAGCTGAAGCCTCTCGACAAGCGATTCCAGCCGCGAACGTCTCGATGGCTGCCACGTCGACCGTCCATACCGCCTCCATCCCGACATCGCGATCACCGCCGCCCCGGACGCCGGTTGCAGGGTCGGTTGTGCGATCTCGTCAATATCGCCGCCTCGAGTTGTGGGAGCTTGCGAAAGGTTTTCTCGCACACTAGGTCTCGCCGCCGCCGGGTCTCTACCGTTTTCTTGTCCATTCGCGGTCATTTTCTGGCCGCTTCGCATGCCGCACGAGCGACCGACGTCCGAATCCACGCTCTCCTGGCCACGGGTCGGCGGACAGGCAGGGTGAACCGTCCCGGGTTCGGGGCCGCGCAAAGTGACATCGGGGTTCACCCATCGCCGGATCGCCACGCTGAGCCCCGCGCACAGTCGATAGCTGAGGAGTTGCTCACGCATCTGGACACGCTGTGGGCGCGCGCCTCTGGCACGGCTGGAGCCGCTGGTAGCCCTTCCTGCGATCTTGTAATCTTGTGGCCGGCTTTGTAACTTGCGGCGGGTGCGCGAAACGGGGTCCGTGTGACCGATGCGGAATATCGGAGAGAGGACTTCTCGACCGACGATGAAGATCCAGCTGCGTCCTGGGATTGGTACCTCAAGCGCAGGCAGGGATCGGTTGGGTTGGGGTTCCGCGCCGAGGACTTCCACTCGAATGCGCTTGCTCAGAACGTCGGCCAATTCCAGATCGTCAGGTTCACTTCCGCCGCACTCGACTACCAGCGCTCGCAACGCAATGTGCGAGACGACGGCGACCACAGCTACCGGCTCCTAGTTCCACTGCAAGGGAGTTTCAAGTTCGAACAGGGTGATTCCAGGGAAATCTTCCACCCTGGCAAAATCGGCTTTTTCCATTGGGACCGCCCTCTGTTCATGACGCACGACGAGACCATCAGCGCATTGATCATGACTGTCCCCGAAAAGTCGATCGATCTCGCACGCGCCGCAGACGCCCCGCTCGCGTTGGATGAGAAGCGTCCTTTGGTGCGCGCGCTGGATACACAGGTTCGATTGCTCGTCGAGGTCGAGGGCTGGACGGCAGCAGATTTCAGCGTCGCATTTTCCAGTGCGCTCACGCTGCTCGACGGGGCACTCAACCCATTCCCAGCAATCAAGTCCGGCAAGCATGCTGCAGACGCGGAACGCGCACGACGTCTTATCGAAGAACACGCGAACGACCGCAGTGTGACGCCTGAGGCCATCGCCGCGATGTTGGACATCAGCGAGACGACACTGTACAGAGCACTGAAAAAGGCCGGATACCCCTCGCCCGGTGCGATGCTGCGGCGGATCCGCGTCCAGAGCGCACATCGGCGATTGACCACTGCGCTGCCAGTCGACCTGGACAGAATCGCCTTCGAGGAAGGGTTTCCCAGCACGCGCAGGTTCCGCGAAGCCTATCGAGAGCACTACGGGCGAACCCCGGCCGAAACGCGCGAAGAGCTGTTCGGTGACAGCACCGGCAGATAGCCGGCGAAACCCGGCCGGTGCAACAGCCCGGCTCGCACACAACGAGCCGATCCGAGACCTCCTGTGGGTGAGCTGATCTCGACTCCGTCGCGGCGGGCAAGGCAGTGGCCGAGAAGTCTTGTGCGGCAGCGTCTAGGGCGCAGCGAAGCCGCGCAGGGCATGGTCGCAGCGGGTGGCTTGGGCGCGGATGGCGTCGATGAGTTCCTGCGGCCCGGCGAGCACGGTGAAGTCGAGGTCCACCGAGGTGATCATCCACACCAGTTGCTCCGGTGACTCGGCGCCGACATGCAGGCGGCAGCTGTGGTCGTCGACGGCCTCCACGGCGCCCATCCCGGGCCATACGCGGTCGGCGGCGTCCTCGGCGGATCGGTGTAGGAGCACGGTCGCCTGATGCGGCCACGAATGGAGTGACAGCCGCATCGAAAGATACGTCGCGACATCGCCTTCCGGCGGCTCCCGCGGTGTGAACCGGGGGCCGGTGGGAATGCGCGGGGTGATCCGGTCGACCCGGAAGGTGCGCCAGTCGGTGCGGTCCACGTCCCAGGCGACCAGGTACCAGTGCCTGCTGAAGTGGACGAGCGTGTGCGGCTCGACGGTGCGCAGGCTGGGCGTGCCGTTGTGCGAGCGGTAGTCGAATCGCAGGCGTTCGTGTCGCTGGCAGGTCTCCGCGATGGCCATGAGGGTGTCGGGGTGGACCGCTATGGCGGGCGGGGCGACGCGCAGTGTGGCGCCGCGCAGCGTGCGGACGCGATGCCGCAACCGGGGCGGCAGCACCTGCTCGAGCTTGGTCAGGGCGCGCAGCGACGCTTCCTCGAGACCGGTCACGGCGCCGGAAGCGCTGCGCAGACCGACCGCCACCGCGACCGCTTCGTCGTCGTCGAGCAGCAAGGGCGGCAGCGCGGCGCCCGCGCCGAGCCGGTAACCGGCCGCGCCCTGGGTCGCGTGGACCGGGTAGCCGAGTTCGCGCAGCCGGTCGATGTCGCGGCGCACGGTTCGTCCGGTGACGCCGAGCCGTTCGGCCAGTTCGGCGCCGGTCCAGTCGCGGTGAGTCTGCAGCAGGGCGAGCAGTTTGAGCAGGCGCGCCGAGGTTTCCAACATCTCGCCAGAATGCCGGAAACTTAGGAACGATGTCGTCCTAAGCGGCTTCTACCGTGGCGTTCATGACTACCGAACAGGACATCCGCCCCTTCCGTATCCAGATCGCCCAGGAGCAGATCGATGATCTGCACCGCCGCCTCGCGAACACGCTGTGGCCGCAAGACCTGCCCGGCGTCGAATGGGGCAAGGGCATGCGCGTGTCCTACCTGAAGCCGCTGGCCGAGTACTGGCGCACGGAATTCGACTGGCCTGCCGTGGAAGCGAAGCTGAACGAGCTGCCGCAGTTCGTCACCGATATCGATGGGCAGCAGGTGCACTTTCTGCATGTGCGTTCGCCGGAGCCGGATGCGCTTCCGCTGGTGCTCAACCACGGCTGGCCCGCGTCGTTCGTCGAGTTCCTGCCGGTGATCGGGCCGCTGAGTGATCCGCGCGCGCACGGTGGCGATCCCGCGGACGCGTTCCATCTGGTGATTCCCTCGCTGCCGGGGTTCGCGTTCTCCGAGGTCGCCCCGGACGCCGGAGCGGGCTCGACCGAGCGCTTCGCGGAGGTGGTCGCCGCGCTCATGGCGCGGCTCGGCTATGACCGCTACGGCGTGCAAGGCGGGGACGCCGGATACTTCGTCGCCGCCCAGCTGGGTCACATCGCGCGCGAGCACCTCGCCGGCATCCACGTGAACGGTCCGATCACCATCCCCGCATGGGACAGCGACGAATCCTGGGGCGGCGCGGATGAATCCGCGGGCGCGGGGGACTGGTCCACGAGTGGTGCGGAAGGATCTGCGTCCGCGGGGGACTGGTCCACGGACGGTGCGGATTCCGCGTCCGCGGGGGAGTGGTCCCAGGGCGGTGCGGATGAATCCGCGTCCGCGGGGAAGTGGCCCACGGGCGGTGCGGAATCCGAGTACAGCCAGGAAGATCAGGCGAAACTTGCTGTGCTGACCGGTCCGGAGGGCTATTCCCGCTACGACTACGCGACATTGCAAGCCAATCGTCCGCAGACGCTCGCGATCGGCGTGCACGACTCGCCCGTGGGGCTGTTGTCCTGGATCACCGACATGTTCCGGCAGTACACCAACCCGGCCATCGAACTGCCCGAGGACGCGGTGGGCCGCGACGCGCTGCTGACCAACATCAGTCTCTACTGGTTCACCGCGACCTTCGGCTCGTCGCTCCGGCTCTACAGTGAGTCCGCGGCTTGGGGCGCGCCGGTGAAGAAGTCCGACGTGCCGACCGCGGCGGCGCTCTTCCCCGGCGATATGTCCATCCGCAAGCTCGCCGAAGACGCGCACAACATCGTGCGGTGGACCGAGTTCGACCGCGGCGGGCATTTCGCGGCTATGGAGGCGCCGGATCTGCTGACCGTCGACGTGCGGGAATTCTTCCGGTCGCTGCGCTGATCACTCGTATTCGCCGTTGTCGATGGACGAGGGGCTGATCCGCCGCGAGCCGGACCAACACCGTCCGGCTCGCGGCGGTCGGCTGCTCGGGGCGAACAGGACGGTACTCGCGGCGCCGACTCGGCCGCGCCATCGAGTTGCGCGGCGGCGCCGATGAAACACACTGGGCGGCAACACTTCCCGGCGTCAGCTTGGATCGCGCCAGACCCCCGCGGGTGGCCTAATCGCCGGAGTAGCGCGCGTGCATGGCTGCGGCTGTCGCCGCGAGTCGCGCACGCAGCTGCGGCGGTTCCAGCACTTCGACGAACTCACCGAGCGGAAGAATGCCCGTCGCGAGCACCTCGTAGGACTCGGCGGGCACCACCACCTCCACCCACCCTTCGGCATCGGGTGGTCCCGCGGAGGCCAGCGCCTCCGCGACCGCCGCCGGATCGTTCATCAGCCGCAGCAGCCGTAGGTGGCTTGCCGCGATCCGGCAGTGCGCCCGTACGCGCAGCATCGAGCGCGCGAAATCGTCGGCGGAGTCGGCCCAGTGTGCCCGCAAGTCGAATTCCGCCGGGCGGACGAAGGTTTCGCCGGTCGGTTCGGCGGCGAGGATGCGGCTCACCCGATAGGAACGCAGCGCCGAGCCGTCGCGGGCCACCAGATACCAGTTACCCGCTTTGAGTACCAGGCCCAGCGGGTCGAGCCTGCGTTCGACCACCTTGTCCTTGCGTCCGTACCGCACGCGCAGCCTCCGGTCGTGCCAGAGCGCGTCGGCGACGGCCGCGAGCGTCGGCGTCTCGTCCGGTCGGTGGAACCAGCCAGGCGCGTCCACGTGCACCCGCTCGGCGATGCGCGTCGCGCGCCCACGCAGTTCGGGCGGCAGCGCGGCGAGCACCTTCAGCTGCGCGGTGGCAAGGACTGTGCCGAGCCCGAGATCGGCTGCGGCCCCGGGCAATCCGGTCAGCAGTACCGCGTCGGCCTCCTCGGTGGTGAGTCCGGTGAGCCGGGTCCGGTAGCCGTCGACCAGCCGCACGCCACCCGCCCGGCCCGGCTCGCTGTACACCGGGACACCCGCGGCCGAGAGCGCGTCGATATCGCGGTACACGGTGCGCACCGACACCTCCAGCTCCCTGGCCAGTTCCGGCGCCGTCAACCGGCCGCGCGTCTGCAGCAGCAACAGCAGCTGCACCAGTCGACTCGCCCGCATGCCCGCGAGACTAGCCGGAAAACCTTGACAGAAGATGGCAAGTATTCGCCGTACCGTCGTCTCCATGACCACTTGGAGCCGATTTACCGAAGAAGCGCCGCACGTCGCCGAGATCTTCCTGCGCAGGCACCGTGCCGCGGGCAACCTCTGCATGCTCGGCACCCTCCGTTCCGACGGATCCCCGCGGATCAGCCCGGTCGAGCCGCGCGTCTTCGAGGACTTCCTCGTCATCGCGGGCATGCCGGGGACGACCAAGTTCCGCGACCTGGCCCGTGACCCGCGCTTCTGCCTGCACACCGCCACCGTCGACACGAACGTCTCCGACGGCGACGCCAAACTCTTCGGCACCGTCGTCGACCTGCCCGACAGAGCCGTGCACGCCCGCTTCGCCCAGCAGCTGTTCGACGAAAGCGGTTTCGACATCCGCGGCCAGGAATTCGACCATTTCTACGTCGCCGACCTCACCGGCGCCTCGACCGTGGAGGTCGTCGACGACCACCTCGATATCACCATCTGGAAGCCCGGCGAGGGCGAGCGCGTGGTCCACAAGCAGTGAGCCGCCTGCCATCGGCAGCGCCGCACCCACCGTTGCGATCCAGTCGCCACTACGGATCGACGCCCAGCGAGTTGTCCACGTCGCATCAGCTGGCCAGGACTCTCACCGAGCGGGGAGGAGGCGCTGGATGTCGGGATAGGTCACGATGCCGGCCGGCACGGGAGCGTCGTGCGGCACAGCTCGTGCGACGTCCATGGCAGCCGACAGTGCCGCGCGGTAGAGCAGGGAGCCGGTGCTGATCCGGCGTCCGATTGCCCGGCCCGGTCTCGACTGGACCGAGCGCCGCGTTTACTTGGGCGGTGCCGCGGGCGCGCGGCTGTGCCGTCGCATGGGGGTTGGCGTGGCTCGAGCGTGTCGGCACCGGACGGGCCGTGCCTGTGCACGCAGAGGACCCGGCTCAGCAGCGCCGCGCGTACGGTTGCTGGTGCGGTTTGCGTCATTCCCGGCCGGGTATCACCCTGCCCGTGACCGAGCCGGGCGACCCAGGCTGTGAATGAGCTTGCACAGTCATGCATAATCATCACATGGTTGATTCCTCGGGCGGACCCGTCATCCGGGTCGCGGTAGCCGGTGCCAGCGGGTACGCGGGCGGTGAAGTATTGCGTCTGCTGCTGGGTCATCCGGCCTACCGAACCGGGCGCCTCGTCATCGGGGCGCTGACCGCGGGCTCGAACGCCGGAACCGCGCTGGGGGAGTTGCAGCCGCATCTGCTGCCGCTGGCCGATCGGGTGCTGGCGCCGACCACGGCCGCCGAACTGGCCGGACACGATGTGGTCTTCCTCGGGCTGCCCCATGGTCAGTCGGCCGCCATCGCCGCCGAGCTGCCCGAGTCCACGGTGATCATCGACTGCGGCGCCGACTTCCGGCTCACCGACCCGGCGGCATGGGAGAAATACTACGGCAGCCCGCACGCGGGCAGCTGGCCCTACGGTCTGCCCGAACTGCCCGGTGGCCGGGAGAAGCTGCGCGGCGCGACGCGGATCGCGGTCCCTGGCTGCTACCCGACCGTCGCCAGCCTCGCGCTGGCCCCCGCGGTCGCCGCGGGCATCGTGGAGCCCGCCGTGCATGTGGTCGCGGTGAGCGGCACGTCCGGGGCGGGCCGGAAGCTCGACGTAGGGCTGCTGGGCTCCGAGGTGATGGGCTCGGCGCGGGCCTACGGCATCGCGGGCGCGCACCGGCACACGCCGGAGATCACGCAGAACCTGACGGCGGCGGGCGGTACGGACGTCGCGGTGTCGTTCACCCCGGTGCTCGCGCCGATGCCGCGCGGCATCCTCGCGACCTGCACCGCGCCGACCCGCGTCGACGTCGCACAGGCGCGCGCCGTCTACGAAAAAGCTTACGCTGACGAGCCTTTCGTGCATCTGCTGCCGGAAGGCGTGCTTCCGCAGACCGGTTCGGTGCTGGGCTCCAACGCCGTCACCCTGCAGGTGGCCGTGGACGCCGATGCCGGTCTGCTCGTGGTGATCGGAGCGATCGACAACTTGACCAAGGGCACCGCGGGCGCGGCGGTGCAATCGATGAACCTCGCACTTGGTTTCGACGAGACCGCAGGACTTTCCACCGTAGGAGTGGCACCGTGACGACAATCGATACCGCTAGCGGCAAGCTGGTCCGGACCCAGGGCGTGACGGCCCCGCTCGGCTTCCGCGCGGCGGGCATCGCCGCGGGCATCAAGGCCAGCGGGAAGCCGGATCTCGCGCTGGTGTTCAACGAAGGCCCGGAATACCCGGCCGCGGGCGTATTCACCCGCAACAAGGTGAAGGCGGCGCCGGTGCTGTGGTCGCAGCAGGTGCTGACCGGCAAGCGGCTGCGCGCGGTGATCCTGAATTCCGGCGGCGCCAACGCTTGCACCGGCCCCGGCGGATTCCAGGACACGCACAAGACCGCGGAGGAACTCGCGGCAGCGCTGAGCAACTGGGGCACCGAGACCGGTGCGGGGGAGATCGCGGTCTGTTCGACCGGGCTGATCGGCGACCGGCTCCCGATGGACAAGCTGATTCCCGCCGTCACGGAGATCGTGCACGAGATGGGTGGCGGCCTGTCCGGCGGCTCGGACGCCGCCTGGGCCATCATGACCACCGACACCGTCCCCAAGGAAGCGGCGTTCCATCACCGCGACAAGTGGAACGTCGGCGGCATGGCCAAGGGCGCGGGCATGCTGGCCCCGTCGCTGGCGACCATGCTGGTGGTGCTCACCACCGACGCCGCGGTCACCGCCGACCAGCTCGACCACGCCCTGCGCAACGCCACCGGGCGCACGTTCGACCGGCTCGACGTCGACGGCTCCTGCTCCACCAACGACACCGTGCTGCTGCTCGCCAACGGCGCCAGCGAGGTGACCCCCAGCCAGGAGGAACTCGACGCCGCCGTGCTCGCGGTGTGCGACGACCTGGCCGCCCAGCTGATGGCCGACGCCGAGGGCGTCACCAAGCGGGTGCTGGTCACCGTCGCCGGAGCGGCGACCGACGACGAAGCACTGGCCGCGGCCCGCACCGTCGCCCGCGACAGCCTGGTCAAGACGGCGCTGTTCGGCTCCGACCCGAACTGGGGCCGGGTGCTTGCCGCGGTCGGCATGGCGCCGGTGACGCTCGATCCGAACCGGATCTCGGTGTCGTTCAACGGAAAGCCGGTGTGCGTGGACGGCGTCGGCGCGCCGGGCGCCCGCGAGGTGGATCTGTCCGGCGCCGACATCGAGGTGCTGATCGACCTGAACGCCGGCTCCGCGAGCGCAACCATCCGCACCACCGACCTTTCGCACGGTTACGTCGAAGAGAACTCGGCCTACAGCTCATGAGTGAGGTGCTGCACACGCTTTCCGCGCTGGACAAAGCGCACGTTCTGGCCGATGCCCTGCCGTGGTTGCAGAAGTTCCGGGACAAGATCGTCGTCGTCAAATACGGCGGCAACGCCATGATCGACGAGAACCTCAAGCGGGCCTTCGCCGCCGACATGGCGTTCCTGCGCACGGTCGGCGTGCACCCGGTGGTGGTGCACGGCGGCGGCCCGCAGATCAGCGCGATGCTGAAGAAGCTGGGTCTGCACGGCGAATTCCGCGGCGGCTTCCGGGTGACCACGCCCGAGGTGATGGACGTGGTGCGGATGGTGCTGTTCGGTCAGGTCGGCCGCGAGCTGGTCGGCCTGATCAACGCGCACGGCCCGTACGCGGTCGGCACCTCCGGTGAGGACGCCGGGCTGTTCACCGCCACCCGCCGCACCGTCGAGGTGGACGGCGAGCCGACCGACATCGGCTTGGTCGGCGACGTCACCGAAGTGAACCCGGACGCCGTGCTCGACCTCATCGGCGCGGGCCGCATCCCGGTGGTGTCGACGATCGCGCCGGACGCCGACGGCGTGGTGCACAACATCAACGCCGACACCGCCGCGGCGGCACTCGCCGAGGGCATCGGCGCCGAGAAGTTGGTGGTGCTCACCGACGTCGAGGGTCTGTACACGAACTGGCCGGACCGGTCGTCGCTCACCACACGCATCGATACGGCCGCGCTGGCCGAGTTGCTCCCGAGGCTCGATGCGGGCATGGTGCCCAAGATGGAAGCCTGCCTGCGCGCCGTGCGAGCGGGGGTGCCGTCCGCGCATGTGATCGACGGACGGGTCCCGCATGCGGTGTTGCTGGAACTGTTCACCGGAGAAGGAATCGGAACGATGGTGACGCCCGCCCTCGACGGGACGGCCTCGCCGGACGGAACGAAACAATGAGCACAGCTGAACTGCAGAAGCGGTGGTCTGCCGCGCTGATGAACAACTACGGCACACCCCAGGTCGCGCTGGTGCGCGGGGCGGGCGCCGTGGTCTACGACGCGGACGGCAAACGCTACGTCGACTTCCTTGGCGGCATCGCGGTCAACAGCCTCGGCCACGCGCACCCGGCGATCCTGGAAGCGGTCACCCAGCAGCTCGGCACGCTCGGGCACGTCTCGAATCTGTACGCCAGCGAACCGGTCGTCGAGCTGGCCGAGCGGTTGCTCGCGCACTTCGGCGACGGCGAGGGCCGGGCGTTCTTCTGCAACTCCGGCGCCGAGGCGGTCGAGGCGGCGTTCAAGATCGCGCGATTGACCGGGCGGCACAAGATCGTCGCGTGCGAGGAGGCCTTCCACGGCCGCACCATGGGCGCGCTCGCGCTCACCGGCCAGCCCGCCAAGCGGACGCCGTTCGAGCCGATGCCGCCCGGTGTCGTGCATGTGCCCTACGGTGACGCCGAGGCGCTGGACGCCGTGGTCGACGAGGACACCGCCGCGGTGTTCCTGGAGCCGATCATGGGGGAGAGCGGCGTAGTGGTGCCGCCGCTGGACTACTTGGCCAAAGCGCGCGAGATCACGGCGCGCAACGGGGCGCTGCTGGTGCTCGACGAGGTGCAGACCGGCATCGGCCGCACCGGAAAGTTCTACGCACACCTTGCCGTCGGCATCGTGCCGGACGTGATCACCCTGGCCAAGGGGCTCGGCGGCGGATTGCCCATCGGCGCGGTGCTGGCCAACGGACGCGCGGCGGAATTGCTGACGCCCGGTCTGCACGGCACCACTTTCGGCGGCAACCCGGTGTGCGCCGCGGCCGCGCTCGCGGTGCTGCGCACGATCGATGAAACCGACTTGCTCTCGCACGTGGAGGCGGTCGGCAAGCACCTCAGCGACGGCATCGAGCTGCTGGAGCATCCACTGGTCGACCGGGTGCGCGGCGCGGGACTGCTGCTGGGCATCGTGCTCACCGACAACGTGTCGGCGCTGGTCGAGGCGCGGGCGCGGGCGGCGGGGTATCTCGTCAACCCGGCCAAACCCGACGTGATCCGCCTCGCGCCGCCGCTGGTGCTCACCGAGACGCAGGCGGACAACTTCGTCGCCGATCTGCCGGAGATCCTCGACGGCGCCCTCGCTGACGCGAAAGGAGTTGTGACGCAATGACCTCCGTGCGGCACTTCCTGCGCGACGACGACGTCAGCCCGGCCGAGCAAGCCGAAATCCTCGCGCTCGCGGCCGAACTCAAGAAGGAACCGTTCGCGCGGCAACCGCTGGCAGGCCCGCGCGGCGTCGGCGTGATCTTCGAGAAGAACTCCACCCGCACCAGGTTCTCCTTCGAGATGGGCATCGCCCAGCTCGGCGGGCACGCGGTGGTCGTCGACGGCCGCGACACCCAGCTGGGCCGGGAGGAGACGCTCGGCGACACCGGCCGGGTCCTCTCGCGCTACGTGGACGCGATCGTGTGGCGCACCTTCGAGCAGTCCCGGCTCGACGAGATGGCCGCCACCGCCACGGTTCCGGTGGTCAACGCGCTGTCCAACGAGTTCCATCCATGCCAGGTGCTCGCGGATCTGCAGACGCTGGCCGAGCACAAGGGCGACCTGGCCGGGCGCGAACTCGCCTACTTCGGCGACGGCGCCAACAACATGGCGCACTCGCTGCTGCTCGGCGGCGTCACGGCCGGCCTGAACGTGACCATCGCCGCGCCGGCCGGATTCGAGCCGCTGCCCTGGATCGTGGAGGCCGCGCGTAAGCGGGCCGCCGAGACCGGAGCCACCATCACGCTGACCGGCGATCCGATCGCGGCCGCATGGGGCGCCGACGCGCTGGTCACCGACACCTGGACCTCCATGGGGCAGGAAGACGACGGCAAGGACCGGGTCGGCCCGTTCCGGCCGTTCCAGCTCAACGCCGACCTGCTCGCGCACGCCAAGCCGGACGCCGTTGTGCTGCACTGTCTTCCCGCGCATCGCGGCGAGGAGGTCACCGACGAGGTGCTGGACGGTCCGCACAGCGTCGTCTGGGACGAGGCGGAGAACCGGCTGCACGCACAGAAGGCGCTGCTGGTCTGGTTGCTGGAGCGACGATTCGGGGGCAGGGCGTGAACGCAGGCGGCCGAAGCATCGACACCTGCCGTGCACGTCGCGTCGAGCGGGGCGGAGTCATGAGTGAGCGTCAGCGAGTGAACCGAGGACAC
>NZ_BDBA01000066.1 GCF_001612745.1 Nocardia amamiensis NBRC 102102 | reverse complement strand
CGTCAGCGAGGAGCGGTCGTGAGCGTCTCGCAGTCGGAGTCCGGAAAGAGCAGCCCTGCCATCGCCCGCACCCGCGCCGGGCGGCAGTCACGCATCGTCGAGCTGCTGTCCGCGCACGCGGTGCGCAGCCAGACCGAACTGGCGGCGCTGCTCGCGGCCGAAGGCATCGAGACCACCCAGGCGACATTGTCCCGGGACCTGGACGAACTGGGCGCGGTGAAGCTGCGTGCCGCCGACGGCGGGGCGGGCGTCTACGTGGTGCCGGAGGACGGCAGCCCCGTCCGCGGCGTCACCGGCGGCACCGACCGGCTGTCCAAGTTGCTCGGCGACCTGCTGGTCTCCACCGACGCCAGCGGCAACATCGCGGTGCTGCGGACGCCGCCCGGCGCCGCGCACTTCCTGGCCAGCGCCCTGGACCGCGCCGCCCTGCCCTACATCGTCGGCACCATCGCGGGCGACGACACCATTGCCGTCATCGCGCGCGAGCCGCTGACCGGCGCGGAAGTGGCCGCCAAGATCGAACAACTAGCCTGAGCGCTCGCTTCTCGCGGCCGGCCTGCTGCGAGCGCGGATGGCCGGAGCTGTGCGAGGGTGTAGGTGGGGCCGTTGCCCCAGCGTAGCGACAGCACCACCCGATTATGAATGAGCTTGCATCCTCATGCATAATCATTTGCAGGACGTGCGGGCCGCTGTGGCGGGAAGCCGGTCCGTACAGCCAAACCAGCATCGAAACATCGAGGAGCACACAGACATGTCCGAGCGCGTCGTACTCGCCTACTCCGGTGGGCTGGATACCTCCGTCGCGATCAGCTGGATCGGCAAGGAGACCGGCGCCGAAGTGGTGGCCGTCGCCATCGACCTCGGCCAGGGTGGCGAGGACATGAACGTGGTGCGCCAGCGCGCGCTGGACTGCGGCGCCGTCGAGGCGATCGTGGTCGACGCCCGCGACGAGTTCGCCGACGAGTACTGCCTGCCCACCATCCAGGCCAACGCGCTGTACATGGGCCAGTACCCGCTGGTGTCCGCGATCAGCCGCCCGCTCATCGTCAAGCACCTGGTCGAGGCCGCCAAGTTCCACGGAGCCACCACCGTCGCGCACGGCTGCACCGGCAAGGGCAACGACCAGGTCCGCTTCGAGGTCGGTATCGGCGCGCTCGCGCCCGACCTGAACGTGATCGCGCCGGTCCGCGACTACGCGTGGACCAGGGAGAAGGCCATCGCGTTCGCCGAGGAGAACGCACTGCCGATCAACGTCACCAAGAAGTCGCCGTTCTCCATCGACCAGAACGTCTGGGGCCGCGCCGTGGAGACCGGCTTCCTGGAAGACCTGTGGAACGCCCCGACCAAGGACGTCTACGACTACACCTCCGACCCGACGGTCAATTTCGAGGCGCCGGACGAGCTGATCATCCGGTTCGAGCGCGGCGTGCCGGTGGCCATCGACGGCCGCCAGGTCAGCGTGCTGGAGGCGATCGTCGAGCTGAACCACCGTGCGGGCCGCCAGGGCGTCGGCCGGCTGGACATGGTCGAGGACCGCCTGGTCGGCATCAAGAGCCGTGAGATCTACGAGGCGCCCGGCGCGATCGCGCTGATCACCGCGCACCAGGCCCTGGAGCACGTCACCATCGAACGCGAGCTGGGCCGCTACAAGCGGCAGGTCGAGCAGCGCTGGGGCGAGCTGGCCTACGACGGCCTGTGGTTCTCCCCGCTCAAGCGGGCGCTGGACGCCTTCATCGGCGACACCCAGCAGCACGTCACCGGCGACATCCGGATGGTCCTGCACGGCGGCTCCGCGGTGGTCAACGGCCGCCGCTCGGAGCAGTCGCTCTACGACTTCAACCTGGCCACCTACGACGAGGGCGACACCTTCGACCAGTCGCTGGCCAAGGGCTTCGTGCAGATCCACGGCCTGTCCTCCAAGGTCGCCGCCCGCCGCGACCTGAACCAGAAGTAGTCGCTGTTCTACCCGCTGGGCTCATCATCGCGGCCCGAACGCGACAACTGAATCTCGCAGGAAACTCATCGGGTACCCCCAGAACTCCGACGGCGCCCAGCGCAGGACCTGCCCGGAGGCCTTGCGCCACCTGACTTGTACGGCCGGAAGGCCCGGAGAGGCGGAACAGAACAGTGAGCACGAACCAAGGTGCCCTCTGGGGCGGGCGTTTCGCCTCCGGACCGGCCGAGGCCATGGCCGCGCTGAGCAAGTCGACGCACTTCGACTGGGCGCTGGCCCCCTACGACATCCGCGCGTCGAAGGCGCACGCACGGGTGCTGCACAAGGCGGGCCTGCTGTCCGACACCGATCTGTCGGGCATGCTGGCCGGGCTGGATCGGCTTGCGGTGGACGTTGATTCGGGCGCCTTCGGCCCCGCCGAGTCGGACGAGGACGTGCACGGCGCGCTGGAACGCGGCCTGATCGAGCGGGTCGGCGCCGAACTCGGCGGCAGGCTGCGCGCCGGACGATCGCGCAACGACCAGGTGGCCACCCTGTTCCGGATGTGGTTGCGCGACGCCGTGCGCCGGGTCGCCGCCGGTGTGCTCGCGGTGGTGGACGCACTGGTGGAGCAGGCCGCCGCGCACCCGGACGCGGTGATGCCGGGAAAGACCCACCTGCAGGCCGCGCAGCCGGTACTGCTGGCCCACCATCTGCTCGCGCACGCGCATCCGCTGCTGCGCGATCTCGATCGGCTGCGCGATTTCGACAAGCGTGCGGCCGTGTCGCCCTACGGTTCCGGCGCGCTGGCCGGTTCCTCGCTCGGACTCGACCCGGAGGCGATCGCCGCGGAACTGCACTTCGACGCGGCCGCCGCCAATTCGATCGACGCCACCTCGGCGCGGGATTTCGCCGCCGAGGCCGCGTTCGTGCTGGCCATGATCGGCGTCGACCTGAGCCGCATGGCCGAAGAGGTGATCATCTGGAGCACACCGGAATTCGGCTATGCCACGCTTGCCGACGCGTGGTCGACCGGTTCCTCGATCATGCCGCAGAAGAAGAATCCGGACGTTTCCGAGCTCACCCGCGGCAAGGCAGGCAGGCTGATCGGTAACCTCACCGGACTGCTGGCCACCCTCAAAGCGCAACCGCTCGCCTACAACCGCGACCTGCAAGAGGACAAGGAACCGCTGTTCGACTCGGTCGCGCAACTCGAGCTGTTGCTCCCGGCCATCGCGGGCCTGGTATCGACGCTGACCTTCCACACCGACCGCATGGCCGAACTCGCGCCCGCGGGTTTCACGCTGGCCACCGACATCGCCGAATGGCTGGTCCGCCAGGGTGTTCCGTTCCGCGTCGCGCACGAGGCGGCGGGCGCATGCGTGCGCGCCGCCGAATCTCGCGGCGTCGGTCTCGACGACCTCACCGACGAGGAGTTCGCCGCCATCGACCCCGCACTGACCGGGAAGGTGCGCGAGGTCCTCACCGTGCAGGGCTCCATCGCGTCCCGCAACGCGCGCGGCGGAACGGCGGGTGTCCAGGTCGCGGCGCAGCTCGACGAGGTACGCCGGGCGGCGTCAATGGCCCGCGCCTGGCTGGGCTGATTTCGCGTTCCGGCTCGGCTCGTCGAGTGGGCTCGGTATCGCAGGGACTCCCTGGCTACGCTGCGGCAATGACCTTGCTGCTGCTTGCCCTTGCCATCGCCTCCGAAGTGACCGCGACCGTCTCGCTGAAGCTTTCCGATGGATTCAGCAAGCTCGTTCCATCGATCGTTGTCGTCGTCGGCTACTGCGGAGCGTTCTACTTCCTGGCTCAGGCATTGAAGCGCGGCATGCCGATCGGGGTGGCCTACGGCATCTGGTCGGCGGTCGGCGTCGCCGCGATCGCGGTGATCGGCGTGCTGTTCCTGGGCGAACGGCTCAGCCTGGTGCAGGTCGGCGGCATCGCGCTGGTGATCCTCGGCGTGCTGGCGCTGGAACTCGGTGGCGCGCACTGATACGGCTGCCTGCGGGTCGGTGCGTGACCGGCCGGTCGCGCCGGAATAGTGATCATGTTCCGCGCAGGTCGATCGCCCATCGAGATGTCTGCGGGTGCCGATCTCGTCGACCGGTCAATCCTCCACGCGGACCACGTATCCCGCGGTGGACAGGGCCGTGAGTACATCGTCGCGATGGGTGGGCCCCCGCGTCTCCAGGGTCAGCGACACCTCGACCTCGTCCACCGCCAGCCAGGCGCCGGTCCGTGAGTGCGCGACATCGACGACACTGGCGCCGGTCTTCCCGATGACGGCCAGCAGCGCGCCGAGCGCACCGGGACGGTCGGAGATCGTCACGCGCACAGCCAGATAGCGACCCGCCGCGCTCAGGCCGTGGCCGATCACACGGGTCAGCAGGAGCGGGTCGATATTGCCCCCGGACAAGATCGCGCAGACCGGACCGCGCAGGTCCAGCTCCTCCGGCGCGCGACTCATCAGCGCGGCGACCGCCGCCGCCCCGGCGGGTTCCACGACGAGCTTCGCGCGCTCCAAGCACAGCAGCAGCGCCTGCGACAGCGCTTCCTCGTCCACCGTCACAATCGCCGAAACATGCTCGGCCACATGCACGAAGGGCACCGCGCCCGGCTGCCCGACCGCGATGCCGTCGGCCATGGTCGACATGCGATCGACCCGGACCGGATGGCCTGCCGCCAGCGAATCCGGCCAGGCGGCCGCCTCCGCGGCCTGGACGCCGATCACGCGCACCCGCGGCGCCAGGTGCTGCAAGGCAACCGCGACACCTGCCAAGAGCCCGCCACCGCCGGTCGGCACCAGCACTGTCCCGACCTCGGGAAGTTGCTCCAGGATCTCCACACCGACGGTCGCCTGTCCGGCCACGATATCGGGGTGGTCGAACGGGTGAATGAGTGTAGCCCCGGTGCGGTCGGCGAAATCCAGTGCGGCGTCCAGTGACTCGTCGATGGTCTCGCCCACCTGGCGAACCTGTGCGCCGTACGCCTTGGTCGCCATGAGTTTCGGCAGCGACGCGCCGATCGGCATGAAGACCGTCGACTCGATGCCGAGCGACGCCGCCGACCACGCGACCCCTTGCGCATGATTACCCGCACTCGCGGCGACGACGCCGCGCGTCCGCGCCTCCGCTGGCAGGTTCGCGATCCGGTGGTAGGCGCCGCGCGGCTTGAACGACCCGGTCCGCTGCAGATTCTCACACTTCAGCCACACCTGTGTGCCCGCACGCTCGGACAACACCCGCGACGCCACCAGCGGCGTCCGGCGGATCACCGGAGCGAGCAAGCGCACGGCCGCCTCGATCCGCGCCATATCGACCAACTCCATGCCGCCATGCTGCCACCGTGCCTATCCGGCGGACGATCAGACGGGCCCTGACGAGGTGGCGGGCGAGCGCGCCGAGCCCGGGCCGAGCGGGCGCCGCCTAGCGGATGGCGATGTGGCGGTCGAGCCTTCTGGATGAGTCGACGGCGTGGATGTCCGTCCGGCGAGTCTCGGTGTATGCGCCCCAGCCATCAATGCGACCGGTCGGTACTGTGAGATTTTCCTGACCGTCACACGAGTGACGTGGAACGCAACACGATTCCCCTAGCGTGTTGCCATGCCCCCGAGACGACGTTCGGCGCTGCTCGCGAGGTTGGTCGCCGACGAGCCAGGTCGCCCGCAGATCATCCTCGGCGAACTGCGCCGGGTGATTCTCGACGGAGCGGTGCCGCCGCGCACCGTCATCTCGCTGCGTGAGGTGGCGGAGTTGTTCGGGGTGAGCCACATACCGGTGCGTGAGGCACTCGAGACGCTGATCGGGGAGGGGCTGGTCACGCACGAGCCGCACACCGGGTACGCGGTGGCTCAGCTGACCGCCGCGGAACTGCGCGAGATGTACGTGGTGCGGGAGACGCTGGAAACCGCTTCGCTGGCTGCGGCGGCGCGCAATCACTCCGCCGCCGATCGTGCCGAGCTGCTCGAGGTGAACGCGAACCTGGAACAGGCCCTCCGCGATGACGATCCGGCCGCCTACCATCGTGGGTCGCGCGCGTTTCATGTGGCGCTGACCCGGCCGTCCCGCATGTTCCGGTTGCTGCACATGCTGGAGTCGGCGTGGAACGTCACCGAGCCGGTGCAGCCGATGGTGCACATCGGCCGGGCTGATCGGGTGCGTTTGCACACCGACCACGCCCTGATGCTCGACGCGTTTCTCGCCAGGGACGTAGATCGCCTGTTGCTCGTCGCCGAACAGCACCATCGCCGGCTGGAGGTCGCGATCGCGATGTTGCCCACCGACACCGGCTTGCTTGCTCCGGAAGACGTATCCGCCGCGCGATAGCTCGGGCAGTGCGCCGTCGCAGGTCCCGGCGCCCTATTCGTCCATCACCCAAGCCGTCAGCGGCCACCCCCTGATCAGGCAGCCGCTGCGGTGGCGAGCTTGCGCAACTCGGCGTCGGGGTCGGCGACGTCGACGATGAGCCGGGTAACCTCGGCGCCCGCCAGGTCGATACGAATGGCGTGGCCGTCGAATCGGGTGTCCCAGAATTCCTTGCGTCCCTTGCCGCGGAACGTGCCCGCCGCGATCACACCGGGGAAGAACGCGCCGGGTGCGCGGACCCACGGTGGGCGGCGGTCGACACCGGCCAGGCCGAGTGCGGTGATATCGGACGCGTCGAAGGTCAGTCGATCGCGCAGCGCGAGCAGTTGATGCGCACCGAGCACGTGAACCGTGACCGTCGTTCCCGTGACCTCGAACTCGACCATCGCGCACCTCACTACACCGAGAACTCGTACAACGTCAGGATGAAGAACGGTCCTGGCCAAAGCCTGTGCCGTTCCTATGATTTCTCCCAGTTTCGAGCCATGGTGTTACAAGGATATGCGCATCTATCCATGTGTCTCACCGTGGGGCCCCCACCACGGCCATGCCCTGGACGTACGGCTGGATTCGCCACCAATGGGCACCGAGGCGGCCGGATCAGCACCATCGCTGCGTGCGCGGTCGATGGTGCTCGGTGGCCGCCTCGAACCGATCAGCGCACCGGTATGCCCGTGACGTGCGCGTGGTGGGCGATATCGAGGACCCCGGCCAGCCACGGCGCGTAGGCGGCCGGATTGTCGGTCAGAGCGTCGCGCAGTGCTTCCGGTCGGATCCACACGTAGTCCGCGACCTCGGCCGGGTCCGGTCGGGGTGTGCCATCCAGTCCGCCGATCAGCACGTGGTCCCACTCGGACTCGACACGGCCGGTGCGCCGGTCCGCGGCGTGATAGCGGTAGATCCCCGCCTCGGCCAGCGTCGCCGTCAACCCCATCTCCTGGGACAGCCGCAGCGCCGCCTCGGTGGCCACCGATTCGCCGGGTGCGGGGTGGCCGCAGCAGGTGTTGGCCCACAGCGAAGGGAATCTGGTCTTCACCGCCGCGCGCTGCTGCAACAGCACCCGCCCCGCCGAGTCGAAGAGCAGCACGGAGAACGCGCGGTGCAGAAGTCCCGGAGCCATGTGGGCTTCGGCGACCGAACACGCACCGACCGCGCGCCCCGCGTCGTCGACCAGTTCGACGGGCAGGGCCTCGCGGTCGGTGATCAGCTGGACGAGGGTGTCGGTCACCTGCTCACCTTATCGGCGGCAATCAGCAGGTAGTGGAAGCTGCCCTCCCGGTAGGCGGTCAGGAACGGCTTCTCGACACCCGTCGCGAGCTCGGATTTCGTGCGCAGCTCCCAGTACGGGATGGTCGCTGCCGTGAGGTCGGTCACGGCGATGGGCACCAAGTGATTCTCGGCCATGGCGCGGAAGTACTCGCCGCGCGGATGGATCATGCAGCCGTAGTGCGCGTCGATCCAGCTGACCGAGGAGGAGCGTCCGCCGGTCACGTCATTGGAGCAGCCGGTGATGCACACGTAGCGGCCACCCGGCTCCAGCAACCGGGAGAACTCGCGGAACAGGTCGAACAGATCCACGTACATCGTGGTCTCGTTGGTCCAGATGCCGCGCATGGAGCCGGCCTCGAATCCGGTGTCCAGCATGTTGCGGAAGTGGAACCGCACCTTGTCCGCGATGCCGCGACGGGCGGCCTGATCATTGGCGAAGCCGACCTGGTATTCGGAGATGGTCACCCCGTCGACCTGGCAGCCGAAGCGCTGATTTGCCATGAAGCTGGTGCCGCCGCGGCCGGAACCGCCGTCCAGCAGCCGGTCGCCGGGGCGGACATCGCCGAGGTGGTCGAGCAGGAAGTCCGCCTGCGCGGTCTCCAGCCGGTGCAGCTCGGTGACGATGCGCGCCTCGCGGGTGTCCTCCGGCCCGGTCAGCACGGACAGGTCGGGCTCGCCGATGCCGTAGTGGTGGTGATAGAGACCGTCGACCTCGCCGAGCTTCGTATTGACCCGGTCGTCGTTCGGGTTGTTGTTCCAGTACGCGGCGACGGACTTCTGGTAACTCGTACGCAGAACGGTCCCGGTCTCCGGGTTGAGCATGGTCATGCGTGATCATCCTCTCTCGGTGCTGGTACTGCCTCAGTGCGGGTCGCGATAGCGTTTGCTGTCGGCGTGCCAGGCGCGGTTGCCGCCCATCCAGGCCCACAGGCCGGCGAGGAAGCGGCCCAGCTCCGGCGAACCCGCCGTGGCCAACGGCGCCGCTTCGCGTTCGAATCGGTGCACCAGCTCGTCGTGCACCTCGGCGGTGCGCAGCACGGCCTCTCGGCGCGAGCAGCGCTCCTCGGCGGCCAGGACGGTCGGCAGGTTGAACTCCCTGCCGCCGGAAAGGTCCTCGCGCGCCATGGAATACAGGTCGTTCACCATCTGGCTGGCAAGGGCGGCCGTGGTGACCACCCGGCGCACCGCGGGATCGGTGTACTCCGCCGCCCCCAGCTCGTAGCCGCCGACCACGTCGGTCGGCGCCATGCACGGCAGGAAGCTGTGGGGCTGCCGGTTGGTGAGGTACTCCCATACCGGCGGCATTCGTCCCGCGGCCCGCCATCCCGCCTCCGCGCCGAGTGCGATGAACCAGCCCGCGATCTCGGTGCGCAGCCGGGCCAGTTGCGCCGGGCTGGCGTAGCGGGCCAGATGGGCGAAGGAGGTGCGGAACGCGCGCAGGATCGGGTCGGCGTCGAGGGCCGCCTCGAGCTGGGCCTGGTAGCGCGCTGGCAGATGGACCGGATCCATGGCGGCGGCGGCCAATTCGAGGCGCGGCCCCAATTCCGCCACGGCGCTGGACGGGGTGCCGTCCGGTGCGCGGTCGTCGGCGTCCTCCTCGCAGTAGTAATCGTCCACCGACCATTCCGAGACCGCGCATTTCGCCACCGCCAGCAGGCGGTCGGGGTCGTCGCAGTCGGGATGCGCGAGCATGATCAGCCGCCCGAAGTCGGCGTCGCGCAGCGTGTCGAGGCGGCCTTCGTACAGCCCGATGCCTGCGGCCCAGTCCACGATCCCCTCGTTGACCGCCGCGGCGAGCGCGGGATCGTCGCGCAGTGGCGGTGGGCAGTACAGCGGGGGAATCGGATCCTGGCGGTCGCTGTCCGTCGTCGCGGTATCCGGCTCCGTCGGCCTCCGTGGAACCCGCGCGGAATTGCTCGCGGGTTTCGGTTCGGCCCGTCCGCCCGGCGCGACGAACACCGGCGGCACGACTGCGCGCGCCGGTGACGAGACGCCGCGCAGGCCGTGCAGCGCCGAGGCCGTGCCCAGCCCGGTCGGTCCCGAGGGTATGCGTGGCGCCGGAGGTAATGGCATTCCGCCAGCAGTACCGGTCGTATGCACCGCTCCCGGTGCGTCGCCGTCGGGTACTGCCGCAGAAGGCGCGCTGCTCGCGGCGCTGCCTGGTGTGTCAGTCTGGGCAGCGCTGCCGGGCTGCGTGGCGCGGCTGATTCCGCGGAGCGGCAGCAACAGCGCGGCGGCGCCGAGTCCGGATGGACCGAGCAGCGCACGCGGCGCCGCCCCCGCCCGTTGGGGGGACGGCGAATCAGCTAGCGAGACAACCGCTTCCGCTGGAAACAACGCGCGCGGGGCGGTCGTGCCGGTGTTGGTGAGCAGCGCGGCGACGGTGGCGGCCAGCTCATCGGTGGTCTTGGCCGCCGCGGCGCGAGAGAGCACTGACATGCTCGTCCCCCGGTCAGTCCGCTTGCCGGGCGACCAGGACATTGTCGAGCACGCCCAACGCGTCCGGCACCAGCACGGCTGCCGAGTAGTAGCAGCTGACCAGGTAGGAGATGATCGACTGGTCATCGATGCCTTTGAAGCGGACGTTCAGGCTCGGCTCGTACTCGTCCGGGATGCCGGTCTGGTGCAGGCCGATCACGCCCTGGTCCTTCTCGCCGGTGCGCATGGCCAGGATCGACGTGGTCTGGGTGTCGCTGACCGGGATCTTGCCGCAGGGAAAGATCGGCACGCCGCGCCATGCGGGCACCCGGTGCCCGTCGACCTCGACCGGATCGGGGTAGAGTCCGCGCTTACTGCATTCGCGCCCGAACGCGGCGATTGCTTTCGGATGGGCGAGAAAGAGTTTCGTACTCCGGCGCATGCTGAGCAGCTCGTCCATGTCGTCCGGGGTGGGCGGGCCGGACTCGGTGTAGATGCGCTGCTTGAGATCGCAGTTGTGCAGCAGGCCGAAATCTGGATTGTTGACCAGGTCGTTCTCACGCCGTTCGTAGAGTGCCTCGATGGTCAGCCGCAGCTGCTGCTCGACCTGGTTCATCGGGTCGTTGAACAAGTCGGCGACCCTGGTGTGCACGCGCAGCACGCTCTGGGCCAAGCTGAGCTCGTACTGGCGGGGGGAAGCGTCGTAGTCCACGAAGGTGCCCGCAAGCAGCGGCTCGCCGGCGTGGCCCGAGGCCACCTCGATGTCCGCCTCGCCCTTGGTGTTCTGCGGGCGGGTTGGCGCGGCCGCGACGCTGGAGAGTTGCTCATCCAGTGCAGGAGCGCTGTCGAGCAGCTCCGTCAGTGATTGCCGGGGGAGAACCAGCACGGTCGTCCTGGTGACGGTCTTGACCGTGACCGGCCAGATCGCCGACGCGTCGGTCAGCATGGCGTCGCCGAAGAAATCACCGCCCGACAACATGCCGAGTTTGGTCTGCTCACCGTACTCGCCGGAACCGATCTTGCTCAGTTTGCCGTGCACGATCAGCAGGACCTGATCCATCGGGTTTCCGAATTCCGCCACGATTGTTCCGGGCTCGAGATCGCGCTGTTCGAAACGCTGTGCGAGGGCACGCAACGTCTCTTCGTCGTCGAAGTGGCGCAGCGGCGGAAGCTCTCGCAGTTCCAGCGGAATGACCCGCGCGGTGGAGCCGTCGATGTCGAATTCCACCGCGCCATTGCCCAGGGTATGGGTCAGGCGGCGGTTCACCCGGTACACACCGCCTGTGACCTGCGCCCACGGCAGCATGCGGGTGAGCCAGCGCGAGCTGATGCCCTGCATCTGCGGTTCGGACTTGGTGGTGTGCGCCAGCAGGCTGGCTGTGCTGGTACTGAGGCTCTTGCGCGCGTTGTCTTCCGTTTGGACTGGCATTTCTATGGTCATGCGTGATCCTCAACTCGAGTCGGCCACCGAAACGATCGATGGTTACGGGTTTTTGGAGTCGGGCGGTGTCAGAGTCGTCGATAGTTCAGAGTCGCTGGGTGTTCACAACAAATCAGCAGACACAAGGTCTGCGAAGGTCATCGAACGAAATCACCTACGCACCAGGGCGTTCCAGGCGTGATCAATGGTAGACCGCGAAACCGCCTGCGCACAGAGAAATTTCGAAGATGCCTCCCGCGCGGGGCGGATGGTCACGACATGCGGTCGATTCCGATAACGGTGGGTGATTTTCGAGGATAAATCTCCGAATTACCTTCTGATCGCTGTGAATTAGTGATCGTCGGCGACTGCTGTCCACTCGGATCCACCGGGCTGCCCAGCCGGCCAGGCTCCGGGTTCGTCACGGGGTTCGGCGGTCGCACTGACGCTGTTGCTTCCCGCGCGCCGCGGACGTTCGGTCCCGAGCAGCGCCGCGACGACACGGTCGCCGGGATTCCTGCCATCGGCGGCGTCTGCCACGGCTTGCTCGGCGCGGGCCGCACCCGCTGCCCGGAGCGCTGCGGGTGTTCTTCTCGGCTCGATGATCGTTCTGCCCGCCGCGCTGGACTATCGCGTTCCGAATGGGCTCGGCGTGGGCCCGACGCGTTCGCGAGCAAGTAGGTGAACGTCATGGCAGGCTGACCGTGGCGCCGGGTCATGTGACGTGTCACAGCGGACACATAATGGACATGAGGTGTGGGAAGCTCGTCTGAACACCTCGGGGTGTGTGATGCGGGTCACGTTCTAGCGTAGGGCCAGGAGCGATGGTGAAGTTGAGTGCGAAGGATGTGGTGGGTTCGGTGCAGCGGTTGATGGCGACCGCGCAGAACGGCCTCGAGGTCATCCGCTTCGGCGGGTTGACCCATGACGTCGACGCGTCCCCGTTCGAGGTCGTCGAGCGCAGACGCATGTACCGGTTGCGCCGCTACTTCCCCGACGACACCACACCCGGTCGTCCTGTGGCCCTGCTGGTTCCCCCGCTGATGGTGAACGCCGACATCTGGGACGTGAACGCCGAAGGCGGCGCGGTCGGCATCCTGCATCAGGGCGGAGTCGATTGCTGGGTGGTCGATTTCGGCTCACCCGCGAGCGAGGAGGGCGGCTGGCAGCGTGATCTCGCCGACCACGTGCTCGCGGTCAGCAGCGCGATCGATACCGTCACCGAGGCCACCGGCAGCGGGGTGCACCTCATGGGCTACTCCCAGGGCGGCATGTTCGCCTACCAGACCGCCGCCTACCGATACGGCAAAGGCGTGGACAGCGTCGTCACCTTCGGCGCCCCGGTCGACATCGTCGCGGGCATCCCGTTCGGCCTGCCCTACGGCATGGTCTCCGACGTCGCCGATTTCCTGGCCGACCACGTGGTCACCCGGCTGCCGATCACCGACTCCATGGTGCGGATCGGCTTCCAGCTGCTCGATCCGGTGAAGACGGCCAAGTCGAGGATCGATTTCCTGCGTCAGCTGCACGACCGCGAGGCCCTGCTGCCGAAGGAGCGTCAGCGCCGCTTCCTCAACAGCGAAGGCTGGGTCGGGTACGCGGGCCCGGCCGTGGCGGACCTTCTCAAGCAGTTCGTCGCGCACAACCGGCTGATGCTCGGCGGTTTCGTGATCCGCGACCAGCCGATCTCCCTGGCCGAGCTGAAGTGCCCGATCCTGGCGTTCGTCGGCGAGGTCGACGACATCGGCCAACCGGCCGCGGTGCGCGGTATCGTCCGTGCCGCGCCGAACGCAGAGGTCTACGAGGCGACGCTGGTCGCGGGGCATTTCGGCTTGGTGGCGGGCAGCATGGCGACCAACCACACCTGGCCGCTGGTGCGGCAGTGGGTCCGGTGGATGAACGGCGACAAGCCGCTGCCTCCGGAGATCGTGCCGATGGCCGAGCACGTGCCGAACAATCGTCCTCGGTCGGCGGCAACCCGCGTGATCCATACCGCCGCGACCCTGGCGGAGGCGGGCACCGGGCTGGGGAAGGCATTGGAGGGCATCGCGAACAACACGGTGCGTGGCTCGTTCGAGCTGGCCGGCGAGGCGGCGCGGGCGCTGCCCAGGCTGACTCGCCTCGGCATGATTCAGCCGCACACCAGGATCTCGCTCGGCCGCCTGGTCGCCGAACAGGCGCGGCGCGCGCCGCAGCGGGACCTGTTCCTGTTCGACGACCGGGTGCACACCAACGCCGCGGTCAACACACGCATCGACAATGTCGTGCGCGGCCTCGTCGAGGTCGGCGTGCGTCCCGCGATGCGCGTCGGCGTCGTGATGGAGACCCGGCCCAGCGCACTGGCCGCCGTCGCGGCGCTCTCCCGGCTCGGTGCGGTAGCGGTGTTGCTGGCTCCGAGCAGCGAACTGAGTCACGCGATCGAGCTGACCGGCGTGGAAACGCTGATCTCCGACCCGGAGAATCTGCGGCAAGCGGCCGCGACCGGCGCCAGGGTGCTGGTGCTCGGTGGCGGCGCCGCGCGCGAGCTGGCGATCCCCGCCAGTGACCGGATGATCGACCTCGAGCAGATCGATCCCGCCCAGGTGCGGCTGCCCGCGTGGTACCGGCCGGATCCCGGCCTGGCCCGGGAGCTGGCGTTCGTGCTCGTCACCGGCACCGGCAACCGGTTGGAGACGAAGTACATCACCAATCATCGCTGGGCGCTGTCGGCATTCGGCACCGCGACAACGGCTGACCTGAACCGCAGGGATACGGTGTATTGCCTTGCGCCGCTGCACCATTCGTCCGGTCTGCTGGTCAGCCTGGGTGGTGCGGTCGCGGGCGGCAGCCGGATCGCGCTGGCACGTTCGCTCGATCCGCAGCGCTTCGCGGAGGAGGTACACCGCTACGGCGTCACGGTGGTCACCTACACCTGGACCATGCTGCGCGACATCCTCGACGCCGACGTCTTCCCCAGCGGTCACCGCCACCCGATCCGGCTGTTCATCGGCTCCGGGATGCCCGCGGGGCTGTGGCGGCGCACCGTCGAGCAGTTCGAGCCCGCCCGGGTGCTGGAGTTCTACGCCTCCATCGAGGGCGACGTGGTGCTGGCCAATGTGACCGGCGCGAAGCGCGGCTGCAAGGGCAGGCCGGTGCCGGGCACCGCCAAAGTGGAACTGGTGGCCTACGACCCGATCACCGAAAGAATCCTGGTCGACGGGTCCGGTTTCGCCCGGCGCTGCGCGGACAACGAGGTCGGGCTGCTGATCGGCAAGGCGTCCGAAGGCGTGGACATCTCCGCGGGCGGCCTGCGCGGTGTGTTCACCGCAGGCGACTCGTGGATGCCGACGGAGAACCTGTTCCGCCGCGACAGCGACGGCGACCACTGGCTGATGGACCGCACGGACACGGTGATCCGGACCCGCCGCGGCCCGGTCTTCGGCCAGCCCATCGTCGACGCGCTCAACGACATCACCGCCGTCGACATGGAGGTCGCCTACGGCCTCGACGTCGGCGACCACTGCGTCGCGGTCGCGGCGGTGTGCGTGCGCGAGGGCTTCCGCCTCGAACCCAAGGACGTCACCGAGGCGCTGCGCGCACTGGAACCGGACCAGCGCCCCGACCTGGTGTATCTGGTGGACGACATCCCGCGCAGCCCGTCCTTCCGCCCCTCGACCCGCGCGGTGCAGGACGCCGGGCGACCACAGCCCGGACCGGACACCTGGTGGTACAACCGCGCATCGGACGCCTACGAGGTCCTCACCGAGAGCAGGGCACGAACGCTGTTCGGCGATTGATGCCCCCGTCAGCCGAGTATTGCCAGTCACGTTGCCGAAGCACGGGATTCACCGGCCAATGGCATAGTGAGTCCTTGTGAGAACGAGCCTTATCTACCGCAACGGGACCGTCTACGAGGTGCTGATGCGCGGACTGTACGGCAGGCACTACACGGCTCGGTATCGCGCCATCGCGGAACTCGTCCCGGCGGGGGCGAGCGTAGTCGACCTTTGCTGCGGACCCGCAACGCTCTACACCCGCTACCTGCGCCACAAGTCGGTGGACTACACGGGCCTGGACCTGAACGAGCGCTTCATCGCGCGGGTGACCGAGGCGGGCGGGCAGGGCAAAGTGTGGAACCTGCATTCCGACCAGCCGCTTCCCACCGCCGACTACGTGATCATGCAGGCCAGCCTCTACCACTTCCTCCCCGAGCCGGGGCCGGTGATTGATCGGATGCTCGCGGCGGCCGGCGAGCAGGTGATCGTCGCCGAACCGGTTCGCAACCTCGCGACCAGCGACAATCCGGTCCTCGCCACCATCGGCAAGCGGTTCACCGACGCGGGCGACGGCGAACAGGCCCACCGCTTCACCGAGCCGACGCTCGACGAGCTCTTCGCGGGGTACGGCGCTCAGGTGGTGCGGCAATCGCTGATCGCGGGCGGCAGGGAGAAGCTCTACGTGCTCAGCGGGTAAGCTGCTGGCACCCCCGGCTCTGTACAGGGGCGCTCATCACGCGAGGTCGGTATCCGCGAGCCGGACGGGAGGGCTGTCACACGTGCGATTACCCCGTTCACGGGGCGGCCGCGCGTTCGGCGGGCGCAGCGACCGGGACGGCGGCGCACGATGACAACGTCGAGCGGTGCGGCCGACCCTGATCATGAGGGCCGAGGGAACCTCTGCACGTGCTCACCGAATGAGACGAACTCACCCATGAGGCGGATTCCGGGTCCGGCGCCGACCGGACCCGGCTGTCATACCGTGAACGCGGTGACCGCGTCGATGACTCGGCCGACCTGCGCGTCGGTCAGGCCCGGCCACAGCGGCAGACGCACGACGGTCGCGGAGAACTCCGCGCTCCGCAGGCACGGCTGCGGTGTGCGGCCGAGTTTGAAGCCCGCCGGGCTCGAATCCAGCGGTATGTAGTGGAACGGCGCCGAGATGCCCTGCGCCGCGAGGTGGGCGATGAGGTCGTCGCGTCGGTGTTCGGTGGGGGTGCGCAAGTAGTAGAGGTGCGCGGTGTGCTCGCGGTCGGCGGGCACGGACATGAGGCGCACGTCGTTGCGACCGGCCCAGTCCGGGAGGGCGGCGGCGTAGGTGTCCCACACGCGGTGGCGCCCGGCCTGGATGGTGTCGAACTCGTCCAGCTGCGCGTCCAGCACGGCCGCGTTCAGCTCGCTGGGCAGGTAGCTGGAGCCGATGTCCTGCCAGGAGTACTTGTCCACCGCGCCGCGCAGGAATCGCGCCCGGTCGGTGCCCTTCTCCCGGATGATCTCGGCCCTGGCCATCAGGATCTCGTCGGTGAGCAGGAGCGCGCCGCCCTCGCCGCAGTGCACATTCTTGGTGTCGTGGAAACTGAGCGTGCCCATCGAGCCGATGGTGCCCAGCTGCCTGCCGCGCCAGGTACCGCCGAGCCCGTGCGCGTTGTCCTCAACGACCGCGAAGCCGTGCGCGTTCGCCAACTCCAGCAGCCCGGCCATGTCGGCGGCGACGCCGCCGTAGTGGATGACCACCACGGCCTTGGTCCGCTCGCTGATCACCGCGGCGACCGAAGCGGGGTCCAGGTTCCCGGTGGCCGGGTCGATATCGGCGAAGACGCAGGTGGCGCCGCGCAACGCCATGGCGGTGGCGGTGGAGGTGAACGCGAAGCTGGGCACGATCACTTCGTCGTCGGGGCCCAGTTCCAGCAGCAGACCCGACATCTCCAGCGCGGAGGTGCAGGAGGTGGTCAGCAGGGCGTGCGGCACGCCGGTGATGGTCTTCAGCTTCGCGGTGGCCGAAGCGGTGAACTGCCCGTCGCCGTGGCTGTGGTCGGAGGCCAGCACCGCCTCCAGATTGGCGAGTTCCCTACGCGCCCGGAACGGGCGGCTGAAGATGACGCGGTCAGTGTTCAACCCGGTCGGTCCCCCTGCTGGCGGTGGTCGCGGTCAGTTCCGAAGCATCGGCCGGACGCGGCGTCGGCGTCTCGACCGTGAGATAGAGCGGTTTGCCCACCAGGATGTGCAGGGCGACGCCGAGATACTCGGCGATGAGTCCGAGCGAGAAGAGCACGGCGCCGGAACACAGCAGCAGCACGACGATGGTCGAGGCCCAGCCCTCCGGCGCCCAGCCATCGGTGGTCAGCGCCTCGAACACGACGACGGCGGCCATCACGGCACCGGCCAGTGCGAGCGTGACGCCGAGCAGGCTGACCAGCCGCAGTCCGCGCGTACCGCTGCACAGCACCATTTTCCAGAACAGGGAGAACAGGCGGCGGTAGTTGTAGCCGGAGTCCTCGCGCCCCTCGGCGCGCAGCACCACCGGCGCCTGCGCGACGGCGCCGACCACCCAGGTCAGCGCTACGTCGAGGTAGACGCCGTTGGAGGCGACCTCGGCGAGCTGCCTGCCGATGTCACCGCGGATCAGCCGGTAGCTTTCGAACCGGGTGGAATCCGGGAACGCGAACAGCGTCGCGAGCACCAGTTTGGCTCCGCGCGAGGTCAGATTCCGCAGGAAGCCGTGCGGCCGGGTGTTGCTCGGTTTGGAGTAGACCAGGTCGGCTCGCTGGGCCAGCGCCGTGTCCAGGAACGAGCTGATGAAGCGAGGGTCGTGCTGACCGTCCTCGTCCATGGTGACGATCCAGTCGCCTGCCGCGGCCGACATCCCGGCGATCGTGGCCGCGTCCTGCCCGAAGTTGCGGCTGAGCCAGACCACGCGCACCTCGGCGTAGGTCTGCTCCAGTTCTTGCAACACCACGTCGGAACGATCGGGACCGTGATCGTGCACGAGGATGATCTCGCCGACGGTGAAGGTGATGCCACCGGGAGTCTCGACGGTGCGGGTCAGACCGTGCAATTCGGCGACCAGTCCGGCGATGGTGTCTTCGCCTCGGTACACCGGCACGACCACCGATACCGTGTGCGGCCGGTCCACGCCGGGCCGAGCCGGATCACCGTTCGTCGCTGGAGCGCCGGAACGGAGTGCACGGGCGGGGGGAATCGGCATCAGCTGGATCGACTTTCGATGACGGTGCGTGCCGGTACTCGTTGCAGGACTGCAGAGCCCGAACCGGTGTGGACTCTAGCACGGTGCGCTTTCCGGCTACCGGAGCAGCTGATCATGCCCTCATCATGGTGGGGTCGCTCGACCGATGCCAAGCCGAGAGCGGCACTGTAGGGTTTGGAACTCGTGACGGACAGTGCAGTGCTCGGCTCGCCGCAGGATGTTTATTCGCGGCGAGATGTCTACCGGTGGGGGGTCATCACCGCGCTCGGAGTGGTCGCGGGTTATGCCGCGGTCCTGCTCGCCAACGTCCGGCATTTCTTCACCGACGACACCGAGTCCCAGTACACCTCGCTGTGGGTCGGCCTCGGCCGCGCGCTGCGCGAGGGCACTTTTCCGGTGATGGTGCCCGAACAGTGGATGTCGGGCAACAACACGATGGACGACGCCGGCCTGTTCAATCCGCCGCAGCTGCTGATCGATCTGATCGCGCCGTCGGTGGACAACGTCGCCCTGTACGCCACCGTCGTGAAGCTGATCTTCTCGATCATCGCCGCGCTCGGCGTCTACCGGGTGTGCCTGGTCTACGGCGGGCGCCCGTCCTGGTCGGCGGCGGCGGGCATCGCGTTGCCGCTGTCGGGCTTCTTCCTGTTCTTCGACGAAGCCAGCTGGATGACCGCGCTCACCGGCACCGCGTGGCTGGTGCACGCGTGGGCGGCGTCGGTGCGGTACACACGCGGTCTCAGCGGGCCGATCCCGGTTTTCGTCTATCTGTATCTGACCATTTCGACGCAGTACATCTTCCCGGCGGTCGAGGCGGTGCTGATGCTGCTGGCGGTGGCCGTCGGCGAGCTGGTGTACCAGCGCAAATGGCAGCCCGTGCTGCGGCTGACCGTCGCGGCGGGCTGCGCCGGGCTCGCCGGCCTGCTCACCTTCCTGCCCTCGATGCTCTCGGCGAAGGTCACCTGGCGCGGCACCGCGCAGATCAACAACGACCAGTTCCTCACGGTGCCGTGGTCGGAGTCGCTGAACGCCAGCCTGCCCAGCTCGCTGCCCGCGTTCAGCTCGTGGTGGGGTTATGTGCAGCCGCTTCCGGTCACCTATATCGCCTGGTTCCTGATTCCGGCCCTGGCGTTCGTCGACTGGCATCGCGCGCGGGAGGCGTGGCGGGAACTCAGCGCGGTCGCGATTTTCGCGATCATGATGCTGATGTGGACCGCGGGCCCTGGTTCGGTCGGGCCGCTGCGCTGGCCCGCTCGCGTGCTGCCGATGCTGGCCATCGGACTGCTCGTGCTGGTGTGCGTGCTGCTCGGTCGCTACGGCACGGTGCGGGATGCGAAGAATCGGGGGATCGCGGCGGGCGTGCTGATCCTGGCGCTGTGGGTGCGGTCCTTCTCCGCCGACCCGCACGATTGGGTCTGGCACGTGGTCGCGGCGGTCGCGCTCGCCGCTCTGGTGGCCGCGGCGGTGTGGTTGGGCCGCGCCAAGGGCACCGCGGCGGCGTGCGCACTGACCATCATCGCGATGTTCCCGATCGCCTACTTCCAGGTCAGCGCCGCGCAACCCACTCCGATGTCGTGGAACCTGCCTGCCAAGCGTTCGGAGGCGAAGGCCGCGTTCCCGGATTTCGCAGGCACCACCATCCAGCTGGGCGATCGTGGTCTGTTGCAGCCGCAGGACAAGAGCATCGAAGGCGCGTACGGGTCGCTCGTCTTCGGCAACTACGCCCGGGGGCTGGAACTCACCTACGTCAACGGCTATACGCCGAGCGGGCACTTCTATTTCGGTGAGATGCTGTGCATGCGCTGGGACGGCAGCGTCTGCCCGGATGCCTACCGGCGGATGTTCGCGCCGGAACCGGCCACCGGGCGGCCGCTCGTCGACTTGATGAAGCTGGACCGCGTCGTGCTGCAACGCGCGCTGTTCCCGGACGCGCCGAGTCAACCCGCGCCGGAGGGCTGGAAGTGGGTCGGCTATCCCGGTCATGAGCGCTACATCGCGGTGCTGGAACGAGTGGGCGGTGCGATCTCGACGACCAACGGCCGCGTCGCCGACGCCAAGGGCGTGACCGCGACCTCGATCTCGGAAACCGACACCACCAGCCGGGTGCGGGTGTCCTCGGCCGAGGGCGGCCGGGTCGTGTTCTCGCGGCTGGGTTGGCCTGGCTACCGAGTCACCTTGGACGGCAACTCGATTCCCATGACGACGGTCGCCAAATCCTTCGTCGCCGTCGACGTTCCGGCCGGCACGCAGAACGCCGAGCTGGTGCTGACCTGGCGTCCGCCGGGCTGGAAGATCGGCATCGCCGCCATGGGTGCGGGGGTGATCGGCCTCGGCCTCCTGCAATGGCTGCACGTGCGCACACGGCGACGCGAAGAGCCGGCGCCGGCCGATGGTTCGACGCCCGCCGAGCCGGATCGCGAGCTGGCGGACGTCGTTTCGTGAGGGAGCAAACCATCGATGCCGCGGCTGAAGCGCTCGAG
>NZ_BDBA01000065.1 GCF_001612745.1 Nocardia amamiensis NBRC 102102 | reverse complement strand
GCAGGCATGAGCGAGAACGGACGCCCCGTCACCACGGGTGACCCGAGCGCGGAGGCGGTCGACGGGCCTCCGGCAGGACTGTTGCTGCGTGTCGTACGCAGGCAGGAGTTCGCCTTCGCTCTGGTCGGTGTGTGCAACACCCTGCTCGGTATCGCGCTGACCGTCGCGTGGCTGGCCGTACTGGGTGACGCGTGGCCACCCGCCGTCTCGGTCATGCTGGCCTATGGCATGGGCATCGTCGTCGCTTTCGTCCTGCACCGGACCTTGGTGTTCCGGGTGCGTGGCCGGGTGCTGCGCGATTTCGCCGGGTTCGTCGTGGTGAATTCCGGTGGGCTGCTGATGAATACGGTGCTGCTCTCGCTGGCGGTCGAGGTACTGCATCTGCCGCGGATTCCGTCCGCGGTGGTGGTGATGGGTCTGGTCGCGGTCGCCAGCTTCTTCGGCCATCGCTACATCTCGTTCCGGCGCCGCTCCGAAGTCCGGTCCGCGGGGGCGGCGGGGTAGGGCGCACAGTCGTTCCGACCGGTACCCGCGCCCGCTGCGGTCCGGCCCGCGGATGCGTCGCTTCCCGGCACGGTCCGGCCGGGGTAGCGGGGTGTTGCCTGTAGGGTCTGTGACTCGTGGCCGAACGTAGAACCTTCGCTTCGCGAGAAGTCCTGATCTGGGGCATCGTCACCGCGCTCGGTGTGATCGCGGGATACGGCGCGGTTCTATTCGCCAACGTCCGGCATTTCTATACCGACGACACCGAGTCGCAGTACGCGCCGCTATGGGTGATGCTGGGTCGATACCTGCGCGAGGGACGGTTTCCCGCGCTCGTGCCCGAGCACTGGATGGCGGGCAACTACACGATCGAAGAGGCGGGCCTGCTCAATCCGCCGCAGCTGCTGATCGATCTGATCGCGCCGTCGGTCGACAACCTCGCGCTGTACGCCACCGTGGTGAAACTGATCTTCGCGATCATCCTCGGGCTCGGCGTCTATCGGATCTGCCTGGCCTACGCGGCGAAGGCGCCCTGGGCGGCGGTCGCGGGCGTCGCCATTCCCTTCACCGGATGGCTGCTGTTCTTCGACGAATCCAGCTGGATGACCGCGTTCACCGGCACGGCCTGGCTGGCCCATGCGTGGGCTTCCGGAGTGCGGTACGCCCGTGGGACCAGCGGGCCGATCCCGACGTTCGTCTTTCTGTATCTGGCCATCTCGGTGCAGTACATCTTCCCCGCGGTCGAGGCCGGTCTGATGGTCGGCGCCGTCGCGATCGGCGAATTCGTCCGTCAGAAGGCGTGGCGGCCGTCGCTGCGCTTGCTCACGGTGGCCGCCTGCGCCGCGCTGGCCGGTTCGGCGACGTACGTGCCGAGCATGCTGTCGGCGAAGGTGACCTGGCGTGGCACCGCGCAGATCAACAACGACCAGTTCTTCACCGTGCCGTGGTCGGAGTCGCTGAACGCGAGCCTGCCCAGTACGTTGCCCGCGTTCAACTCGTGGTGGGGCTACGTGCAGCCGATGCCGGTGGTCTACATCGCCTGGTTCCTGATTCCGGCGCTGCCATTCGTGGACTGGCGCAAGGCGCTCGACTCGGCGCGCGAGCTGGTGGCGCCCGCGCTGTTCGCGGCGATGGCACTGATGTGGACCGCGGGTCCCGGCGCGATCGGTCCCTTGCGCTGGCCCGCCCGCGTCCTGCCGATGGTCGCGCTGGGCCTGCTGGTGCTGGTATGCGTGCTGCTCGGTCGTTTCGCGTCGTTCGACGACTGGCGGCGGCGTGGTATCGCGGCGGCGGTGCTCATCGGTCTGTTGTGGGCGCGATCGTTGTCCGCGGCTCCGCACGAGGCGATCGGGCATGTCGTCGCGGCGCTGGGCGTCGCCGCGCTCGGAGCGGCTGTGGTCTGGCTGGCCCGTAGCCGCGGTGTGGCCGCCGCGTGCGCGCTGGTGATCGCGTCGGTGTTCCCGATCGCCTATGCGCAGGTGTGGGCGGCTCAGCCGACGCCGATGGGCTGGAATCTGCCGGAGAACCGATCGGAGATGAAGGCCGCGTTCCCCGATTTCCCCGGGACCACACTGCAGCTCGGCGACCGCATGCTCATCCCGCCGGACGAGCGGAGCCTGCGCGGCGCGTACGGGTCGCTGGTGTTCGGCAACTATGCCAAGGATCTCGAGCTGACGTATGTCAGCGGTTACACCCCGAACGGGCATTACTGGTTCGGCGAGACGCTGTGCATGCGCTGGGACACCAGCGTCTGCCCCGACGCCTACCGGCGCGCCTTCGCGACCGAACCGACCACCGGCAAAACCATCGTCGATCTGATGAAGATCGACCGGGTGGTGCTGCATCGCGCCCTGTACCCCGACGTACGCGAGCAGCCCGCGCCATCGGGCTGGACCTGGGTCGACCACCCGGGACACGAAAAGTACATCTCGGTGCTGGAACGCAGCGACGGCCTGATCTCCACTCGGAACGGCCGAATCGCGGCCGTCCAGGGCGGAACCGCGACTTCGCTCGCCGAATCGGATACGACCAGCCGCGTGCGAGTGAGTTCGGCCGATGGCGGGCGGGTCGTCTTCGCCCGGCTCGGGTGGCCGGGCTACCGCGTGACGCTCGACGGTCGCGAGATCCCCGCCACACTCGTGGCGAAAACGTTTGTGGCCGTGGATATTCCGGCTGGCACGACGGGCAGCGAGCTGGTGCTGACCTGGCGGCCGCCGGGCTGGCAGCTGGGTGTGGCCGCGGCACTGCTGGGCTTGGCCGGTGTCGGTGTCCTGGAATGGGCCTACCTGCGCGGCAGGCGCCGGACGGACCGCCCGGCCGACGGGACCGATGAGCCCGCGCTATCCGATTCGGCGGCCACCCCGGAGCCCGATCTGGCGGACGCTGTCCGATGAGCGCGGGCGCAGCGGCGCGGGCGCGGATCCTGCGGCGTCTCGACGCCACGAACGCAATGGAGCCTCTTTGCACGTCAGCGGCAAACGACATCGCCGCGGATCCGGGGCCGTTACTGCGACTGGTGCGACGCCAAGAGATCGCGTTCGCGGTCGTGGGCATGGTGAACACCGGGCTCGGCATGGCCCTGACGGTGATGTGGCTGGTACTGCTCGGCAACCGGGTGCCCGCCGCCGTCGCGCCCGCCGCGGCCTACGGCGTCAGCGTGATCGTGGCGTTCGTCCTGCACCGGACTTTGGTCTTCCGGGTGCGTGGTCGGCTGGTCCGCGATTTCGCCGCCTTCGTCGCGGTGAACTCCGGCGGGCTGCTGATGAACATGGTGCTGCTCCAAATGGGAGTCTCGGTCCTGCATCTGCCGAGCATCCCGTCCGCTATCGGGGTGATGGCGCTTGTGGCGGTCGCGAGTTTTTTCGGGCACCGTCACATCTCGTTTCGCCGCGCACCCGCCACGGACGGTTCCCGATCCGATTCGACCGGAAGGTAGGTTTCCACGTATGCCTGAGCACACCACCTTGGACGCCACACTGCTGAGCCTGCTGGCTTGCCCGCAGGACAAGGGCCCGCTGCGGCTGGTCCGTGCCGCGGACGGCAGCTCGCTGCTCTACAACCCGCGCCTGCGCCGGGCATACCCCGTCGAGAACGGCATTCCGGTGCTGCTCGTCGACGAGGCCAGAGACGTCACCGACGCCGAACACGAAGCGTTCACCGCGCCGGAGGCCGGCATCTGACTCCTGCGCGCGTTCTGCTGAACCTCTCTCTGCCCGCTCCCCGGACCGCGAGGTCGACGCTCGGCAACGGATGAGTCACGTTCTTCAGGTTCGTCGACCCTCCGAAGCCGGGTCCGCCATGATCATTTACACCTCGCGACGGTCCGTACGCTCCCGCGTCGGGCGCTCGAACCAGCCTGCTGAGCAATACAGGGGGCGTAAGGGGAGAGAGGTCGGGAAACGTAATGAGCAGCTTGCGTTTACGTAACTGGACAGCTCGATGTGTGATCTCCTGCGGTGTGGTCGCGGCGGGGTTTGCCATGGCCGCCCCCGCACCCGCCGAACCGCTCTGGCCGGGTGGCCCGGACATCCCCGGTCTGCCCGCTCTGATTCCGCCACCACCACCGCCGCCGGCCGTGGCACCCTGTTCCACCGCGGCCCGCGCGTGTATGCGGCTGTCGACCGACGAAGCCTGGCTGATGGACGGCGGCCGGGTGGTCTACGGTCCGACGCCGATTTCGCACGGGATGCCGGGATACGAGACGCCACCCGGGGTCTTCAAGGTGTCGTTCAAGAAGGAATTCCACTGGAGCACGATGCACAACGCTCCGATGGAGTACGCGATTTTCTTCAACGGCGATATCGCCTTCCACGTCGGCCCCATCGAGAAGAAATCGCACGGTTGCGTCCGGATGACACATGAAGGCGCCAAGGCGTTCTACGAGTACTTGTCGCCCGGTGACATCGTCGAAGTCGTCGAATGACCGGCCGTGGTGATCGCGGAGGTCACCTGGCCGCCGGTACTTGCCCGATGTCCCCGGTCAGATAGCGCTGCAGCGTCGGACCGACGGCGGCGACCACGTCGGACGCCGCCATGGAGGCAAGCGGTTCGACGCCGATGATCTTGCGACCCACCAGCACCCCGATCATCTGCGACGCGACCAGCGCGACCCGGGTGCGACCGTCGTCCTCGGGGGTAGCGATCCGGTGGCGGACGCGTTCGAGCACGACTTCCAACAGGAATGTCCTGGCCAGGGCCGGGTCGTCGCTTCCGGCCAGGATGCTGCGCACCGCCGCGACGATCCCCGGTCCAGCGGGGGAGTCCCACACCGCGACGACGGCGCGAAGGATGGTTTCGCCCAATTGATTCAGCGGCGCCGACTCGATGATCTTCAGTGTCGCCTCCGGGTCGACCGGCAACTCGACCACCGCGGCGAAAAGCTGTTGTTTGGTGCCGAAGTAGTGGTGCACCAAGGCCGGATCGACCCCGGCGTCGGTGGCGACCGCGCGAATCGAGGTCTTGTGGAAACCGGTGTCGGCGAACCGCGCGCGGGCGGCCGCGAGGATGGCCTCGCGGGCGCCCGACTGTCCCGGCCTGCGACCGCTGCGGGTGGGCCGCTCGGCGCCACCGGAACCGTTGCCTGCTGTCACGCGGTCCGCCGTCGTAGCGTCGCCGCGCCCAGGATCAGGGCGACGATCGCGAATCCGGCGACGACGGCCAGGTCGCGCCACATCTGTCCGGTGACCTCGGGATGGGTCGAGACCTGTTGCAGCGCATCGACCGCGTAGCTCAACGGCATCACGTTGCTGATCACCTCCAGCCAATCGGGCAGCTGGTCGCGGGGAACGAGCAAGCCGCACAGGAAGATCTGCGGCGCGACCACGACCGGCATGAACTGTACGGCTTGAAACTCCGTGCGCGCGAACGCGCTTGCCAGCAGCCCGAGCGCCACCCCGCAGATCGCGTCGACCACCGCGATCAGCACGATCCAGCCGGGACTGCCCGCCGCGTCGAGCCCGAGCAGACCGAAGGACACCAGGCAGGCGACGGTGGCCTGCGCGGCCGCGGCCAGCGAGAAGGCGGTGCCGTATCCGGCGAGCAGGTCGAGTTTCGACAGCGGCGTGGACAGCAAGCGCTCCAGCGTGCCCGAGGTGCGTTCGCGCTGCATGGCGATCGCGGTGATCAGGAACATCACGATGAACGGCAGGATGCCGAGCATGCTGATGCCGACCCGGTCGAACAGCGGGACCGGGTTGAGCGGGTTGGCCGGGGTGTCCTTGTAGATGAAGTACAGCAGCGTCATCAGCAGGGCCGGAACCACCAGGATCATGGCGACGGTGCGGTGGTCGTTGCGCAGCTGCCGCAGGATGCGGCCGGTGGTCGCGGCATAGGGCCGCAGCGTTGGCATCCGCCGCGGCGCGGCTTCGAGGGTGGCGGTCATGCGTTCGGTCCCATCGTGATCAGGGTGAGGAAGGCGGTCTCGAGGTTCTGTTCGCCGGTCCGTGCGCGCAGTTCGTCCGGGCTGAGCTGGGCGAGCAGCCGCCCTTCGCGCATCAGCAGCAGCTGGTCGCAGTGCTCGGCCTCGTCCATGACGTGGCTGGACACCAGCAGCGTCGTCCCGTTCGCCGCCAATTCGTGGAACTGCTTCCAGAGTTCGACGCGCAGGACGGGGTCGAGCCCGACCGTCGGTTCGTCCAGCACCAGCAGATCGGGCTGGGCGACCAGCGAGCATGCCAGCGAGGCCCGGGTCAGCTGGCCGCCGGACAGTTCGTCGCCGCGCTGGTGGGCGTTCTCGCTCAAGCCCACTGCCGTGATCGCGTCGTCCACGTCGGCGCGATCGCGGCCGTAGAGCGCGGCGAAATACGCGACGTTGTCGCGGACACTGATGTCGGGGTAGATGCTCGGCGCCTGGGTGACGTACCCGATCCGGTGCCGCAACGCCGCCGAGCCCGCCGGGAGACCGAGGGCGGTGACGTCCCCCGCTTCGACGATCTGGGTGCCGACGACGCAGCGCATCAGCGTGGTCTTGCCGCAACCCGATGGGCCGAGCAGGCCGGTGATCGAGCCGCGCGGGATGGTCAGCGAGACATCGTGCAGTACTTCGCGGCCGCCTCGGCGGACCCGCAGGGCCCGGACTTCGATGGCGGGAGAAGAGGTGGATTGCGACACGCGCGCCTCAATTCATCGAGTGTTGAATTCACTATGTGATGAATTTAGCGCGGCCGCGGCCGACCGGCAAGAGTGTCCGGGCGTGGAAAATCAGTGGCCGTGGTGGCGCGGCGGGGTCCCGGCGCTCTCGCCCGGGTTCACGACCACGAACTGGCCCATCATTCCGAGGTCCTCATGCCAGAGCAGGTGGCAGTGATACATGTAGGGCGTGTCCGGATCGGCCGGGCCGTCGAACCGCATGGCCAGCCGCATCGTGCCGTTCGGCGGCAGGAAGACGGTGTCCTTGGCGCCGGTCAGCGCGGCGGGCGGTGGGCCGTCGTCGACCGCGAGCACCCGGAATTGCACATCGTGGACATGGAAGTTGTGCGGCATACCGTCGTTGTTGCGCACCACCCAGGTCTCGGCGGTGCCGCGGGTGACCCCGAAATCGATGCGATCCATCGCCATGGGCGTGCCGTTGATCCCGGCGAGGTTCAGATCGAAATGCCGTTCCCGCACCGAATCGGAGCCGTCCGGCGTGCTGGGGAGTGCCAGTGTCGCAGGGAGTTCCGGTGACGGCCGCAGCGTCTGGGCCGCGCGCAGTTCCAGGATGTCGAAGGTGTCGTCGCCGCCGGCGAACCGCTGGGTCCAGAAACCGAGTCCGGCATCGAGTTTGCCGCTGCGCAGTACCGTCCGCTCGCCGGGTCGCATCCGTACGACGATTTCGCCGCGCTCGCCCGGCGACAACCGCAGCCGATCGAGGGTGATCGGCCGTTCCACGAGGCCGCCGTCGGTGGCGATGAGCGCGAACGGTCGCTGGTCGGAGAATTCGAATGTGTAGGTGCGCGCGGTCGAGGCGTTGAGCAGACGCAGGCGGACGAGTTCGTCGCCGACGTTCCGGTACGGCGTCAATGTCCCGTTGACCATGGTTCGATCGCCGAGGAATCCGACATCACGGAATATGGCGTGGGCGGAGTCCAACGCCGCGCCTTTGAACTTCACGTCCTGGACGATCACGGGCAGGTCGTCCACGCCGTAGGTCGCGGGAAGGGGCAGGGCAGTGGACACGTCGTCGTCGAGCAGGAACATGCCCGCGAGGCCGCGCCGGACGTGCTCTTCGGTCTCACCGTGCGGATGCGGGTGGTACCACAGGGTGGCCGCGGGTTGATCGATGCTCCAGTTCGGCGTCCAGTCGGCCCCCGGCGCCACCATCTGGTGCGGACCTCCGTCCATCGCGGCGGGTAGATGCATCCCGTGCCAGTGCACGGTCGAGGCCTCCGTCAGGTTGTTGCGGACGGTGACCGCCACCTTCTCCCCGCGCCGTGCCCGCAGCGTGGGCCCGAGATAGTCGCCGTTGAATCCCCACGTCTCCGTGGTCTGCCCGGGCAGGAATTCCCTTCGCCCCGACCGCATGTCGAGCTCGAAAGTGCGGGTTCCGTCGGTGTCGATCCGCGACGGAGCCAGCGGAGGGATGGCGAGTTCGTTGCGGAATTCGGCGCTGCCGACAGTGGATACGGTCGCCCCGACGTACACCCAGGTGACGCCGCCGGCGATCGCGAGAGCCAGCGACGTCACGACCGAAACCAGAACCAGGAGCAACCGCCGCCCTCTGCGCGGCCGGGAATCCGAAGACATGGCCTGACGGTAGAAATCGGCAGTGCCCCACCGCATCCGGGAGCGTCCCCATTTCCTCCCCGGTCCGCCCCTGATGCCCGAGCCGGAGTGGTCAGGGTGCGGAGTGCCCGCCTGCTGGTCAACCGTCGGGCCGGTTCGCCGGCCGGCCGCGGGCCAGGATCCGGCCGACCACCGGATTCCTCCGCTGTCGGCAGGCACCGGGATCGCCTTCGTCCAGGGCTGGGCCACCTCCATCGACCCGGTCGCCCAGGAGGTGACCGTGGGCGGAACGACTCGCCTTCTCTAGACGCTCCTCGCGGCGACCACACCGATCGGCGTGTTCTGGGTGTCCTGGGCTCAGCCGCCGCGCGCGACAACGGGGACCGATGCCAACAGCACGCGGATAACCTGGCGTGCGGCCGCCCGGGTCAGACAGGATCTCCGGCATCCTCGCGAGAACCCTGGCTGGACGACGATCCGGCCTTCAGTGGCTGCGCGCCCGTCGCGCCCATCGAGGAGAATGGCGGTCGTGTCCGCTGAAGAACTCGCCATCGAACCGCCCGCCGCCGCCCGCCGTCTGCTCGGGGCAACCCTGAGGTCGGGGCCGGTCGCGGTACGGATCGTCGAGGTCGAGGCGTACGGGGGAGACCCTGCCGGGCCGTGGCCCGACCCGGCTTCGCATTCCGGGCGCGGGCGGACCAAGCGCAACGGCGTGATGTTCGGTCCTGCCGGGGTGCTGTACGTCTACCTGAGTTATGGCATGCACACCTGCGTGAACGTGACGAGCGGACCGGACGGCACCGCCAGCGCCGTGCTGATCCGCTCCGGCGAGGTGATCGATGGACTGGAGACGGTCCGAACTCGGCGTCCGGCCGCCCGTTCCGATCTCGACTTGGCCCGTGGCCCAGGCAATTTCGGTACCGCACTGGGAATCACATTGAGCGACTATGGAACCCTGCTGTTCGATCCGTCCTCCCCGATCCGGCTGGAGTTGAACGGCCCGGTCGAGACCGCCGAGATCGCCAGCGGTCCCCGAGTGGGGGTGAGCACCGCAGCGGACGTGCCGTGGCGGTTCTGGCTCTCCGGCTCCCGCGCGGTGTCGGTCTACCGGCGCAGTCCGCGTGCGCCCCTGTCGACCGCGAAGGCCCTGTAGCCCCCCGGCTCTGGCGCCGTTCCCGCTGGTGCTCGCCGTGGTGTTCGCCTGGATTGCCTACCAGCGCCGCGACGGCGTCGCCGCCCTGCGGGAAACGTTCACCCGCTGAATGCGGCATCAGCGACGACGGTCGTCGGAGTCGAGTCCGACGACGGTCCTGACGTGAGCGCAGAAGGCCCCCGCAACAGCCACGGCGCGAGGGCTCCAGCCGGTGCGAACCCCAGCCGAGTGGCTGCCACCGGCAGACGAGCGGACTGCGGGAGCGGCAGCAGTCACTCGCACGAGCTCTCCGGTGGACGGGCGGCAGCGGGTCCTGATCGCAACCCGCGCCGTCATCGCCGACGACCCGATCAGTGCACGCCGACGTTCCCGGTCGCGGCGAGTTCGATCGCTCACCGCACATGCGAATAATTGTTCGACCTGCGTCGCGTCGCGTGACGACACTGAGGCGCACACAGCACCCGCGACCTCATGCGGAAAGATAGGACGGCGTGAGCGGCGACATCATCGACGAACTGACCTGGCGCGGATTGATCGCGCAGTCCACCGACCTGGATGCCTTGCGCGCGGCGGCGGCCGCCGGGCCGCTGACCCTGTACGCCGGCTTCGATCCCACCGCCGCCAGCCTGCACGCGGGCCATCTGGTGCCGTTGCTCGCGCTGAAGCGTTTCCAGCGCGCGGGCCACCGCCCCATCGTGCTGGCCGGCGGTGCCACCGGTCTGATCGGCGACCCTCGCGACGTCGGGGAGCGGACCATGAACTCGACCGACACCGTGGCGGAGTGGGCCGGGCGGATCCGCTCCCAACTGGAACGCTTCGTGGACCTGGACGATTCGCCGACCGGCGCGGTGATCGTCGACAACATGGACTGGACCGGCCCGTTGACCGCCGTCGACTTCCTGCGCGACATCGGCAAGCACTTCTCGGTGAACGTCATGCTGGCGCGCGACACCATCAAACGGCGCCTGGACGGTGAGGGTATCTCCTACACCGAGTTCAGCTACATGCTCCTGCAGGCCAACGACTACCTCCAGTTGCGCCGCAACTACGGCTGCACGCTGCAGGTGGGCGGCTCCGACCAGTGGGGCAACATCATCGCAGGCGTCGAACTCAACCGCCGAGTCGACGGCGCGTCCGTGCACGCGCTGACCGTTCCGCTGGTGACCTCCGCCGACGGCAAGAAGTTCGGCAAGTCCACCGGCGGCGGCAGCCTGTGGCTGGACCCGGAGATGACCAGCCCGTACGCCTGGTACCAGTACTTCGTGAACACCGCCGACGCCGACGTGGTGCGCTACCTGCGCTGGTTCACCTTCCTGTCCCGGGAGGAACTCGACGAGCTGGAGCAGGCGACCGCCGAGCGCCCGCATGCCAGGGAGGCGCAGCGCAGGCTGGCCGCGGAGATGACGACCCTGGTGCACGGCGAGGGCAACACCCGTGCGGTGCAGTTGGCCAGCCAGGCACTGTTCGGTCGCGGCGAACTGCGTGAGCTCGATGACCTCACCCTCGGTGCCGCGCTGCGCGAGGCCGCGATCGACGGCGAGATCGCGCGTCTGGCGGCCGGCGAGCCGGCCACCATCGTGGATCTGCTCGTCGCGACCGGTCTGTGCGAGAGCCGCGGCGCCGCCCGGCGCGCGGTGAACGAAGGCGGGGCTTCGGTGAACAACACGAAAATCTCCGACGTCGAGTGGACTCCCGCCGAGACCGACTACCTGCATGGGAAGTGGCTCGTGCTGCGGCGCGGGAAGAAGAACCTCGCCGGGGTCTTGCGGGCAGGTGCATGAAGATCGCGGTGGCTTGAATCACATCGGTGTGATTCAAGGCCCCGCTCACACCGGCGCCGCGCCTCTGACCTGCGCAAACACCTCCGTGTTCAGGCGATTTGACGTAGCGTTATCCGCCGCGTAACTTATTCCAGGTCAGAGCGACACGGACACCGACCCGGAGCCGAGAAGCGAGGCGGAAACGCTGAGCGGAGGGACTGGGAAACGAGGTAGGACGAGGAGCGCCTGACAGGCCAGCACAATCGGATAGACCGATCGGACTTGACTTCGCTCGGTTGCTTGGTTAGGCTGGGAAAGTTGCCCCAGAGAAGATCCGGTCACTCCGGATCGGATC
>NZ_BDBA01000064.1 GCF_001612745.1 Nocardia amamiensis NBRC 102102 | reverse complement strand
CCGTCGGCGGTGCGCCCGGTGGGCGGCGCGATCAGCTCCGGCTTCGGCAGCCGCTGGGGCGCCATGCACTACGGCGTCGACTTCGCCGACGCGCTCGGGGCCCCGATCCATTCGGTGAGCAGTGGCACCGTGATCGAAGCGGGCCCTGCCTCCGGGTTCGGCCTGTGGGTGCGGGTGCTGCAGGACGACGGCACCACCGCGGTCTACGGCCACGTGAACGAGATGTTCGTGCACGAGGGCCAGCGGGTGAACGCGGGCGACGTGATCGCCACCGTCGGCAACCGCGGCCAGTCCACCGGTCCGCATCTGCACCTGGAGATCTGGGATCGGGCCGGCACCAAGATCGACCCGCTGCCGTATCTGGCCGCCAAGGGCGTGCCGATGCACTGGGGTCCGTCGGCACACTGACTTTCCCTGTCCAGCTTGATATTCCGACGATCGCACCGTTGCGCGCCGTGGCGTCTTTCGCGCCCGGACGAGGCGCGAGGCGCTGTGCGCACGGGTCTCATGGACCAGCCCCACAGGCACCGGTCGGTCGCTAGGCTCGGCCCGTGATCGAGCTGGGCGACATCTTCGAGCCTGGGTCACCGCACGGCCGCACCTACGCCGTGCTGGTGCACCATCCGCGATCGCGTCTCGCCGATATCGCGCAGTACCTGGGCATTTCGGAAGACCTCGCGGCCGACTCGTTGGATGTGTTGTGTGAGTTACGCGCCGCGGTCCGCATCGAGTCGCCCGACGGCGGCACGGTCTGGGACGCGCACGCACCGGAGTCGTTGTCGGAGGCCGAGGCACGGCGCAGGCAGCACGAGATCAACCAGATGCATACCGCCGCGGCGCGACTGAGCGAGACCTTCCGTTCGGTGCGTCGCTCGCCGCGCGGTAACGGCGCCGTGGTGCCGGTGTACGAGCGGCTGGAAATGCTCGCGGATTTCGAGGAGATGCAGACCGGTGCGCGCAGCGGCATCAAGCTGATCGAACGCGGACCGTACCTGAGTGATCCGGAACGTGAGCGGCAGCTGTTCCAGCTCAAACGGGCCAGGCTCGGCGACGGCATTCGTTACCAGACGCTGTATCAGGACACCGTCTACCAGGACCCCGAACGCCTGCGCCACGCGCTGTCCACCAATGCCAGTGGGGCACAGGCCAGAACACTGCCCGAGCCGCCGTTCAAGCTGATCATCAGCGACGACGAGCGGGCCAGCCTGGTGCTGCACGCCGACGAGCGCAGGCCCGATCCGATGGGATTGCGCTTCACCGGATCCCCCGCGCTGGAACTGCTGATCAAGACCTTCGACGTGCTGTGGGCGATGGCCGCGCCGATCTCGGTGAATCCGTCCGCGGAGGCGCTGGACGAACGCGACCGGGCGATCCTGACGCTGATGGGACTCGGCGCCACCGACGACACCATCGCGCGCAGGCTCGGGATGTCGCGGCGCACGGTGGTCCGCCGCACCGCCCGCCTGCTGGAGCGGCTCGGCGCGAGCACCAGATTCCAGGCGGGGGTGCAGGCCACGCGGCGGGGATGGCTGTGAACAACTTCACCGCTACGGGGACGCCTGCAACATGACCGGCCCAGCGCCGATATAACGACAGGCATCAGGCAAAACACCGCATCCGGGGGGATCGACGGTGTCCGAGGAGAGGACGGTACGGACAAGGGGGCGCGGACCGCACGCGCGGCAGCCGCGGCGATCGAAATACGGCGCGCGGAGTTACCGATCAGTCCCTTATATGATTGCTCGGACCGCGCTGGGCCCGGAAAACAGACCCTCGGCCCGGAAATGCCCTGGTCTTGGCTCGATGCGAGAGGTGAATGCACTCGAATGGAAACCGCCCGTCGCTCCACTCGTGGTAGCCGTCGTCGCAGGTCGGGCAGTCCCCTCTTCGGTCAGCTGCTCACCGCCGCCGTCGAGTCCGCCGCCAGCGAGGTCGCGATCCGGTTCAACCCCACGGGAGATCCGGACGACGATCAGGAACTCACCTACGCCGAACTGGACGCGGCGTCCTCGCGGCTGGCCAGGGAACTGATCGAGCGCGGTGTCGGCCCGGGCGACGTGGTCGCCATCGGGATCTCGCGCAGCGTCGAGTCGGTGCTCGCGGTCTGGGCGATCGCGAAGACCGGCGCGGCCTACGTGCCGGTGGATCCCACCTACCCCACCGACCGGATCAACCACATCGTCGCCGATTCCGGCGCGACTGTCGGTCTCACCATCTCGGCGCATCGCCCGGTGCTCGGCACCGGCGCGTACTGGGTCGAGCTGGACGACCCGGTGCTGTCCGCGCGGATCGCCGCGCGCCCCGGGCATCCCATCTCCTACACCGACCGGATTCGCCCGCTGGACGAGCGGCATCCGGCCTACGTCATCTACACCTCCGGATCGACCGGGAAGCCCAAGGGCGTCGTGGTCGCGCACAGCGGCCTGGCAGGGCTGGTGGCCGCGGAGCGCGAGCACTACGGCGTGACCGAGGACTCACGGGTACTGCACGTCTGCTCGCCGAACTTCGACGTCTCGGTGCTCGAACTGCTGCTGGCCTTCTCCTCCGGCGCGACGCTGGTGATCGCGCCGCCGACGGTGTTCGGCGGCTTCGAACTGGCGGATCTGCTGCGGCGCGAGCGCGTCACACACATGCTCATCACCCCGGGCGCCCTGGAATCGGTGGATCCGGCCGGGCTCGACGATCTGCAAGCCGTGGTGGTAGCCGGTGACAAGTTCGGTCCGGAACTTGTCGGCCGCTGGGCCGGTGAACGCGAGTTCTACAACGGTTATGGGCCCACCGAGGCGACCATTCTCGCGACCAGCACGCCGCCGATGGCGCCGGGTGAGCCCATCACGATCGGCACGCCCATCCCGGGAGTCGGTGCGTTCGTCCTCGATTCGCGGTTGCGGCCGGTGCCGGCCGGAGTGGTCGGCGAGCTGTACCTGTCGGGTCCGGCGCTGGCGCAGGGTTATCTCGGACGGCCGGGTCTGACCGCGGAGCGGTTCGTCGCCAGCCCGTTCGGCACCGACACCGGCAACCCGGGCGCGCGGCTCTACCGCACCGGAGACCTGGTGCGCCGCATCGAATCCGCGGGCCCGGACGGCGGCGCCATCGAATACCTGGGGCGCTCGGACTTCCAGGTCAAGATCCGCGGTTTCCGCATCGAGCTCGGCGAGATCGACAACGCGCTCACCAGCCACCCGGACATCGATTTCGCGGCCACCCTCGGCAAGGCGCTGCCCTCGGGCGCGACCGCGCTGGTGTCGTATGTGCTGCCGCGGTCGGGAGCCGATGTGGACACCGACGCACTCACCGAGTTCCTCGGCGAGTCGTTGCCCGCGTACATGATTCCCACGTCCATCCTGGTGCTGGACGAGATCCCGCTGACGCCGGTCGGCAAGCTCGACCGCGCGGCGCTGCCCGAGCCCGTCTTCGCCGCGCGTGCGTTCCGCGCGCCGTCCACGCCGGTCGAGGAGATCGTCGCGGACGTGTTCGCCGCGCTGCTGGTGCCCGAGGAGGACGGCCGGGTCGGCGCGGACGACGACTTCTTCGAGCTCGGCGGCAACTCGCTGCTGGCCGCGCAGGCCGCCGCGCGCATCGGCTCGGCGCTGGATCTGCGGGTGCCGGTGCAGTTGCTGTTCGAAGCGACCACCGTCGCCGCGCTCGCCGCCCGCGTGGAGCAGCACGCGGGTTCGGCCGCTGGCCAGGCGCTGCACGCGCAGCCGCGGCCGGAGCGGGTGCCGCTGTCCTACGCCCAGCAGCGCATGTGGTTCCTGAACCGGTTCGATCCGGCCAGCGCGGTCAACAACATTCCGGCCGCGGTGCGACTATCGGGCCGGCTCGACGTCGAGGCGCTGCACGCCGCGGTGCACGATCTCGCCGAGCGGCACGAGGTGCTGCGCACCCTGTACCCGGAGGTCGACGGCGAGGGCTACCAGTTGGTGCTGCCCGCCTCCGATCCGCGTGCCTTGCCCGAGCTCACGGTCGAGCAAGCCGGGGAGTCCGAGGTTCCCGCGCTGGTGGCCGCAGCGGTGACTGAGGGTTTCGACGTCACGGTCGCGCCGCCCGTGCGGGTGCGCTTGCTCGCACTGAGTGCGACCGAGCACGTGCTGATCTGCGTGGTCCACCACATCGCGGGCGACGGTTTCTCGATGGGTCCGCTGACCCGCGACCTGATGAGCGCCTACGTGGATCGGATGCGCGGCGGCGCGCCGGAATGGCCCGCGCTCGAGGTGCAGTACGCCGACTTCGCGATCTGGCAGCGCGAGATCCTCGGCGCGGAGGACGACCCGGATTCGGTGCTGGCGCAGCAGATCGCCTTCTGGCGCACCGAATTGGCCGCGCTGCCCGAGCAATTGGAGCTTCCCGCGGACCGGTCGCGTCCCGCGGTCGCCTCGCATCGCGGTGCGACGCTCGGTTTCGAGATCGACGCCGAAGTGCACGCCGCGTTGAGCCAACTTGCGCAGCAGCATAATTCGACGTTGTTCATGGTGGTGCACGCGGCATTGGCCGTCGTGTTGTCTCGTTTGTCCGGCACCAGGGACATCGCCATCGGCACCCCGGTGGCGGGCCGAGGCGAGGCGGCCTTGGACGACCTGATCGGCATGTTCGTCAACACGCTGGTGCTGCGCACCGAGATCGATCCCGGCGCGCGGTTCGACGAGCTGCTGCGCGAGGTGCGCGCCATCGATGTCGAGGCGTTCGGCCATGCCGACGTTCCGTTCGAGCGGCTGGTCGAGCTGCTCGACCCGGCGCGGTCGGCCGCGCGTCACCCGCTGTTCCAGGTGATGCTGACCTTCCAGAACCTGGCTCGCACCGAGCTGGAGCTGCCCGGTCTTTCGGTGTCCGCGGTGGATCTCGCGGTGCCGCTGGCGAAGTTCGACCTGCAGCTGGCGCTGGTGGAGAACATCGACCGGCACGGCGCCGCGCAGGGTATGTCGGCGGCGTTCACCTACGCCACGGACCTGTTCGACGAGGCGACTGTGCAGGACTTCGCGGATCGGTTCCGCCGGATCCTGCGCGCGGTGGCCGTCGACGCCACGGTGACCGTCGGCGATATCGACGTGCTGGCCCCTGGCGAGCGCGAACTCGTGCTGCACGAGTGGAGCACCCCCGGCGCCGCGGTGCCCGACGTGACGCTGGTGGACCTGATCGGCGCGCAGGCGCGCAGGCGGCCCAATGCGGACGCGATCCGTTTCGGCGACACCACAATCTCTTTCGGTGATCTGCAGCGCAGGGCGAATCGGGTGGCCCGTGCGTTGATCGCGCAGGGCGCGGGCCCGGAATCGCTGGTGGCCGTCGCTGTCCCGCGCAGCGAGGAACTGCCCGTCGCGCTGCTGGCGGTGCTGACCGCCGGTGCGGCGTACCTGCCGATCGACACCACCTATCCGGTGCAGCGGCTGGAGTTCATGCTCGCCGATGCCGCCCCCACCTGCATCCTGGCCACCGCCGCCGAGCGGGAAGCGCTGCCCGCGGGCACTATTCCGGTGCTTCTGCTGGAAGACATCCTCGCGGCGACCACCGCGTTCGATGACGGCCGGATCCGCGACGCCGAGCGCATCGCGCCGCTGCGTCCGGACAACCTGGCGTACGTCATCTACACCTCCGGGTCCACCGGCGTGCCCAAGGGAGTCGGCGTCACGCACCGCAACGTCGTCGAATTGTTCGCCAACACCCAGCTGCTGTTCGAGTTCGACGAGACCGACGTGTGGACGCTGTTCCATTCGTTCGCGTTCGACTTCTCGGTGTGGGAGCTGTGGTGCGCGCTGGCCAACGGCGGCGCCGTGGTGGTGGTCGACTACCTGACCTCCCGGTCGCCGGAGCAGTTCCGCGAGCTGTTGATTCGCGAACAAGTCACCGTGCTCAATCAGACCCCGTCGGCGTTCTACCAGCTCGCCGAGGCCGACCGGGCCGCGCATCCGCACGACCAGGGCAAGCTCGCGCTGCGCTATGTGGTGTTCGGCGGCGAAGCGCTGGATCTGCGTCAGTTGCGGCGCTGGTACGAGCGTCATCCGGTGGACTCGCCGTGGCTGGTGAACATGTACGGCATCACCGAGACCACGGTGCACGTCTCGTTCCTGTCGCTGGACGAGCAGATGGTGGACAACGCGGCCAGCGTCATCGGCCGCGCGCTGCCCGGCCTGGACGCCTATGTGCTCGAGGACCGCCTCAACCCGGCTCCGGTCGGTGTCGCGGGCGAGATCTACGTCGCGGGCGCCCAGCTGTCCCGCGGCTACCTCGGCCGTCCCGGACTCGCTGCCGCGCGCTTCGTCGCGAATCCGTTCGGCGCGCCGGGATCTCGGATGTATCGCACGGGCGACATCGGCCGCTGGGTCGGTTTCGGTGGCCAGGCCACCCTGGAGTACGCGGGCCGCGGCGACCAGCAGGTGCAGCTGCGCGGCTTCCGCATCGAGCTCGGCGAGATCGAGTCGGCGCTGCTGCGCTGCCCCGGCGTGAGCCAGGCCGTGGTGCTGGTCCGCTCGGACGAGCACGCGGGTGATCGCCTGATCGGTTACGTGGTGCCCGACACCGGCGGCACGCTCGACTCGAGCGTGCTGCGCGCCCAGGTGTCGGAGTTCCTGACCGGCTACATGGTTCCCGACGCCGTCGTGGCGCTGGATGTCCTGCCGCTCACGCCGAACGGCAAACTGGACCGCAGGGCCCTGCCCGCACCGGAATTCATCGGCGCGGCGGCCTTCCGTGCGCCGAGTTCGCCGGTCGAGCAGGCGGTAGCGGAGGTGTTCGCGGGCCTGCTCGGCGCGGCCGAGGTCGGTCTGGACGACGACTTCTTCGCACTCGGCGGCAACTCGCTGCTGGCCACCAGGGTGGTGGCGCGGATCAACGAGGCGCTGGATGCGAATGTCGCGGTGCGCGAACTGTTCGAGGCGCCGACGGTCGCCGCGCTGGCCGCCCGTGTGGTGCCCGGCGCCGGTGGCGCGCAGCGTCCGCCGCTGGTCCGCGCCGAGCGAGTGGAGCAGGTGCCGCTGTCGCTGGCGCAGCAGCGGATGTGGGTGCTCAACCAGTTCGATCCCGCTTCGCCCGCCTACAACATTCCGCTGGCGATCCGGCTGACCGGTGTGCTGGATGTGTCCGCGTTGCGCTACGCCTTGGCGGATGTGCTGGAGCGGCACGAATCGCTGCGCACGCGTTACCCGGCGAGCGGGCCGGGCGGGCTGCCGTACCAGGAGATCCTGTCCGTAGCCGAAGCAACCTCCGGTGGCCTCGATGTGGCCGCCACCGACGACCCGATCGGCCGGATCACCGAGCTGATGCACACCGGATTCGATGTGACCGAAGAGGTCCCGGTGCGCGCCCTGCTGCTGGAGTCCGGGCCGGACGAGCACCTGCTTGCCATGGTCGCGCACCACATCGCCGCCGACGGCGCCTCGATGGCCCCACTTGCCCGCGACCTGATGACCGCCTACCTGGCCAGGGTCCGCGGCAACTCGCCGCGCTGGTCGCCGCTGGAGGTGCAGTACGCGGACTTCGCGATCTGGCAGCGGGCCGTCATCGGCACCGACGACGACGAGAACTCGGTGGCCGCACGGCAGTTGGCGTACTGGCGCGACCAGCTCGCCGGGCTGTCCGGCGAATTGCACCTGCCGCTGGACCGTCCGCGGCCCGCTGTCCCGACGATGCGCGGAGCCAACACCGGATTCGCCATCGCGCCCGAGCTGCACGAGCAGCTGGCCCAGCTGGCGCGCGAGCGCAATTCGACGTTGTTCATGGTGGTGCACGCGGCGCTGGCGGTGCTGCTTGCCCGGTTGTCCGGCGACTCCGACGTGGCCATCGGCACGCCGATCGCGGGCCGCGGCGAACGCGTGCTCGACGATCTGGTCGGCATGTTCGTCAACACCCTGACGCTGCGCACCGCCGTCGATTCCGGGGGTAGCTTCGCCGAGCTGATCGATCAGGCCCGCCGGATCGATCTGGCCGCGTTCGCCAACGCGGACATCCCGTTCGAGCGCGTGGTGGAGAAGGTCGTCCCGGGACGCACCACCTCGCACAACCCGCTGTTCCAGGTGATGCTGTCGTTCCAGAACGCCGAGCAGCCGACCCTGGAGCTACCCGGACTGACGGTGGCGGCTTTGGACGCAGGCGCGGCCGCGGCGAAATTCGATCTGCAGGTGACCGTCGAACCACGGCATCACATGGACGGCGCGTTCGGCGATCTGGTCACCGTGATCACCTATGCGACCGACGTGCTCGACGAGTCGACCGCGCAGGCATTCGGACGCAGGTTGGAGCGCATCCTCACTTCGGTGGTCGCCGACCCGGAGGTATGTGTCGGCGATATCGACATCCTCGATGCCGAGGAGCGGAATCGTGTCTTCGCCACACCGCAGACGACGAACGTGGCCGAGGCGGAGACCGCGGCACCGACCGCGGGCACCACGCTGACCCGGCTGTTCGCCGTCGCGGTCGAGGACGATCCGGAGGGGCCCGCCGTCGTGTCGGGCGAGGAGGCGTTGTCGTACCAGGACATCCACGCCCGGACTTCGCGGCTGGCGCGGGCGCTGATCGCACGCGGCTGCGGGCCCGGAAACGGGGTGGCGATCCGCCTGGATCGCGGCGTCGACGCGGTGGTGGCCATCTGGGCGGTGCTCGAGACCGGCGCCGCGCTGGTGCCGGTGTCCTCGGTCGACACGGCGCTGCCCGGTGCACTGGAGGTCAAGGTCGGGCTGGTCGCCGCGGCCGATGTCGTGCGTCAGGCGGGTGCCGCATCGGCCACCGGCAGTGTCGACTGGCTGGCGTTCGACGACCCCGCGGTGGTCGCCGAGATCGACGCCCAATCGCCGAGACCGGTCACGTACGCGAATCGGATACGCACGCTGCGCGGAGACGATCCGGCCGTCGTGCCGACGGGGATGCCGCGCACCGAGGGGCATGGCTTCGCACTGTCCTATGACGCGCTGGCGGCCGCGGCGGCTCGATTGTCCGCTCGTACCGGTCTGACCTTCGAATCGCGCACCTTCCGGTTCGGCGGCCAGGAGTCGGTGGCCGCCGTGCTCGAGGTGGTGGCCGCGGGCAGCGCGGGCGCTTCGGTCGTGGTCGCGGACCTGGAATCGGCGGAAGCGCCGCAGGCGTTGCTCGCGGAGGAGTGGGTGACGCACGTGTTCACCGACGCCACCGATCTCGCCGCGATCGACCCGGCCGAGTTGGAAGACCTGCAGGCCGTGGTGCTCGACGAGGCCTATTCGGTGCCGACACCGATATCCGAGAGTGCGATGCATGTGGTCGCACTCCCGGATCTCCTCGGAAGCGCGGTATCCGGCGATGCCGGGTGACTCCTGCCTTCCCAGGCACGGTTGAGCAACCATCGCGGTGGGTATCGTGTCGGACGGGGCCGAATAGCGCCGCGACGGCGATGCCCCGATAACGGCGGGCGCGCCGGATCGACGGTGCGAGGTGGCGTAGTGCTGCCACGCTGGGCGGAAAGACAGCTAGACCAGATAGTAGTGAGGGATACTTCATTGTTTCGGGTAGCCGACACACCGTGCACTTCCGCTGGCGTAGGGGTATCCGAATGACCCGCCCGGCGCGTGTGCGGCCCAACCGGACCCGGCGGCCGCGGGTGACCACATTGCCGCAGTTGCTGGCCATGGCGGTGGAAACGAACCCGGACGGCATCGCTGTCGTACAGGCCGCTGGCTCGGTCGGCGGCCGCACCGATGTCGCGTCGGCGGCGCGAATGAGTTACGCCGAGTTGGATTACCGCTCGACGCGGCTCGCTCGGTTGTTGCTCGAACGTGGCGTCGGTCCCGAAGACTTTGTCGCCGTGAGCATTCCGCACTCGATCCAGTCCGTGGTGGCACTGTGGGCGGTGGCGAAGACCGGAGCCGGCTTCGTGCCGGTGGATCCGGACGATTCGCCGGACCTGCTCGAGCGTGTGGTGTCCGATCCCGGCGTGGTGTCGGGGCTCACAGTCGAAGCCGTGCGTGACCGGCTGCCCGGGCAGGTGACGTGGCTGGCCGTCGACGACCCGGAGTTCGAGCGCGCGCTGCGGAATTACCCGGCGGATGCCGTGACCCATATCGATCGGGTGCGTCCGTTGCAGGGCGAGCATCCGGCGTACGTGATCTACCAGCGTAATTCGAGCGGGCAGGCGGACCGGACGGTTGTCACGCAGGCCGAATTGTCCGCTTTCTGCGATGAGCAGCGGGAGCGCTACCGGCTGACGCCGCAGGCGCGCACCCTGCACTTCGCCGCGCCGTCGTCCGACCAGTTCGCGCTCGAGCTGCTGCTTGCTGTGAGCAGCGCGGCGACGATCGTCGTGGCTCCCGGATTCGATGGTGCGGGGCTCGCGGAGCTGCTGCGGCGGGAACAGGTGACGCACCTATTCGGTGGTCCTGCGACACTCGCCGCCCTGGACCCGGTCGGATTGGACGAACTGCGCGTAGTCGTGGCCACCGGCCGACCGAGCCCGCCGGATCTGGTGCGGCACTGGGTCCGACCGATCGCGGGCGGTGCCGTTCGTCTGTTCTTCAACGGCCGGGAGCAGGCCGAGACCGTTGACTCGGCGGCTACCCTCGTCGACCTGTTCCAGGCTCAGGTATCGGCGTCCCCCGGGCAGGTCGCGATTGTCGACGGGTCCGTTCCCAGTGGGAAATCCCTGACCTACGCCGAGTTCGCCGCCCGGGTGCATCGGTTGGCGCGGCGGCTGATCGATGCCGGTGTCGGTCCGGAAACGCTTGTCGCACTGGGGATGCGACGCTCGGTGGACTTGGTCGTCGCCATGTACGCCGTGCAGGAGGCGGGTGCGGGGTACGTCCCGCTCGACCTCGATCAACCGATCGAGCGAATCCGGTACGTGCTCGAGTCGGCGGCGCCGGTGTGCGTGCTGACCACGTCCCGCGATGATTTCGACGGCGCCGCAGTGCCTGCCCTGTCGGTGGACGCATTGGACTTGTCCGGTTATTCGAGTGAGCCGGTGGTCGATGCGGAACGGATCGCGCCGCTGCGTCCAGCGCATCCGGCTTACGTGATCTTCACCTCCGGCTCGACCGGCCGCCCGAAGGGTGTCGCGGTTCCGCATGCCGCGGCGGTCAACCAGATTCGCTGGATCACCAGCGAGTACGGGATCGGTGCGGGCGATGTGGTGCTGTTCAAGACGCCCGCGACGTTCGACGTCTCGGTCTGGGAGTTGTTCGGTCCGCTGAGCACCGGTGGCCGGATGGTTGTGGCGAGCTCGGACGGGCACCGCGATCCGGCATATCTGGCCGAGGTGATCGCGGCGGAGCGCATCACCATGACGTCGTTCGTGCCATCGATGCTGACCGTCTTCGCGGGCAGCGCCGCCGCGGCGGGCAGCGCCGATCTCGGCTCGCTGCGTGCGCTATTCATCGCGGGCGAGGCGTTCACGTCCGACGCAGTGGAGGCGATCCGGCGGGTGAGTTCGGCGGCGCTGTACAACCTGTACGGTCCGACGGAATTCACCGTCCACGCCACCCACGCCCCGGTCGCCGACGACGTGGCCGGTGCGGTTCCGATCGGCCTGCCCGTGTCGAATACCCAGGCATACGTGCTCGATTCGCGGCTGCATCCGGTGCCGTCGGGTGTCGCGGGCGAGTTGTACCTGGCCGGTGCGCAATTGGCGCGCGGCTATTTCGGCCGTTCCGACCTCACCGCGGATCGGTTCGTGGCCAACCCGTTCGGTGCGCCGGGCAGCCGGATGTACCGCACCGGCGACCTGGTCAGCGCCGACTCGACCGGTTCGCTCGCCTTTATCGGCCGCACCGATTTCCAGGTCAAGCTGCGTGGTCTGCGGATCGAGCTGGGCGAGATCGAATCAGCGTTGCGGGCCCACGATTCGGTAGCACAGGCCGTCGCGATCGTCCGGTCGGACGAGCGGCTGGGCGATCAGCTGGTCGCCTACGTCGTGCCCGCACCGCAGCCTGCTGACATCGGTGACGAGCAGTCCTACCTGGACGAGTTGCGGAACCATCTGGCCGCGCGGCTGCCCGCGTACATGGTGCCAACGGCGATCGTGGTGCTGGAGGCGCTGCCGCTGAGCCCGAACGGCAAACTGGATCGCCGCGCGCTGCCCGAACCGGTGGTCCGGGAACGCGAATTCCGCGCGCCGTCCACACCCATCGAGCAGCTCGTCGCGACGACCTTCGCCGAAGTGCTGGGTGTGCATGCGGACCGTCCGGTTGGCGCCGACGACGACTTCTTCGACCTGGGCGGCAACTCGCTGTTGGCCACCCAGATGATCGCCCGGCTCGGCGCGGCACTCGACACGCGTATGCCCGCTCGGGTGATCTTCGAGGCATCCACGGTCGCCGCGCTCGCGGCGCTACTGGCTTCGCTCCAGGGCACGGGCGGGCGTCGCGCGTTGGTTCCGGTGCCCCGCGAAGGCGAGACGGCACAACCGATCCCGCTGTCGCTGGCACAACAGCGGATGTGGTTCCTCAACCAGTTCGATCCGGCGTCGGCGGCGAACAATATCCCGTTCGCCGTCCGGCTGACCGGAGCGTTGGACGTGCCTGCCTTGCAGGCGGCGGTCGCCGATCTGGTCGATCGCCACGAGACGTTGCGCACCGTGTATCCGGCGCTGGACGGCACCGGCTATCAGCAGATACTGCCTGCCGAGCAGGCGGTTGTGAACCTTGTGCCGCAGGCGATGGCGGAGGCCGAACTCGCGGACTGGCTGCTCGAGGTCGCGTCGGCCGGGTTCGACGTGACCGCGCAGGTCCCGTTGCGCATCGCCCTCGCCGAACTGGTGCCGGGCGCGGATTCCACGGAGCGCTCGGCCGAGCACGTCCTCGCTGTCGTGGTGCACCACATCGCCGCCGACGGCGCGTCCATCGCGCCGATGGTCCGGGATCTGATGACCGCGTATCTGGCCCGGGTCGACGGTGCCGCGCCGAGCTGGCTACCACTGCCGGTGCAGTACGCGGACTACACGGTGTGGCAGCGCGCGGTCCTGGGTGAGGAGTCCGATCCCGAATCGGTGGCCGCCACCCAAATCGACTACTGGCGTTCAGCGTTGCAGGGCATCCCGGACCGGCTGGATCTGCCCGCGGACCGGCCTCGGCCGACCGTCGCGTCCGGTCGCGGTGCGGAATTCTCCTTCGAGATCCCGGCCGAGATCCACGCCGAGCTGACCGAGCTGGCGCACCGCACGGGCGCCTCGCTGTTCATGGTGGTACACGCCGCTTTCGCGGTGCTGCTGGGCCGGTTGTCGGGTAGCGACGACGTCACCATCGGCACGCCGGTCGCCGGGCGCGGTGAGCGTGAACTCGATGAGCTGATCGGCATGTTCGTCAACACGTTGGTACTGCGCACCAAGGTCGAGCCGGGCATCTCGTTCACCGAGCTGCTCGCGGCCACCAAGGAGACCGACCTGGCGGCGCTCTCGCACGCCGAGTTGCCGTTCGAGCGACTGGTGGAGGTGCTCGATCCGGTTCGGTCGCAAGCGCATCACCCGCTGTTCCAGGTCGCGCTGTTCTTCCAGAACATCCAGGCGCCGCGGCTGGAATTGCCCGGCCTGACCGCGTCTGCCGTCGAACTCGGTGGCGCCCAAGCCAAATTCGATCTGCAGCTGACCATGGTGCCGCGCCAGGACGGCGACGCCGCGGCGGGGCTGTCGGCGATGTTCACCTATGCCACCGATCTGTTCGACGAATCCACGATCGCGGAATTCGCGGTGCGGTTGCGGCGGCTGCTGGCCGCCGTGGCGGCGGACCCGGCGCAGGTCATCGGCGACCTCGAGCTGCTGGACTCGGCCGAGCGGGAACAGATTCTGCTCGACTGGAACGACACCGGCCATCCGGTCGACGCCGAGCTGCTGCTGGATGGTTACCGCCGGGCAGTGGCCGCTCACCCGGATGCCGTCGCGCTGGCGTACGAAGGTGTCTCGCTTGCCCACCCGTCGCCCGACCACCACCCCTCAACGAGTCGCTACGCGACGCTGGCCCACCCGTCGCCCGACCACCACCCCTCAACGAGTCGCTACGCGACGCTGACCTATAGGGAGTTCGACGAGCGCGTCAACCGGCTCGCCCGGCTGCTGATCTCGCAGGGCGTGGGTGCGGAATCGCTGGTAGGCCTGGCGATTCGGCGCTCGGTGGATCTGGTGGTCGGCATCTATGCGATCGTGACAGCTGGTGGCGCCTATGTGCCGCTGGATCCCGACCATCCCGCGGACCGGATCGCGCACATTCTCGATACGGCACAGCCCGCGTGCGTGGTGACGAGGACCGCGGATGCGGTGCCCGTCCCGCCAGGCACCGTGCTGCTCCATGTCGACGCCTTGGAGCTGGATCACCTCGACAGCGCTCCGGTGCGCGCCGAGGAGCTGCTGCGACCGGTCCTGCCGCAGCACCCTGCGTATGTCATCTTCACTTCGGGTTCGACGGGCAAGCCAAAGGGAGTCGCCGTTTCGCATGCGGCGATCAACAACCAGATCGAGTGGATGCTGGCCGAGTATCCGCTGGGTCCGGATGACGTGTATCTGCAGAAGACCGCGACGACTTTCGACGTGTCGCTGTGGGGCTTCTTCATGCCGTTGCGTGCCGGGGCGAAACTGGTCGTGGCCACGCCCGATGGGCACCGGGACCCGGCCTACGTCGCGGAAATGATCGCCGCGCATGGCGTGACGGTCACCGACTTCGTGCCGTCGATGCTGACGGTATTCGCCGCGCACACCGCGCCGGGTGCGTGCCCGAGTCTGGCGCATATCCTCGTGATCGGTGAGGCATTGCCGCCGGAGACGGTGGCCGCGGTCAACGCCGTGTCCGATGCCAGGGTGCACAACCTGTACGGGCCGACCGAGGCCGCGGTGTCGGTGACCTACTGGCCCGCCCGCGGTGCGGACGAGCGTTCGGTGCCGATCGGGCTTCCGCAGTGGAACACGCAGGTGTATGTGCTGGATGCGCGGTTGCGTCCGGTCCCTGCGGGCGTGGCGGGGGAGCTGTATCTCGCCGGTGACCAGCTCGCTCGCGGGTATGTGCGCCGTCCGGATCTGACCGCGGACCGGTTCGTCGCCAATCCGTTCGGCACCGGTGCGCGGATGTACCGGACCGGTGACCTGGTGGTGTGGCGTGCGCCTGCCGGGGATATGCCGCAGCGGCTCGATTACCTCGGTCGCACCGATTTCCAGGTGAAGTTCCGTGGCCAGCGGATCGAGCTGGGTGAGATCGAGACCGCGTTGCTGGCTCAGCCTTCGGTGAGTCAGGCGGTGGCGCTGGTGGCGCCGTCGGCGCTGGGCGATCAGCTGGTCGCGTATGTGGTTGCCGCACCGGGGCGGTCGGTGGAGCCGTCGGAACTGCCGGTCAGGATCGGTGAAACGCTTCCGGCGTACATGGTCCCGGCCGCGGTCGTCGTGTTGGACGCTTTCCCGTTGAACCCGAGCGGCAAGTTGGATCGTAAGGCGCTGCCGGAGCCGACTTTCGGCACACGCGAATTCCGCGCCCCGGCAACGCCCGTGGAAGAGATCGTCGCCGGTGTCTTCGGTGAGGTCCTCGGTCTGAGCCGGGTCGGCGCCGACGACGATTTCTTCGCACTCGGCGGCAACTCCCTGGTCGCCACGCAGGTGGTCGCACGGTTGGGTGCCGCGGTGGGCGCCCGCATTCCGGTGCGGACGCTGTTCGAGACCTCGACCGTGACGGACTTGGCGACGGCGATCGAGTCGCACACGCACGCCAACCGCCGTGTGGAGCTGGGCAGCCTCGTCCGGCCGGAGCGGTTGCCGTTGTCGTTGGCGCAGCGGCGGATGTGGTTCCTGAACCGGTTCGATCAGGTCGATGACGATCCGGCGGCGGCAACGGGTTCGGCGGCCTACAACCTGCCGTTCGCGCTGCGGCTCACCGGGTTGCTCGACGTGGCGGCGCTGGCCGCGGCGCTCGATGACGTGGTGGCCCGGCATGAAGTACTGCGCACGGTGTACCCCGAAACCGCGGAAGGTCCCGTGCAGGTCGTCCTGCCCGCCGGACAGGTGACGTTGGACGTCACACCGGAGCGGGTAAGCGAATCCGAGATCGCGACGGCTGTGTACGAGCTCGCGTCGACGCCGTTCGACGTGACCTCCGAAGTGCCGGTACGGGTGCGGCTGCTGGAGATCGATGGACGCGCGCCCGGGTCGCCACGTGAGTACGTGCTCGCTGTCGTGGTGCACCACATCGCCGCCGACGCCTCGTCGATGGGGCCGCTGGTGCGCGATGTGATGGTGGCCTATGCCGCGCGCACCGCGGCTGCCGCCCCGGCGTGGACACCACTGCCGGTGCAGTACGCCGACTACGCACTCTGGCAGCGGGCCGTGCTCGGCGACGAATCCGAGCCCGAGTCCATTGCGGCGCAGCAGATCGCGTACTGGCGCGAGCACCTCGCCGACCTTCCCGACCTGCTGGAACTGCCCACCGACCGGCCGAGGCCCGCGGTGGCATCGCTGGCCGGTGGACGGGTCGAGGTGTCGGTGGATGCCGCCACCCACGCCGGCCTTGTGCGACTGGCACGCGCCAACGGCGCCACCCTCTTCATGGTTGTGCACACCGCGCTCGCGGTACTGCTCGCGCGACTATCGGGTTCCGGCGATATCGCGATCGGCACTCCGGTAGCGGGTCGCGGTGAACGTGAACTCGATGATCTCATCGGTATGTTCGTCAATACCGTGGTGTTCCGGACGCGCCTGTCCGGTGCTGACTCGTTCAGCGAAGTATTGGCGCGGCAACGGGAAACCGATCTGCAGGCGTTCGCGAATGCCGATATTCCGTTCGAACGCTTGGTGGAAGTGCTCAACCCGCGTCGCTCGACGGCGCATCACCCGCTGTTCCAGGTGGGTCTGTCGTTCCAGAACGTGGCACGGACCGCGCTGGAATTGCCCGGCTTGACGATCGCCGGGGTGGAAGCGGATCTGAATGTGTCGCAGTTCGATCTGCATCTGATCGTCAGTGACACCTACGACGAGGCCGGTGACGCGGCGGGGATGGGTGGCTACTTCACCTACGCCGCGGACCTTTTCGAGGCCGAAACGGTGCGGGGCTTCGCCAAGCGTTTGTCGCGCATTCTGGCGGCCGTGGTGGCGGACGCGACGACACCGGTCGGGGATATCGAGATTCTCGATACGGCCGAACGGATCGAAGTGCTGTCGGTGTGGAACGCCACCGACCACGCGATCGATCCGGCGGTGCTACTCGGCAGCTCCGCGTCGGCCGCGACCACGCTCGCGGCCCTGTTGGATTCCGCCGTCGCGGCGGCGCCGGATGCCGTCGCGCTGGTCGCCGACGTCCAGGACTCGGACGAAGGACGGCAGGAGCTGACGTACGCGGAGTTGGACGTGAGGGTCAACCGTTTGGCCCGCCATCTCATTGCGGAAGGCGTCGGCCCGGAGTCGCGGGTGGCGCTGGCCTTGCGCCGGTCGGTGGACCTGGTTGTGGCGATGTACGCGGTGGTGCGGGCCGGTGGTGCGTATGTGCCGGTGGACCCCGATCAGCCCGCCGAACGGACCGGCTACATCCTGGAGACGGCGGCACCGGTGTGCGTGCTGACCGATGCTTCGGCTGCCTTCGCCTCCGATGCCGCGCCCGTAGTCCGACTGGACGAACTCGACCTCTCCGAGCTGTCAGCCGCGCCGGTCACCGATGCCGAGCGCGTGACGCCGTTGCGTCGGGAGAACACCGCGTATGTGATCTTCACGTCGGGTTCGACTGGTCGCCCCAAGGGCGTCGCGGTGTCGCACGGCGCGATCGTGAATCAGTTGCTGTGGAAGTCGTTCGAGTTCGATCTCGTCGACGATGACGCGATCTTGCTGAAGACGGCGGCGACGTTCGACCTGTCGGTGTGGGAGTTCTGGTCTGCGGCGGTATGCCGGGGCCGGTTGGTGCTCGCTTCGCCTGATGGCCATCGCGATCCCGCGTACCTGAACGAGCTGATGACCCACCAAGCGGTGACCACATTGCACGTGGTGCCGTCCATGCTCGACGCATTGCTCGCCAACGCGGACACCGACACTCCGCTCCCCACACTGCGACGCGTGCTGGCCATCGGCGAAGCGTTGCCCGCCGAGACGGCGAAGCGCTTCCAGATCGTGAATCCGAAAGCGGAACTGTTCAATCTGTACGGCCCGACCGAGGCGGCGGTGTCGATCACCAGCCATCGGGTGACCGTGGCTGATGAGGTGTCGGTGCCGATTGGTGCACCGGAGTGGAACAGCCGGGTTTATGTGCTGGATGGGCGTTTGCGTCCGGTGCCGGTGGGTGTTTCCGGTGAGTTGTATTTGGCTGGTGCGCAGTTGGCGCGTGGTTACTTCGGTCGTGTCGATTTGACGGCGGATCGTTTCGTGGCGAATCCGTTCGAGTCGGGTGCTCGGATGTATCGCACGGGTGATCTGGTGGCCTGGAATGCCGATGGTGAGCTGGAGTATCGGGGTCGTACGGATTTCCAGGTGAAGATTCGTGGTTTCCGGATCGAGCTGGGGGAGATCGAGGCCGCATTGTTGGCCTTGCGGCAGGTCGCGCAGGCGGCGGTGATCGCGAAGTCGGGTCCGAGGACTGGTGAACAGCTCGTCGCCTACCTGGTCCCGAGTGATATCGACGCCGGTATCGATGTGGCCGCGGTGAAGTCCTTGCTGTCCGCGGGGCTGCCGTCGTACATGGTGCCGTCGGCGTTCGTGGTGCTGGATGCGTTGCCGTTGAATGTGAACGGCAAGTTGGATCGTAAGGCGTTGCCGGAGCCGGAGTTCGAGGTCCAGGCGTTCCGTGCGCCGTCGACGCCGATCGAGGAGATCGTGGCGTCGGTGTTCGCCGAGGTGCTCGGTGTCGAGCGGGTCGGCGCGGATGACGACTTCTTCGCCCTGGGCGGTAACTCGTTGTTGGCGACGCAGGTCGCCGCCCGTATCGGCAAGGCGTTGGACACCCGGGTGCCGGTGCGGTGGCTGTTCGAGGCGTCTACGGTCGCGGGACTGGCGGTACGGGCCGAGCGGCACGCGGGAGCAGGCGGTCGCCGGGATCTGGTGGCCGGTCCACGACCGGACCGGATTCCGTTGTCGCTGGCGCAGCAGCGGATGTGGTTCCTGAACCAGTTCGACACCGAGTCCGCCGCGTACAACGTGCCGGTTGCGGTGCGGCTGACCGGGGCGCTCGATATCGCCGCATTGCAGCAGGCGGTGTCGGATGTCGTCGTGCGGCACGAAATTCTGCGCACCATCTACCCACAGACCGAGGACGGCCCGGTGCAGGTCATCCTGCCGCCGGGACAGGCCGTTCCGCGCTTGGACGTCCGAGTGATGGCGCCGCAGGACATCGAATCCGCGGTGATCGCGTTGACGTCGACGATCTTCGACGTCACCACCGAGGTGCCGGTGCGGGTCGCCTTGTTCCAGATCGCCGGCGATACAGCGGCTTCCGCTGAATCCGAGCCGGTGGAATATGTGCTGGCCATGGTGGTGCATCACATTTCCTGTGACGGTTCATCGGTGGGTCCGTTGACGCGAGACCTGATGGCGGCATACGTGGCTCGTTCGACGGGGAACGTCCCGAATTTCGCGCCGCTCGCGGTGCAGTATGCGGATTACAGCATCTGGCAGCGTGAGCTGTTGGGTAGCGAGGACGATCCGGAGTCGTTGGCGTCCAAGCAGGTGGGGTATTGGCAGTCGGCGTTGGCTGGTCTGCCGGATCAGTTGGATCTGCCGTCGGATCGGCCGCGTCCTGCGGTGCAGTCGTTCGCGGGTGGCAAGGTCGAGTTGCGGGTGGATACCCGGACTCATCAGGCGTTGATCGAGTTGGCGCGTGCGGAGGGCGCGACGCTGTTCATGGTCGTGCATACCGCGCTGGCTGTGTTGTTGTCGCGGTTGTCCGGGACCGATGACATTGCGATCGGTACGCCGATGGCGGGTCGCGGCGAAGCCGCACTGGACGACCTGATCGGTATGTTCGTCAACACTCTGGTGTTCCGTACCCGGGTGGATGCGGGTGAGGCGTTCACCGATTTGCTGGGCCGTCAGCGTGAGATCGACATCCAAGCGTTCGCCAACGCGGATGTTCCGTTCGAGCGTCTGGTGGAGGTGCTCAACCCGGTTCGTTCGACCGCGCGGCATCCGCTGTTCCAGGTCGGCTTGTCGTTCCAGAACCTGGCCCAGGCTGCGTTGGAGCTGCCCGGTCTGAGTGTGTCCGGATTGGATATCGACACCGAGCTGTCGCAGTTCGACCTGCACCTGATCGCAGCCGACCACTACAGCGATGCAGGTGAGCCGCTGGGTGTCACCGGGGTATTCACCTACGCGACGGACCTGTTCGACCGGGATACGGTGCAGGGCTTTGTGGATCGGTTCGCGCGTTTGCTCGGTGAGATCATCGCCGCGCCGCGTACTCCGGTGGGTGACCTCGAACTGCTCGACGCGGCCGAACGGACGGAGCTGGTGGTCGGCCGTAATGCGACCGCCTCGGCGCTGGATTCGACCGCGACGTTGGTTTCGTTGTTGGATGCCACCGTCGCGGCCGATCCGAAGGCCGTCGCATTGGTCGGTGACGGTCCGGCAGGTGCCGGGCGAATAGAGTTGACCTACGCCGAGGTGGATGCTCGGGTCAACCGGCTGGCGCGCTACCTGCTCGGGCGGGGAATCGGTGCCGAGGATCGGGTCGCGCTGGCTCTGCGCAGGTCGGTGGATCTCGTGATCGCCATGTACGCGGTCGCGAAAACTGGTGCGGCGTATGTTCCCCTCGATCCGGATCATCCGGCTGATCGGACCGACTACATTCTGGAGACCGCGGCACCGGTATGTGTGTTGACCAATGCCGACGCGGAGTTCGTCACCGATGTTGCACCGGTTGTTCGGATCGATGACCTAGACCTGTCAGCACTGAACGCTTCGCCGGTGACCGATGCCGATCGGGTGTTGCCGTTGCGTCCGGAGAACACGGCATATGTGATCTTCACTTCGGGTTCCACCGGTCGCCCGAAGGGTGTGGCGGTTTCGCACGGTGCGATCGCGAATCAGTTGCAGTGGAAGGCAGTCGAGTTCGGTCTCGACGCCGCCGACGCGGTCCTGTTGAAGACCGCGGCAACTTTCGACTTGTCGGTGTGGGAGTTCTGGTCAGCTGCGGTGTGTGGTGGCCGTCTGGTGATCGCCTCGTCCGATGGTCATCGCGATCCGGCCTACCTCAACGAGCTCATGGCGCGGGAGTGGGTCACCACGTTGCATGTGGTGCCGTCGATGCTGGATGCGTTGATGACGGCGGGGATGCCGAATTCGTTGTGGCGGGTGTTGGCGATCGGTGAAGCTCTGCCTGGTGCGGTCGCACAGCGGTTCCTGCGTGAGTATCCGCGCAGCGAGTTGTTCAACTTGTATGGTCCGACCGAGGCGGCGGTGTCGATCACCAGCCATCGGGTCACCCTCGCCGATGAGACATCGGTGTCGATCGGTGGCCCGGAGTGGAACAGCCAGGTCTACGTGCTCGACTCGCGGCTGCGGCCGGTGCCGGACGGTGTTTCCGGTGAGCTGTATCTGGCGGGTGCGCAGTTGGCGCGGGGTTACTTCGGTCGCGCGGATTTGACGGCGGATCGGTTCGTGGCGAATCCGTTCCAGCCGGGTGCACGCATGTACCGCACGGGTGACCTGGTCGCGTGGAACGTAACGGGTGAACTCGAGTACCGGGGTCGTACCGACTTCCAGGTGAAGATCCGTGGTTTCCGCATCGAACTCGGTGAGATCGAAGCCGCCCTGCTGGCGCTGCCGCCGGTCGCGCAGGCGGCGGTGATCGCGAAGTCGGATCCGAAGACTGGTGACCGCTTGGTCGCTTACCTGGTCGCGGCGGATGTCGAGGCGGGTGTCGATGTCGCTGGGGTGAAGTCGGCGCTGTCTGCTGGTTTGCCGTCGTACATGGTTCCGTCGGCGTTCGTGGTCTTGGATGCTTTGCCGTTGAACGTCAATGGCAAGCTGGATCGGAAGGCGTTGCCGGAGCCGGAGTTCGAGGTTCAGGCGTTCCGTGCGCCGTCGACGCCGATCGAGGAGATCGTGGCGTCGGTGTATGCCGAGGTGCTCGGTGTCGAGCGTGTCGGTGCGGATGACGATTTCTTCGCTCTGGGTGGTAATTCGCTGCTCGCGACGCAGGTCGCGGCGCGGATTGGTGCGGCGTTGGATGCGCGGGTGCCGGTGCGTGTGTTGTTCGAGGCCTCGACGGTGGCTGGTTTGGCTGCGAAGGTGGAGCAGCATGCGGGTGCTGGTGGGCGTCGTGCTTTGGTGGCTGGTCCGCGTCCGGAGCGGATTCCGTTGTCGCTGGCGCAGCAGCGGATGTGGTTCCTCAACCAGTTCGACACCGCCTCGGCCGTCAACAACATCCCCGTGGCGATCCGCCTGACCGGCGACCTGGACGTCGCAGCGCTGCAATCGGCGATCACGGATATGGTCGGGCGACACGAGATCTTGCGCACCATCTACCCGCAGACCTCCGACGGACCGGTGCAACGGATCCTGGAACCGCGCGAGGTCCCGGTCGATCTCACGCCGGTGCCGCTCGGCCAGGACCGCGTTGCCGAGGAAGTGCAGCGGGCTGTCGTCGCCGGTTTCGACGTCACGGTGGAACTTCCGTTCCGCACCGAGTTGTTCCAGCTCAGCGAAACCGAATACATCCTGGTCTTCGTCGCCCACCACATCAGCGCGGACGGCTGGTCGATGGGGCCGCTGGTCCGTGATCTGATGCTGGCCTACGCCGCCCGCAGCGGCGGTGCGGCACCCGGCTGGGCCCCGTTGCCGGTGCAGTACGCGGATTTCAGTCTCTGGCAGCGCGAGGTCCTCGGCTCGGAAACCGACCCGGAGAGCCTGATCTCGCAGCAAGCGGACTACTGGCGCACCGCGCTGGCCGGTCTGCCCGACGAGCTCAACCTGCCGTCGGACCGGCCTCGCCCGCTCGCGCAGTCGTTCGCAGGCGGCAAGATCGGTTTCACGGTCGACGCCCAGGTACGCGCGGGGCTGGACCGCTTGGCTCGCGAGCACAACGCGACCATGTTCATGGTCGTGCACGCCGCGCTGGCGCTGTTCCTGTCCCGCGTATCCGGCACCGGTGACATCGCCATCGGCACGCCGATCGCCGGTCGCGGCGAGGCCGAACTCGACGACGTGATCGGCATGTTCGTCAATACCCTGGTGCTGCGCACACAGGTGCGCGGTGAGGACGCCTTCGGCGACCTGCTCGCGCGGGCCAAGGAAGCCGACCTGGAGGCATTCGCGCACGCGGACATCCCGTTCGAGCGGGTGGTGGAAATCCTCAACCCAGAGCGCTCGACCGCGCGGCATCCGCTGTTCCAGGTGCTGCTGTCGTTCGAGAACCTGCCGGGTTCCGGCTTCGAACTGCCCGGATTACGTGTCTCGGCTGTCGATTTCGATGTCGAGACCGCGAAATTCGATCTGTCTCTCACGATTCGGGAGGCAGGCGACAACGGCGACGGCGCGGGCATGTATGCGGAGTTCTCCTTCGCCCGAGATCTTTTCGACGACGCCACGGTGCGAGTGCTCGCCGAGCGGTTCACCCGGCTGCTCGAGGGGATCACTGTTGCGCCGCACCGTGCGGTCGGTGATCTGCCGCTGCTGGACGACGCCGAGCGCGAGTCGTTGACCCAGGTACACGGCGAGCACGTGCTGACGCCCGGGCTGCTACCGGATCTGTTGACCCGCGGTGCGCAGTCCGGCCCGGGGCGGATCGCGGTCCGCGACCGGGGCCGGTCGATCACCTATCGCAAGCTCGACGAGTACTCGTCCCGGCTGGCGCGGGTGCTGATCGATCGCGGCGTCGGCCCCGAGAAGCTGGTCGCGTTGTCCTTCCCGAGGTCGTACGAGATGGTCGCCGCGGTATGGGCGGTGGCCAAGGCCGGTGGCGCGTATGTGCCGGTCGATCCGGCCTATCCGGCGGATCGGGTGCGGCACATGGTGACCGATTCGCAGGCGGTCATCGGGCTCACCGGCGCCGAGTACGTCGACCGATTGCCCGACGATGTCGCATGGCTGGTGCTGGACGATCCGGCCACCGTCGAGTTGCTGGCCCACCAGCTCGCGACGCCGGTCACCGATGCCGACCGGCACACGCCGCTGACGACGCGTCATCCGGCGTATGTGATCTACACGTCGGGATCGACCGGTTTGCCGAAGGGCGTCACGGTCACCCACGCCGGGCTTGCCAGTTTGACCGAGTACTCGACCGAGCTGTACGGCGTCGAATCACACCACCGGTTCCTGCATGTCTGCTCGCCGAGCTTCGACGTGTCGGTTCAGGAATGGTTGTGCGCGTTCTATAACGGGGCCACGTTGGTAATCGTGCCGCCGACTGTCCTCGGCGGATCGGATCTGGCTGAGCTGTTGCAGGGCGAAGCGGTGACGCACGCCATGACCACGCCGGCGATGCTCGGCACGGTCGCCCCGGACGGGCTGGACGACTTCGAGGTCGTCGAGGTCGGCGGCGATGTCACCACGCCGGAGCTGCTGGCCAAATGGCAGCCGGGACGTCGGTATATCAACGGGTACGGCCCGACCGAGGCGACGATCACCGCGTCGTTCGCCACCTTGACCCCGGGGCGGCACATCACCATCGGCAAGCCGGTGCCCGGTATGTCGGCGCTGGTGCTGGACGAGCGGCTCAACCCGGTGCCGCCCGGTGTCGTAGGAGAGCTGTACCTGGCCGGTGGCGCCCTGGCCCGTGGCTACCACAACCGCATGCGGCTGACCGCGGAGCGGTTCGTCGCGAACCCGTGGGGTGAGCCGGGGACTCGGATGTACCGGACCGGTGACCTGGTGCGGTGGTACGCCGATCCGGCCGAGCGAACCGGCGATCGGGTGCCTGCCTCGGAGTGGGAACTGGACTACGTCGGTCGCTCCGACTTCCAGGTCAAGATCCGCGGCTTCCGCATCGAACTCGGCGAGATCGACGCGGTGCTCAGCAGTCACGATGACGTCGAGTTCGCGGTCACGCTCGGCCGCGACACGGCCGGTGGCAAGACACTGGTGTCCTACGTGCTGGCCGTCGAGGGCCGCTCCATCGATTCCGCCGAGCTCACCGACTACGCCGCGCGAACACTGCCGCCGCACATGGTGCCCGCCGCGATCGTGGTGCTGGACGAGATCCCGCTGACTCCGGTGGGCAAACTCGATCGAAAGGCATTGCCGGAGCCGACTTTCGAGAAGGCGGTCTTCCGCGCGCCGACCACGCCGATCGAACAGATCGTCGCGGACACCTTCGCCGACGTGCTCGGGCTCGGCGACGGGTCCAGCTACCTCGGCCGCGACGACGATTTCTTCGCGCTCGGCGGGAACTCGCTGCTGGCCACCCAGGTCGCGGCCCGGTTGGGTGCGGCGCTCGACGCGCGGGTACCGGTGCGGCTGTTGTTCGAAGCCGCCACGGTGGCCGGGCTGGCGCGGAAGGTCGAACAGGAGGCCGGTGCGGGCGGACGCCCTGCGCTGGTGGCCGGTCCGCGCCCGGAGCGGATCCCGCTGTCGCTCGCGCAGCAGCGCATGTGGTTCCTCAACCAGTTCGACACCGAGTCGGCGGCCTACAACGTGCCGGTCGCGGTGCGGCTGGCCGGTGACCTCGATGTGCCCGCGCTGCGGGCTGCCATCGGGGACGTGGTCGGCAAGCACGAGATCCTGCGCACCATCTATCCGCAGACGGACTTCGGCCCGGCACAGGTGATTCTGCCCCCGGCGCAAGCCATTCCGGAGCTGCCCGTGCGGAGGATCGGCGCGGCGGACATCGAATCCGCGGTGCTGGAGGTGGTATCGACCATCTTCGACGTCACCAGCGACGTGCCGCTGCGGGTCGAACTCTTCGAGATCGACGATGCCGGAGCGGAGCGCGCCTATGTGCTGGCCATGGCCGTGCACCATATCAGCGCCGACGGCTGGTCGGTCGGCCCGCTGACCCGCGATGTGATGATGGCCTACACGGCGCGTTCGCACGGCGCGGCACCCAGTTGGGCGCCGCTGCCGGTGCAGTACGCCGATTTCAGCGTCTGGCAGCGTGAATTGCTCGGCAGCGAGGATGACGCGGATTCGCTCGCGGTGGAGCAGATCTCGTACTGGCGGACCGCGTTGGCAGGTCTGCCGGACCAGTTGGATCTGCCGTCGGATCGACCGCGCCCGCCCATGCAGTCGTTCGCCGGTGGCAAGGTCGACGTGCAGATCGGCGCGCAGACCCACCGGGCGTTGATCGAGCTGGCCCGAGCCGAGGGCGCGACCCTGTTCATGGTCGTGCACACCGCGTTCGCCGTCCTCTTGTCGCGTTTGGCCGACGCCGAGGACATCGCGATCGGCACGCCGATAGCCGGCCGAGGCGAAGCCGAACTCGATGACGTAATAGGCATGTTCGTCAACACGCTGGTGCTGCGGAGCCGAGTCGACACGGCGGAGTCGTTCGCGGATCTGCTGGTCCGCCAGCGCGAAACAGACGTCCAGGCCTTCGCCAACGCGGATGTGCCGTTCGAACGACTCGTCGAGGTACTGAATCCGGTGCGCTCGACGGCGCGGCATCCGCTGTTCCAGGTGGGTCTGTCGTTCCAGAACCTGGCCAGGGCCACGCTGGAACTGCCCGGTCTCTCGGTCGAGACCGTCGCCATCGACACGCAGCTCTCGCAATTCGATCTGCATCTGATCGTCGCCGACGGCTACGACGAAGGCGGAAACCCGGCGGGCATCGGTGGCTTCATCACCTACGCCACGGACCTGTTCGATCGGGACACGGTGCAGGATCTCGTCGACCGGCTGTTGCGGATCATCCACGCCGCGGTGGCGGAGCCCACGCTGCCGGTCGGCGATCTGCCGTGGCTGGACGAGACCGAACTGACCGAGCTGGTGTCGGGCCGCAACGATACGGCGCACCAGGTCGACGAATCCGCGACACTGGTGTCGTTGTTCGAGGCATCGGTCGCCGCCACACCCGACGCCATCGCTCTCGTCGCCGATGCGGAAATCGACGGCGCTGCTGCTCGGACACTGACCTACGACGAGCTCGACCGTCGCGTCAACCGCCTTGCCAGGTACCTGATCGCGCGAGGTATCGGCGTGGAATCGCGGGTGGCGCTGGCCATCGGCCGCTCGGTCGATCTGGTGGTCGCCATGTACGCGGTCGCCAAAGCCGGTGCGGTGTATGTGCCGATCGATCCGGACCATCCGGCCGAGCGGATCGAGTACATCCTCGCGACCGCCGCCCCGGCGCTCGTGCTGACGACGAGCCGCGACCGGGTGGACGCGACCGTCATCGAGAACGCACGCGCTGAACTTGCCGCTGCTGTGGCGCGTATCGACGAGCTCGACCTGTCGGCCTACGCGGACGGGCCGATCGCTCCCGAGGAACGTCGCGGCGATCTCACGGCGGCCGACACGGCATACGTGATCTTCACATCGGGCTCGACGGGTCGACCCAAGGGTGTCGCCGTCTCGCACGGTGCGATCGTCAACCAGTTGCTGTGGAAGCAAGCCGAGTTCGGGTTGGGATCCGACGACGTGATGCTGTTGAAGACCGCGGCGACGTTCGACCTTTCGGTGTGGGAGTTCTGGTCGGCGGCGGTGTGTGGTGGCCGTTTGGTGATCGCTTCGCCCGAGGGGCATCGTGATCCGTCGTACCTGAACAACCTGATCGGTGGCGCCGCGGTGACCACGTTGCACGTGGTGCCGTCCATGCTCGACGCGCTGCTCACCGAATCGGAGGCGCGCTTGCCCGCGGCACTGCGGCGGGTACTCGCCATCGGTGAGGCATTGCCCGCCGCGACCGCGCAGCGTTTCCGGTCGGCGAATCCCGAGGTGGCGCTGTACAACCTGTACGGACCGACCGAGGCGGCGGTATCGATCACGCGGCACCGGGTGACCGACGCCGATACGACTTCGGTGCCCATCGGCGTGCCGGAGTGGAACAGCCGGGTCTATGTGCTCGACAGCCGACTACGGCCGGTCCCCATGGGTGTATCCGGTGAGCTGTACCTGGCTGGTGCGCAGTTGGCGCGTGGTTACTTCGGTCGTGCGGATTTGACGGCGGATCGTTTCGTGGCGAATCCGTTCGAGCCGGGGGCCCGCATGTACCGCACGGGTGATCTGGTCGCGTGGAACAGCGATGGTGAGCTCGAGTACCGAGGCCGTACGGACTTCCAGGTGAAGATTCGTGGTTTCCGGATCGAATTGGGTGAGATCGAGGCCGCGCTGCTGCGTCAGGACGCGGTCGCGGCCGCCGCGGTCGTCGCCCATACGGATTCGAGCGCGGGAGATCGTCTCGTCGCCTATGTCGTCGGCGCAGGCGGTGCCATCGACACCCAGCGGCTCGGCGCGGCTCTCGCGGCGGATCTGCCGTCGTACATGGTGCCGTCCACGGTCATCGAACTGACCGCGCTTCCGTTGAACGCGAACGGCAAACTCGACCGGGCGGCGCTGCCGAAACCGGTGCTCGAGCAGGCGCGGTTCCGTGCTCCGGTCACTCCGCTGGAACAGGCGGTGGCCCGGGTGTTCGGCGAGGTCCTCGACGTCGAGGAGGTCGGTCTCGATGACGACTTCTTCGGTCTCGGCGGCAATTCCCTGGTCGCGACGCAGGCGGTGAGCCGGTTGCGGCGCGTGACCGGCGCCGAGGTCCGGGTGCAGTGGTTCTTCACCGACGCCACCGTCGCGGGGCTCAGCGGCCGGATCGAGACGGCGATCGCCCAGGGCTACGAGTTCGGCCCCGATCCGGACGACGGGCTCGGGGTGCTGCTGCCGATCCGGGCCGAGGGGACGGCGGATCCGCTGTTCTGCCTGCACCCGATGTACGGATTGTCGTGGAGTTATGTGGGCCTGGCCCGGTTCCTGCCCACCGAACAGCCCGTTCTCGGCATCCAGTCACCTGCCCTGTCCGAAGACGGGTACCTGCCCGGCTCCGTCACCGAGATGGCTCGCCGCTACGCCGCCGAGATCCGGGCCGTGCAGCCCGAGGGACCGTACCGGCTGCTCGGCTGGTCGTTGGGCGGGGTCGTGGCCCACGCGGTGGCGACCGAACTGCAGGCGGCGGGCGAACAGGTGGCGCTGCTGGCCATGCTGGACAGCTACCCGGATGTGGATGTCTCCGATTTCCGCGGCACGATCCGTCAAGGTTTGGCCGAGATCGGCATCGGCGAGGACGTGATCTCCGCGGAGGGTGACATCCACGAGCTCAGCGAGGAGGCGCTGGACTCGTTGCACGCGTCGATTCCGCCCGAGCTGGCCGTGCTGACCAAAGAGCGGCTGCGGCGGATCTACCGCAGCGCGGTGCGCTCGGTCGAGCTGATCGCCGAACACCGCCCCGCGGTGTACCGCGGCACGCTCGAATACTTCAGTGCCGGCATCGGAGGCCCGGATCAGACCGAAGCCGATCTGCGGGCGGCGGCGACCCAATGGCAGCCCTATGTAGCTGGGGAAATCGTCGATAGACCGATCAATGCGAATCATCAGCAAATGGCTTCTCCCGAGGCGCTCGCCGAGATCGGTCCCCAGCTCGCCGGTCTGCTCGATCCGCCGGAGTAGCCACGGCGGCGCACCCGTCACCGGGCCGGGCCATTGCCTGGCCCGGTCCTGGCGGCTTCGCGACACCAATCCCGCGTCGGGAGGGAATAATCGTCGCAAGCACTCGCCCGCGCTCCGGCAACTCATGGTCGCGCTCGGCCGTGCCGCGGCGGACTCGGTAACGATCGGCATGCGCGCGTTCGATGATCATCAGGGCGGGGGGTGCGTGGCAACAACAGACAGGGTGAGGCATCTCCATGGTTCGGGCGGTCCGGCAGCAGTGTGACGAGACTGCGGGAGCGGTGCGCGCATGACCCGCCCGGCCCGTGTACGCCCGACCCGGACCCGCCGCTCCCGCGTCACCACGCTGCCGCAGCTCATGGCCACCGCGGTGGAGGCCAACCCGAGCGGCACCGCCGTGATCTACGCCGACGCCGCGGCGACGCTGGCCACGCTGAGCTACGCCGAGCTGGACGAGCGGTCCACCCGCTTGGCCCGGCTGCTGATCGATCGCGGCGTCGGCCCCGAGGACCTGGTCGCGATCGGGATACCGCGCTCGACCGACTCCGTGGTCGCGGTCTGGGCGGTCGCGAAGACGGGCGCCGGATTCGTCCCGGTCGATCCGAACTACCCGGCCGATCGCGTGGAGCACATGATCGTCGACTCGGGCGCGGTCTTCGGACTGGCCGTCGACAGGGTCCGCGCCGACCTACCGGACCAGCTCGAGTGGCTGTCCATCGACACCGCCGAGTGCGCGCGGCGGCTGGAGGAGTTCCCGGCCGACCCGGTGACCTACACCGACCGAGTGCGCCCGCTCCGGGCGGAACATCCGGCCTATGTCATCTACACCTCCGGGTCCACCGGCACGCCGAAGGGCGTGGTCGTCACCCAGGCCGGGCTGGCGAGTTTCTGCGCGGAGCAGCGCGACCGGTATCGGGTGACCAGCGCGTCGCGGACGTTGCATTTCGCGTCGCCCTCGTTCGACGCGTCGGTGCTGGAACTGCTGCTCGCGCTGGGTGGTGCGGCCACGATGGTGGTCGCTTCGCCCACCGTTTTCGGCGGCGAGGAGTTCGCGTGCCTGGTGCGCAGGGAGGCGGTCACCCACGCCTTCGTCACGCCCGCCGTGCTCGCCTCGGTGGACCCGGCCGGGCTCGACGAGTTGCGCGTGGTGGTCGCCGGTGGCGAGGCGTGCCCGCCCGACCTGGTACGGCGATGGGTGCTGCCGGTCTCCGGTGGCAGGACCCGCGAGTTCTGCAACGGGTACGGGCCGACCGAGACCACGATCATGACCAATATCAGCGCGCCGCTGGTGCCGGGAGAGCCGGTGACCATCGGTGCGCCGATCCGGGCCGTCACCGAATATGTGCTGGACGAGCGCCTGGTCCCCGTCCCGAGCGGCGTGGTCGGCGAGCTTTACATCACCGGCGCCCAGCTGGCCCGCGGCTACCACGAACGGCGCGGGCTGACCGCGTCCCGTTTCGTCGCCAACCTGTTCGACCCGAACGGGTCGCGGCTCTATCGCACCGGCGACCTGGTGCGCTGGACGCCGAACGGCGAGTTGGAGTATCTGGGTCGCAACGACTTCCAGGTGAAGATCCGCGGTTTCCGCATCGAGCTGGGTGAGATCGACGCGGTGCTGGCCGCGCACGAGAGCGTCGACTTCGCCGTCACCGTCGGGCACGACCTGGACAGCGGCGTCACGATCCTCGTCTCCTACGTGCACGCCGCGCCCGGGATGGTCGCCGACGCGGCCGAACTGGCCGCTTTCGCCGAGCAGAGCCTGCCCGCGCACATGGTGCCGACGGTGGTCATGGTGCTGGCGAAGATCCCGCTGACGCCGGTGGGCAAGCTGGACCGCGCGGCGCTGCCGGTGCCGCGCCTGCAGACCAAGGTGTACCGCGCGCCGGTCGGCCCGCTGGAAGAGCTGGTCGCCGAGGTGTTCGGCGAACTGCTCGGCCCGGGTGCACCGGTCGGCGCGGACGACGACTTCTTCGAACTCGGCGGCAATTCGCTGATCGCGACGCAGGTCGCGGCCCGGATCGGGGCCGCCATCGCAGCGCGGGTACCCGCCCGGCTGGTCTTCGAGACGCCCACCGTCGCCGGGCTCGCCGCGCGGCTGGAGCCGATGAAGGGTGCCGGGGACCGGTGTGCGCTGGTGGCGGTGGAGCGTCCGGAGCGGGTGCCGTTGTCGCCCGCGCAGCAGCGGATGTGGTTCTTGAATCAGTTCGATACTGATTCGGCGGCGAACAATATTCCGTTCGCGGTGCGGTTGTCCGGTGCGTTGGACGTGGCGGCGTTGCAGGCGGCGGTCGCGGATGTGATCGAGCGTCATGAGACGTTGCGAACGATGTATCCGGCGGTGGACGGCACGGGCTATCAAATGGTGGTGCCAGCGGCTCGCGCCGTCCCCGATCTCGCGCCGAAACCGCTCGCCGAGCAGGAACTGCTCGACTGGCTGCGCGGACTGGCGCTGACCGGTTTCGATGTTGCGGCCGAGGTGCCGCTGCGCATCGCGTTGGCCGAGCTCGGGCCGGGCGACCACGTGATCGTGGTGGTGGTGCACCACATCGCCGCCGACGGCGCCTCGGTCGCGCCGTTCCTGCGGGATCTGCTCAGCGCGTTCCTTTCCCGGCGCAACCGGGCGCAGCCGGCGTGGGCTCCGCTGCCGGTGCAGTACGCGGACTACACGCTCTGGCAGCGCGCCGTGCTCGGTGACGAGAACGACCCGGATTCGGTCGCGGCCGCGCAAATCGCGTACTGGCGTCGCGCCCTGGCGGGCATTCCCGACCGGATCGACCTGCCCTCGGACCGCCCGCGCCCGCCCGTCGCGTCCGGGCAGGGCGCGGAGTACACCTTCGCGGTGGACGCTTCGGTGCACCACGGACTCGCCGAACTGGCGCACAGCGCGGGCGCCTCGGAGTTCATGGTGCTGCACAGCGCGTTCGCGGTGCTGCTTGCCCGGCTCACCGGCACCGACGACATCACCATCGGCACGCCCGTCGCCGGTCGTGGCGAGCGGGAACTCGACGGGCTGATCGGCATGTTCGTCAACACGCTGGTGCTGCGCACCCGGATCGACCTGGGCGCGTCCTTCCGCACACTGGTCGAGCAGGCGAAGGCATCGGATCTGGCCGCGTTCTCGCATGCCGAGCTGCCGTTCGAGCGGCTGGTCGAGGTACTGGACCCGGTGCGGTCGCAGGCGCATCATCCGCTGTTCCAGGTGGCGCTGTTCTTCCAGAACATGAGCAAGCCGGAGATCGATCTGCCCGGCTTGTCCGCGCGGACGGTGGAATTCGGCGGAGCGGTCGCGAAATTCGATCTGCAATTGACGGTGGTGCCGAGCGGTGCCGGCGACGCCACCGGTTTCACGGCGATGTTCACCTACGCCACCGACCTGTTCGACGAGGCCACGATCGCCGAGTTCGCCTGGCGGCTGGAGTGGTTGCTCGCCGCCGTCGCCGCGGAACCGGATCAGCCGATCGGTGCGATCGATCTGCTGACCTCCGACGAGCGCGAGCGCATGCTGCGCGAGTGGAACAACACCCGGCATCCGGTGCCGGAGGAACTGCTGCTGGACGGCTATCGGCGCATCGTGGACGCGTACGCCGACGAGGTCGCGGTGGCCTACGAGGGCGCCGAGCTGACTTATCGTGAGTTCGACGCGCAGGTGAACCGTCTGGCCAGGTTGCTGATTTCGCAGGGCGTCGGCCCGGAATCGCTGGTGGGTCTGGCGGTTCGCCGGTCGCTGGATCTCGTGGTAGGGATGTACGCGATCGTGACGGCGGGCGGGGCGTACGTGCCGTTGGATCCGGACCATCCGGCCGAACGTATCGCGCACATTCTCGAGACGGCCCAGCCCATCTGCGTGCTCACCACCTCCGCCGACGCGGTCGACGTCCCCGAAGGCACCGCGGTCTTGCTCTTGGACGCCGTGAATCCGGATCGATTCGACGATTCGCCGGTGCGCGACGAGGAATTGGTGTGCCCGGTGTTGCCGCACCATCCGGCATACGTGATCTTCACGTCGGGCTCGACCGGCCGCCCCAAGGGCGTTGCGGTTTCCCACCACGCGATTCAGAACCAGATCAGCTGGATGCTCGCGGCCTATCCGCTCGATCCCGATGATGTGTACCTGCAAAAGACGGCAACCACATTCGACGTGTCGTTGTGGGGCTACTTCATGCCGTTGCGCGTGGGGGCGAAGCTCGTCGTGGCAGCGCACGATGGGCATCGCGATCCGGTGTACGTCGCGGAAACCATTGCCGCACACGGCGTGACGGTCACCGACTTCGTGCCTTCCATGCTGACGGTGTTCGCCGCGCACACCGCGCCCGGTTCCTGCCCCAGCTTGCGGGACATCTTCGTGATCGGCGAGGCGCTGCCGCCGGAGACCGTTGCCGCGGTGCGGGCGATGTCGGACGCGGCGGTGCACAACCTCTACGGCCCGACCGAGGCGGCGGTCTCGGTCACCTACTGGCCCGCCATGGCCGGCGACCAGCGGTCCGTTCCGATCGGTGTGCCGCAATGGAACACCCAGGTATACGTGCTGGATTCGCGCCTGCAACCGGTGCCTACGGGTGTTCCGGGTGAGCTCTACCTCGCCGGTGATCAACTGGCCCGCGGCTATGTGCGTCGTCCCGATCTCACCGCGGACCGCTTCGTGGCCAACCCGTTCGCCTTCGGCGAGCGGATGTACCGGACCGGCGATCTGGTCGTCTGGCGCGCCGCGACCGAGGAGCTACCGCCGCGGCTGGACTACCTCGGCCGGACCGATTTCCAGGTCAAGTTCCGTGGTCAGCGGATCGAGTTGGGCGAGATCGAGACGGCGTTGCTGGCGCAGCCGTCGGTGAGCCAGGCGGTCGCGGTGGTCGCGCCTTCGTCGCTGGGCGACCAGTTGGTGGCCTACGCGGTCCCTTCGCCCGGCGAATCGATCGAGCAGGCCGGATTGCTCGCGGCGATCGCTGACATGCTGCCCACCTATATGGTTCCGGCCGCGATCGTGGCGTTGGCGGAGTTCCCACTGAATCCCAGCGGCAAGCTGGACCGCAAGGCGCTGCCCGAACCCGCTTTCACCGCGCGCGAATTCCGTGCGCCCGGCACGCCCGTCGAGGAGATCGTGGCGGGCGTGTTCGGCGAGGTGCTGGGGTTGGGGCGAGTAGGCGCCGATGACGACTTCTTCGCGCTCGGTGGCAATTCGCTGGTAGCCACCCGAGTGGTTGCCCGATTGGGTGCCGCGGTGGGTGCCAGGGTGCCGGTGCGGGCGTTGTTCGAGACGCCGACGGTCGCGGCACTGGCGGCGGCGATCGAGTCGCGGACACATGGCGAGCGCGGTGTCGAGCTGGGCAGTATCGCGCGGCCGGAGCGGTTGCCGTTGTCCTTGGCGCAGCGGCGGATGTGGTTCCTGAATCGCTTCGATCAGTCCGCGGACGCGGGGGACGGGATCGGTTCGGCCGCATACAACTTGCCGTTCGCGTTGCGGTTGACCGGTGAGCTGGACGTGCGGGCGCTGGGCGCGGCGCTGCACGACGTGGTCGCGCGGCACGAGGTGCTGCGGACGGTGTATCCGGAGACTACGGATGGTCCGGTCCAGGTGGTGCTCGCCGCCGGACAGGTGACGCTGGACGTGGCCGCGCACCCGATCGCCGCCACCGAAGTCGCGAGCGAGGTCTATGCGCTGGCGGCCACACCCTTCGATGTGACGGCCGAAGTGCCGGTGCGTGTGCGGCTGTTGGAAATCACCGATACGCCGGACGAATACGTGCTGACTGTGGTCGTGCACCATATTGCCGCCGATGCGTCGTCGATGGGTCCGTTGGTGCGGGATGTGATGACCGCATATGCGGCGCGAACCTCGGGTGCGGCGCCGGGGTGGTCGCCGCTGCGGGTGCAGTACGCGGACTACGCGTTGTGGCAGCGTGCGGTGTTGGGCGAGGAATCGGATCCGGAGTCGATCGCCGCCCAGCAGATCGGGTTCTGGCGTGCCCAGTTGGCCGATCTGCCCGACTTGCTGGAGCTGCCTATCGACCGGCCCAGGCCCGCTATGGCTTCGCTGGCAGGTGCACGGGTGGATGTCGGGATCGACGCGGCGACACATGCCGGACTGGTCGAACTCGCCCGTGCGCACGGCGCCACGTTGTTCATGGTGGTACACACGGCATTCGCGGTGCTGCTGGCCCGGCTGTCCGGCTCGGACGACATCGCGGTCGGTACGCCGGTTGCCGGGCGTGGTGAGCGTGAGCTCGATGATCTGATCGGTATGTTCGTCAACACGGTGGTGTTCCGCTCCCGGATCGACGGCGGCGACTCGTTCGCGGACCTTCTCGCGCGGCAGCGGGATATCGATCTCGAGGCGTTCGCACACGCCGATGTGCCGTTCGAGCGGTTGGTGGAGGTGCTGAATCCGCCGCGGTCCACGGCGCGTCATCCGCTGTTCCAGGTGGGATTGTCGTTCCAGAATGTCGCGCGTACCGCCTTGGAGCTACCCGGATTGACGGTGGCCGGTGTAGACGCCGATTTGGCTGTGTCGCAGTTCGATCTGCATTTGATCGTCGGCGATGCGTATGACGAGTCGGGTGCGCCCGCCGGTATCGGTGGTTTTCTCACCTACGCGACAGACCTTTTCGACGCGAGAACCGTGCAGGGATTCGCCGACCGACTATCGCGAGTTCTGTCCGCCGTGGTCGCCGACGCGACAGTGCCGGTCGGGGATATCGACATCCTCGCCGACACCGAGCGCACCGGCCTCACCGGATGGAACGACACGACACACCCGGTGGAACCTGCCGCGACGCTGGGATCGCTGCTGCGGCGCTCGATCGCGGCGGCGCCCGGAGCGGTCGCACTGGTCGCGGACCGGCCCGGGGGCGAACGCACGGAGCTGAGCTACGCCGAGCTGGGCACGCGGGTGAACCGCCTCGCCCGCTACCTGATCTCGGTGGGCGTCGGCCCCGAATCCCGGGTCGCGCTGGCATTCCACCGATCGATAGACCTGGTCGTGGCGATGTATGCGGTGTCGGAGGCCGGTGGCGCGTACGTGCCGGTCGACCCCGGCCAAGCCGCGGACCGCACCGAGTACGTCCTGCGGACTGCTCAGCCTGTGTGCGTGCTGACCGATGCCGAGTTCGACACCGACGTCGCCCCCGTGGTGCGGCTGGACGAGCTCGAGCTGAGCGAAGTGGCGAGCGGGCCGATCACCGACAGCGAGCGGATCGGCCCGCTGCGGCCGGAGAACACCGCGTACGTCATCTTTACATCGGGTTCGACCGGCCGCCCGAAGGGTGTCGCCGTGCCGAACGCCGCCGCCGTCAACCAAATGCTATGGAAGGTTGCCGCTTTCGAGCTTGCATCCGATGACGCGGTGCTGCTGAAGACGGCGGCGACGTTCGACTTGTCGGTGTGGGAGTTCTGGTCGGCCGCCGTGTGCGGTGGGCGGCTGGTCATCGCGGCGCCGGACGGTCATCGGGACCCGGCGTACCTGAACGAGCTGATGGCGCGGGAGTCCGTCACGACGCTGCATGTGGTTCCGTCGATGCTCGATGCGCTGCTGGTGCACCGGGCGTCCGCAGGCGACGCGGCGCCAGGCTGGTCGCCGCGCCGGGTGCTGGCGATCGGTGAAGCTCTGCCGGGTGCTGTGGCGCAGCGTTTCCTGCGCGAGTATCCCCGCACGGAACTGTTCAATCTGTATGGCCCGACCGAGGCAGCGGTGTCGATCACCAGTCATCGCGTCACACCGGCCGATGAGGGCTCGGTGCCGATCGGTGCGCCGGAGTGGAACAGCCAGGTCTACGTGCTCGATTCCCGCCTGCGGCCGGTGCCGGTGGGTGTGTCCGGTGAGCTGTATCTGGCTGGTGCGCAGTTGGCGCGGGGCTACTTCGGACGTGCGGATCTGACCGCGGAACGGTTCGTGGCCAACCCGTTCGAGCCGGGTGCGCGGATGTACCGCACGGGTGACCTGGTCGCCTGGACCAGCACGGGTGAACTCGACTACCGGGGTCGTACGGACTTCCAGGTGAAGATCCGTGGTTTCCGTATCGAGCTGGGGGAGATCGAGGCCGCGTTGTTGGCGCTGCCGCAGGTCGGGCAGGCAGTGGTGATCGCGAAGTCCGATCCCAAGACCGGTGATCGCTTGGTGGCCTATCTGGTTGCGGCCGACGCTGCTGCGGGTGTCGATGTCGCTGAGGTGAAGTCCGCGCTGTCTGCTGGTTTGCCGTCGTACATGGTTCCGTCGGCGTTCGTGGTGTTGGATGCGTTGCCGTTGAACGTCAATGGCAAGCTCGACCGCAAAGCGTTGCCGGAGCCGGAGTTCGAGGTCCAGGCTTTCCGTGCGCCGTCGACGCCGATCGAGGAGATCGTGGCGTCGGTGTATGCCGAGGTGCTCGGTGTCGAGCGTGTCGGCGCGGATGACGACTTCTTCGCCCTCGGCGGTAACTCGCTGCTCGCGACGCAGGTCGCCGCCCGGATCGGCGCGGCGCTGGACGCCCGGGTCCCGGTGCGGGTCCTGTTCGAGGCGTCCACTGTCGCCGGATTGGCGGTCAAGGCGGAACGGGCCGCCGGCGAGCGCAAACGCATCCCGCTGGTCGCCGGGGCACGTCCCGAGCGCATCCCGCTGTCGTTCGCGCAGCAGCGCATGTGGTTCCTCAACCAGTTCGACACCTCGGCCTCGGTCTACAACATCCCGGCCGCGATCCGCCTGTCCGGTGACCTCGACGTCGTAGCGTTGCAGCAGGCGGTGGCGGATCTCGTGGCGCGCCACGAGATCCTGCGCACGATCTACCCGCAGACGCCGGACGGCCCGGTGCAGCAGGTGCTCGCGCCGCACGACGTGCCGGTGGATCTGGCCCCGGCGCAGATCGGCGACGAGCACGTCGCTAACGAAGTGCAACGGATCGTCGCGGCCGGTTTCGATGTGACCAGCGAGGTTCCGTTCCGCGCCAAGCTGTTCCAGCTCGCCGGCACCGAATATGTGCTGGTGTTCGTCGCGCATCACATCAGCGCGGACGGCTGGTCGATGGGCCCGCTGACCAGGGACCTGATGGTTGCCTACGGGGCGCGCGGCGGCGGCGAGGCCCCGTCCTGGGCGCCGCTGCCCATCCAGTACGCCGACTACGCGCTGTGGCAGCGCGAGGTGCTCGGCGCCGACGACGCCCCCGACTCGCTCGCGGGCGCGCAATTGGCGTATTGGACAACCGAACTCGCCGATCTGCCCGACGAGCTGAACCTGCCTGCGGACCGCCCCCGTCCGCCCGCTCAGTCCTTCGCGGGCGGCAAGACCGATTTCGTCGTCGACGCGGACGTGCACGCCGCACTGGCGGAGCTGGCCAGACAGCACAACGCCACGCTGTTCATGGTGGTGCACACCGCGTTCGCCATCTTCTTGTCTCGTTTGTCGTGCACCGACGACATCGTCATCGGCACCCCCGTCGCGGGTCGCGGCGAAGCCGAACTCGACGATCTGATCGGCATGTTCGTCAACACCCTGGTGCTGCGAACCGAAGTGAACGCTGGTGACTCTTTTGCCGAGTTGCTGGCCGCCAACCGGGAAACCGATCTGCGCGCCTTCGCCAACGCCGACATCCCGTTCGAGCGGTTGGTCGAGGCGCTGGACCCGGAGCGCTCGGCGGGTCGCCATCCGCTGTTCCAGGTGGCGCTGTCGTTCGAGAACCTCGCCGCCACCAGCTTCGAACTGCCCGGCCTCAGCTTCACCGCGCTCGACCCGGTCGCGGGCACCGCCAAGTTCGATCTGCTGCTCACCGTGCGCGAGCAGCGCACCGAGGCGGGCACCGAGGCCGGTCTCGCCGCCGAATTCACCTACGCCCGTGATCTTTTCGACGAGCGAACGGTCGTCGAGTTCGGCCGCCGGTTCCGCCGCGTGCTCGCCGCCGTCGCGCGGCACCCGGCCACCGCCGTCGGCGATCTGGAGATCCTGGACGACTCGGAGCGCGTCGATCTGATCACGCGCACCGGCGGGCCCGCGGTGCCGCCGAGCACGCTGCCGGAGCTGATGGCCGCCGCCGTTGCCGCGAACCCGGCGGGCGTCGCGGTGGTCGCGGGGGGCCGCAGCTTCAGCTATGCCGAACTCGACGCCGCCTCCGCGCAATTGGCGCGCGCGCTGATCGATCGTGGCGCGGGACCGGACGTTCCGGTCGCCCTCGCGATCCGGCGTTCGGGCGAATACGTGCTCTCACTGTGGGCGGTCGCGAAGACCGGTGCGGCGTTCGTGCCGATCGATCCGACCTATCCCGCCGACCGCATCGCGCACATGGTCGCGGATTCCGGTGTCGCGCTGGGCGTGACGCTGACCGCGGAGCTGGCCAACCTGCCCGCCCTGGCCCGGGGTGCCTGGCTCGCGCTGGACGATCACGGCTTCACCTTCGACGTCGCGGCGCGGCCGGAGCAGCCGCTGCGGCCCGCTGAGCTGCGCGGACCGTTGCGCGCCGAGAACGCCGCGTACGTCATCTACACCTCCGGCTCCACCGGTCTGCCCAAGGGCGTCGTGGTCACCCACGCGGGCCTGGCGAACTTCAGCGCCGAGCAGGTGCAGCGCTATCGGCTCGACCGGTCCACGCGCGCACTGGCGTTCGCGTCCCCCTCGTTCGACGCCTCGGTGCTGGAACTGCTGCTCGCGCTCGGTTCCACGGGCGCGCTCGTGGTGGCGCCGTCGCTGACCTTCGGCGGCGAGGAGCTGGCCGGGTTGATTCGTGCCGAGGGCGTCACGCACGCCTTCCTCACCCCGTCCGTGCTCGCCTCGCTCGACCCGGACGCGCTGGCGGGCATGCGGGTGATCGTGGCGGGCGGCGAAGCGGTGCCCGCCGACTTGGCGGCCAAGTGGACCGGGGCGGCGGAGCGCGCGTTCCACAACGGCTACGGGCCCACCGAGACCACCATCATGACCAATATCAGCGACCCGCTGCGGCCCGGCGACCCGGTCACCATCGGCGGCCCGATCCGCGGTATGCGGTCGCTGGTGCTCGACAGCAGGCTGCGCCCGGTGCCGGAAGGCGTTGCGGGCGAACTGTATCTGGGCGGCATCCAGCTCGCCCGCGGTTACCACGCGCGTGCGGGACTCACCGCCGCGCGGTTCGTCGCCGACCCGTACGGCGCGCCCGGCGAGCGCCTGTACCGTACCGGCGATCTGGTGCGCTGGCGTCGAGCCGAGGGCGTGCCGGTCGTGGAGTACGTGGGCCGCAACGACTTCCAGGTGAAGGTGCGCGGCTTCCGCATCGAGCTCGGGGAGATCGACGCCGCCCTGGCGGCCCGGCCCGAAGTCGACTTCGCGGTCACGCTCGGACGCGAATCCGGTTCCGGCGCGACGATGCTGGTCTCCTACGTGCTCCCGGCCAAGGGCGCGACGGTGGACCCGGCCGCGCTGAGCGAGCGGATCGGGCGCACGCTGCCGGACTACATGGTGCCCGCGGCGATCATGGTGCTCGACGCCATCCCGCTGACGCCGGTCGGCAAGCTGGACCGCAAGGCGCTGCCGCAACCGGCCATGGAGACCCGCGCCTACCGCGCGCCGCTGACCCCGGCCGAAGTGGTGATCGCCGAGGTGATCGGCGATGTGCTCGGCATCGAACGGGTCGGTCTGGACGACGACTTCTTCGCCCTCGGCGGCGACAGCATCGTGTCCATCCAGGTGGTCTCCCGCTCCCGCACCCGCGGCGTCACGTTCACGCCGCGCGACGTCTTCGAGTGCAGGACGGTCGCCGCGCTGGCCCGCGCCGCCGCGGTCGAGAGCGGCCCCGGTGACGAAGCGGGCGACCTGCCGCTCACCGCGGAGGCGGCGCGGATGCTGGAGGAGGGCATCGAGGTGCGGGCCATCGCACTCGACGTCCCGGAGACCTGCTCGGCCGAGACGGTGCGTGGCGCGGTGGCCGCCTTGCTCGACCAGCACCCGATGCTGTGGGTGCGGGTGGAGTACGACGACGGCGTGCCGATGCTGCGTATCCCCCCGGTCGCCGAGCGCACCGGCGAGGCGTTCCGCCTTCTGGACCCGCGGCACGGCGAGACCTCGCTGCCGATCGACGACGTCGTGCAGGCGGCCGCGGCGGCGCTGGACCCGGAACAGGGCCGCAACATCCACTGCGTGCTCACCGGCGGTCCCGAGGCCCGCTCGACGCTCATCGTGGTGGCAGGCAGCCTCGTGGTCGACGACGTCTCCTGGCGCGTCATCGTCGATCAGCTCACCGGGAGCTGGAACCGGGCCCGCCACGCGGCGCCGGCGGCGCCGGAATCCGGCCTCGGCAGGCTCATTCGCGGGTTGTCGGCCACGGCGCACGATCCGGCCACGGTCGCCGAAATGGACTGGTGGCGGCGGGCTCTGGGCGCCATTCCGGAAGCCGCGGGCACCGATGGACGGGATCTGAGCGCCCGCAGCCGGGTTTCGCTCACCATCACCGCGGAGGGGGCGGAGGCCATCGCCGCCGCGGCCGGGGCCTATCACACCGGGGTGGAGGACATCCTGCTCACCGCGCTGGCCCTGGCGCTGCGGACCTCAGCGGGCGAGAGCGTGACGCGCGCGATCGGTTCGGTTGTGCGCCTGCCCGCCGACGGGCGCGCGGCCACCCACGACGACGCGGAGAGCATGGTGGGCGGCTTCGTCACCGAGTATCCGCTGCCATTGCGGCTGACCAGGATCGACATCGAAGACGCCCTGATCGGCGGCCCCGCCGCGGGCACCGCGATCGCGCAGATCAAGGAGCTCCGCCGGTCGGTGCCCTCGCGTGGCGTCGGCTACGGCCTGCTGCGCTACCTCAACGCCGACACGGCCGCCGAGCTGCGCGGACTCGGCCGCGGCCGGTTCGCGCTGCGTTACCGGGATCTGCGCCCGGCCCGGGTGCACACCGATCTGCCGTCCGACGACCTGCTGCTCGTGCTGACCGTCGACGCCACCGACGACGGCCTGCTGGCCCGGTTCGATTTCGCCGCTGCGGCGTTCCGCGGCGAGGACGCCAAGGTCTTCGCCGAGCATTGGATTCGCGCGCTAGGCGGCCTCGCCGAACATGGATTGCGCCCCGACGCGGGCGGATTCACGCCTTCGGACTTCCCGCTGGTGCGGCTGAAGCAGCCCGACATCGACCGGTTCACCCGCGCCTACCCGGACCTGTCGGACGCCTGGCCGGTCACGCCGCTGCAATCGGGCATGCTGTTCCACGCCCTGCTCGCGGAGTCCTCGGTGGACGTCTACACCACCCAGTTCGTGCTCGAGCTCAGCGGCGCGGTGGACGCCCGCCGGATGCACGCCGCCGCGCAGGCGGTGCTGGACCGGCACGACAACCTGCGCGTCGCCTTCGCCGACGACAGCGAGGGCAATCCCGTGCAGATCGTGCAGGATTCGCTGGAGGTGCCGTGGCGGCTGATCGATCTTCGGCAGTGGGAACCGGCCGAGGCCAAAGCTGAGCTGGAACGGGTAATAGCGGCCGATCTGGCCGACCACTTCGACATGCGGACCGCGCCGCTGCTGCGGTTCGCGCTGATCCGTTCCGCCGCCGGCGCCTACCACCTGCTGGTGACCAGCCACCACATCCTGATCGACGGCTGGTCCATGCCGCTGTTGATGAAGGATTTGCTGACGCTGTACGCCCTGGGCGGCAACTCGCGGCACCTGCCGACGGTGCCGTCCTATCGTGACTACCTGGCCTGGCTGGTGGCGCAGGACGCGGAGGCGGCGCGCGCGGCGTGGCGCACCGCCTTGGCCGGTATCACCGAGCCGACACCGCTGGCGCCGGTGGACCCGGGACGTGAGATCTCCGCGGGTGTCGGCGAGGTCGGTTTCGAACTGTCCCAGGCCGATACCACCGCGCTGACCCGGCTCGCTTCGGGTCTCGGCGTCACGGTCAATACCGTGGTGCAGGCGGCGTGGGGTCTGCTGATCGGCCGCAGCGTCGATCGGGACGACGTGGTCTTCGGCGCCACCGTGTCCGGGCGTCCGCCGCAGCTGGTCGGCGTCGAGGCGATGGTCGGTCTGTTCCTCAACGCGATCCCGGTGCGGGTGCGACTGGGAGCGACCGTGACCCTCGGCGGATTGCTGCGTCAGTTGCAGGCCGAGCAAGCCGCGCTGCTGGACCACCACTACTTGGGCCTCAGCGATATCCAGGACGCGATCGGCGTGGAAGGGTTGTTCGACTCGCTCGTGGTGTTCGAATCCTTCCCCGTTGACCGGGAGGGACTGGACCGAGCCAGCGACATCGACGGCATGAGCGTCAGCGGCGTCGGCGCGGTCAACGGCACCCATTACCCGCTCACCGTGATGGTGGTGCTGGACAGTCAGCTGCGCGTCTCGGTGAAGTACCTCCGCGACCTGTTCGACGAACCTGCGGCACTGACCCTGGCCCAGCGGCTTTCGGCGCTGATCGGCCGCTTCGTGACCACGCCGCAGGCGCGGGTCGGCGAGATCGACGTGCTGCTCGACGACGAGCGCGCGGAGCTGGCCGCGCGCAACGCCACCGACGTGCCGGAACTGCTCGACGACGCGACGCTGCTGTCACTGTTCGACGCACAGGTGGCCCGTACGCCGGACGCACCCGCGGTGCGCTACGGCGATGTCATCCTCAGCTACGCCGAACTCGACTTGCGCGCACGGTCGTTGGCTATCGAGCTGATGCGCTGGGGCGTCGGTCCGGAGACACTGGTCGCCGTGGCCATGCGGCGCGGTATCGACCTGGTCGTCGCGATCTACGCGGTGCTGCGGGCCGGTGGCGGCTACGTGCCGATCGATCCGGACCATCCGGCCGAGCGCAGCGAGTACGTCCTCGACAGCGCCGCTCCGATTTGCGCGCTGACCACCACCGCCGACGGATTCGACACCGCGACCGGCATTCCGGTGGTCGCCGTCGACACCCTGTATCTGCCTCCCTACCAGGGCCCTTGGTCGCAGGACCAAGTCCACCCGGACACCATCGCCTACGTCATCTACACCTCGGGCTCCACCGGTCGCCCGAAGGGCGTGATGATCTCGCACCGGCAGATGGTCAACCAGTTCCGCTGGGCCCAGCTGGCCTATCCGCACGACAGCGGCGACGTGGTGCTGCACAAGACGCCGATCACCTTCGACATCTCCACCTGGGAGTTGTTCTGGCCCTTGCAGACCGGCGCCGCGATCGTCATCGCCGTGCCCGACGGTCACCGCGACCCGGCTTACCTGGCCCGGGTCATCACCGAGAACGCCGTCACCACCGTGCATTTCGTGCCCTCGATGCTGGAGGCGTTCCTCGACCCGGTGGCCAATCCGGCCACGGAGTACCCGTCGCTGCGGCGGGTGTTCGCCGCGGGTGAGGCGCTGTCCGGGGAGACGGCGGCCGCCTTTGCCGCCGCCGCACCCGGTGTGGCCCTGATCAACTGGTACGGCCCCGCCGAAGCCACCGTGGTCACCGACCATCCGGTGCGTGACACCGCCGTGGTGGCGATCCCGATCGGTCTGCCGGTGGCGAACACCCGCGTGCATGTGCTCGACCGGCAGTTGCGGCCCGTACCGCCGGGCGCGGCGGGCGAGCTGTATGTCGGGGGTGTACAGCTGGCTCGCGGTTACCTCGGGACCCCGGCCCTGACCGCCGAGCGTTTCGTCGCCCACACCAGCGGCACCCGGCTCTACCGCACCGGTGACATCGTGCGCTGGCGTGGGGGAGTGCTGGAATACCTGGGCCGCAGCGATTTCCAGGTCAAGTTGCGCGGCCAGCGGGTGGAGCTTGGCGAGATCGAGACCGTGCTGGTCGCCCACCCGCTGGTGCGGCACGCGGCGGTGTCGCTGGTGCGCGGCGCGACCGGGGACCGGCTGGTCGCGTACGCGGTCCCGGTACCGGGCGAGACCATCGACGAGGCGGGACTGCTGCTGCACATGCGCGGCGCGCTGCCGTCCTACATGGTGCCCTCGGCGGTGGTCGCGCTCCATGAGCTCCCGCTGAACGCCAGCGGCAAACTCGACCGCAAGGCGCTGCCCGTGCCGCAGCCGGCGGCGCGTCCCTACCGCGCGCCGAGCACCCCGCTGGAGCGCACCGTGCTCGACGTGTTCGGCGAGGTGCTCGACCTCGGCGACGGACGCCGCGTCGGCATGGACGACGACTTCTTCGAGCTGGGCGGCAATTCGCTGGTCGCGACGCGCGCGGTCAGCAGGCTGCGCGCGCTCAGCGGCGCCGAAGTGCGGGTGCAGTGGTTCTTCACCGATTCCACCCCGGCGTCGCTGGCCGCCCGCATCCTCGCGGCGCTGGCCGACGACCACGACTACGACCTGGATTCGAACGCCGCGCTCGAGGTGCTGCTGCCGATCCGGACGATGGTGCCGCACGACGTGGCTGCGGCCCAGCCGCTGTTCTGTCTGCACCCGATGTACGGCTTGTCCTGGTGTTACGCGGGCCTGGCCCGCTACTTGCCCGCGAGCACGCCGATCTTCGGCCTGCAATCGCCCGCACTGACCGAAGACGGCTACCTGCCCGCGTCGCTGACCGAGATGGCGCGCCGCTACGTGGCCGAGATCCGCGCGGTGCAGCCGCACGGGCCCTACCGGCTGCTGGGCTGGTCGCTCGGCGGTGTGCTGGCGCACGCCGTGGCGACTCAGCTGCAGGCCACAGGCGAGGAGATCGGGCTGCTGACCATGCTGGACAGCCACCCGGACATCGATGTCACCGACTTCCGGGCGGCGATCCGCGAGGCGCTGGCCGAGCTCGGCATCGGCGCGGACGCCCTGCTGCCCGGCGACGGCGACGGCGACATCCACGAACTGAGCGAGCACGCGCTGGCCGCGTTGCACGCCACGATCCCGCCGGATATGGCGGTGCTCACACCCGAGCGGGTGCGCCGGATCTACCGCAGCGCGGTGCGCTCGGCCGAGCTGATCGCCGAGCACCGGCCGCAGGTCTTCCGTGGTCGCCTGCACTACTTCAGCGCGGCCGGGCACGACACGGCGGCGTCCGGCTGGCAACTGTACGTCGACGGCCCGGTCGACGATCATCCCGTCGACGTCGCGCACGACCAGATGACTGCTCCGGAGGCTTTGGCGCAGATCGGCCCCCGTTTGTCCGAACTACTCCATCCCCGAGGGTGGGAAAATCCACCGAACCTGGGCCGGTCGTGATCGGATCGAAGCGGTTCGGCATGATGGGGCAACGGTGCGGTAACAATGTCCCCTGTTGTCACGACTACATAGGCCGTATGGTCGGGCGTGGTGTTCCAGGGCTCCACCCGGCGCGTGGGGCATGCAGAGCGAATCTCGAGACGAAGCGAAGGTGCGAAATTGATACGTCGACAGACCCGGCGCGGCGGCCTGCGTGCCGCGGCAGCGATCGCGGCAACGGCAGTGCTCGCGGGAGTGATGACCGGTCTCGGCGCGTCCAGTGCGACAGCTGATCCGATCATCGATTCGAAAACCCTGCTGGGCAACCCGGTCGCCCCGGACGGTTCGCGTATCACCAAGGCCGAGTACAAGGACTCGCGCAGCATCCGGCTGTACGTGTACTCGGCGGCGATGGACGAGAAGATCATCATCGACGTCCAGCGCCCGGCCGACGCATCCGTGCCGCGCCCGACGCTGTACCTGCTCAACGGCGCGGGCGGCGGCGAGGACGACGCCTCGTGGCAGGCGAGGACCGACGCGCTGGAGTTCCTGTCGGACAAGAACGTCAACGTGATCCAGCCGATCGGCGGCAAGTGGAGCTACTACACCGACTGGATCAAGGACGATCCGGTGCTTGGCCGCAACAAGTGGAAGACCTTCTTCACCGAGGAGCTTCCGCCGCTGATCGATGGCGCGCTCGGCACCAACGGCGTGAACGCCATCGCGGGCCTGTCCACCTCGGGCACCACGGTGCTCGCGCTGCCGATCCACAAGCCGGGCCTGTACAAGGCCGCCGCGGCCTACAGCGGCTGCGCGCAGACCAGTGACCCGGTGGGCGCGCGGTTCGTGAAGCTGACCGTGGAGACCTGGGGCGGCGGCAACACCGAGAACATGTGGGGTCCCGAGGGCGGACCGGAGTGGGTGGCCAACGACCCGTACGTGCACGCCGAGGGACTGCGCGGGCTCGGGCTCTACATCTCCACCGGCAACGGCCTGCCCGGCGAGCACGACACGCTGAACGGCCAGTACGCCCTCCCCGGCCCCTACGGTCTGGCCAACCAGATCATCATCGGCGGCGTGATCGAGGCGGGCACCAACTACTGCACGAACAATCTGAAGACCAAGTTGGACCAGCTGGGTATCCCGGCCACGTACAACTTCCGCAACTCCGGCACCCACTCGTGGGGTTACTGGCGCGACGAGTTCCAGCGCTCGTGGCCGGTGCTCGCGAGCGGCCTCGGCATCTGAGCCGCTGACCCGGTCCGGATCACCCGGCGCAGCCTTCCGACCGCCTGGTCGCCCACCTTGGGCGACCAGGCGGTCGGCTTTTCGGGGATCAGACCCAGTTCTCGATCCAGTACTTCCAGATCCGCGGCGCGTAGGCGCCCAGGGGCGGAACCTTGATATCGCTGCCCGCGAGCGCCGCGCTGGCGTGGCGGCAGTCGAACCAGCAGGTGAACTCGCTGTGCTCCAGGACGTCCAGCGGGACGCCGACGCGGGGGAGCAGCCAGTTGGCGCCGGGGATGCGCAACATCATGTCCAGGGTGCGTTTGGGCATCACCTCTACCAGATGCGGCGCGCCCGCCTCGTCGGCGAACAGGTTCAGCGCCTCGACCGCGCTCTGCCTGCGCGGGTCGACCAGGTGGTAGGTGGTCTTGTCCGAGCCGGGCCGGTGCGCGATGTGGTCCAGGGCACGCGCGACGAAATCGACCGGGACCATATTGGTCTCGCCGAGCTTGGGCACCAGCACCGGCAGGAGCCTGGGCAGTTGCGCGCCCATCCGCAGCAGCTGGAAGAAGTAATACGGCCCACCGATGCTATCGATCTCGCCGGTCCTGGAATGGCCGATCACGATGGACGGACGATAGATGCGCCAGCGCAGGGAGGAGTCCCGCACGATCCGCTCGGCTTCGAATTCGGCCCGCTGCGTCGGCGTGGCCAGCGACTGACCGTGGTCGAACATGTCCTCGGTGAACAGGCCCTCGCTGGACCCGGCCACCGCCACGGTCGAGACATGGTGCAGCAGATCGGCATTCAGCTCCTCGGCGACCTCGACCAGATGCCTGGTTCCGCCGCCGCGCTCGGTCAGCTCGTAGCCGGCCGCCAAGTGGAAGACGTGCTGGATGCCGCCGCGATGGCGCGCCAGCCAGGCCGGGTCGATGCCGAGTCCGGGTGCGCCGAGATCGCCGCACACCAAGCGGACGCGGTCGCCGCCCGCCCATTCCTGCGCACAGCAGGCGAACCGGTCGGCCGCGGCGTCACCCGGCCGGACCAGTACATGGATGTCACCCTCGCGTTTCAGGAGCTCGGGGATGAGGAACCGACCGATGAACCCAGTTGCCCCGGTAACCAGGTAAGTCATAGCCGATGAACATAGTCGCCTGTCGCCGGGTTCCGCGCGGCGGGCCGATCAGTCGGCGAAGACGGGTTTGCGCTTGGTGAGCATCGCCGTGGCGCCCTCGGCGAAATCCGGGGACTGCAACAACTCGGTCTGCCCGGCCTTTTCGGCGGCCAGCGCCGCGTCCAGCGAGGTCAGCGTGGCCTGGTTCAGCGCTTGCTTGGTCAATTCCAGCGCTCGGCGCGGCCCCGCGGCGATCTTCGCGACGGCCGCTGCGACCGCGTCGTCGAGTTCGTTGTCCGCAACGACCGCCGTGAACAATCCGGCGGTCCTGGCGGCAGGGGCGGGCAGGCGCTCGCCGAGCAGCGCCATCCGCGCGGCAAGGGGACGGCCTGCCGCCGCGGCGACCAGCGCGGCCGCACCGCCGTCGGGCATCAAGCCGATGTTGATGAAAGCCAACAGCAGGTAGGAATCCTCGCTGGCGTAGACCAGGTCGGCGGCCAGCGCGATGCCGACGCCGACGCCCGCCGCGGCGCCCCGGATACGTGCGATCACCGGCACCGGCGCGTCGACGATCGCGCGCACCAGCCGGTTCGCCGCATCCATCACCATGTCCGAGGTGATGCCGCGGCGCGCCTCGTCCGCGCTCGCCGACAGATCGGCCCCGGTGCAGAAGTCGCCGCCCGCACCGGTCAGGGCGATCACGCGTACCGAGCGGTCCTCGGCAGCGGCCAGGAAGACGTCCCCGAGCGCGACCATCGTGTCGTAATCGATGGCGTTCTTGCGCTTCGGATTGGTGATCGTGACTCGGAGCACCTTGCCGTCCGTGACCGCCGTGAACCCCCTGCCAGCCGCGGGCATGTTGGCGGCATCCACGGAATCGGTGTTGCTCATGTTCGCTCCTACGCTGGAATTCGGCAGCTCGCCAGCCATGAATAGTGGTTAACTTTGCGAATTGTGGTTAACTTAGGGTCGATTGTCGGGCGCTGTCAACCAGCGCCGCCGGAGAAACGGAGAGGTGCATGGTCGCGGATCGCAGCGAGATCGGTCTCGCTCCCGCGCGGCCCGACCCGGGAAGCAGGGCCGGTGCGCAGGGCGCACCCCAGGTCCGCCGCCGCCCCAAGGACCGCAAGGTCCAGATCATCCGGGCGGCCGCGCGAGCGTTCAGCGAACGCGGGTACTACCCGGTGGGTGTGGACGAGATCGCCGCGGAGGTCGGGATCTCCGGTCCCGCGCTGTATCGGCATTTCACGAACAAGTACGCGCTGTTGGTCGCGGCCGCCGAGGAGGGCGCCCGGCATCTGCTGACTGTCGCCCAGACGGCCGACGACACACGGCGCGACCCCGCGCAGCGCTTGGACGCGCTGATCCGCGCGATCAGCGAGCACACCATCGAGATCCGCCGCGAAGCCGGGCTCTACCGCTGGGAACGGCGCTATCTCGAACGCGACGACCGCGTCCGGATCAAGCGGATCTACGACGACCTGAACAGCACGCTCGCCGCGCCGATCGCGCTGCTGCGGCCCGCCGCGCCGCCCGCGGACGTGGCGATGCTGGCCGCGGGCGTGCTCAGCGCGATCGCGAGTATCGCGGCGCACCGCACCGCACTGTCGAGTGCCAGACTGCTTCCCCTGCTGCACGAGCTGGCCTGGGCCGTCCTGCGGACCGAACTGCCCGCCGCGCCCGTGGAGCCCGATCCTGGTTTGCCTGTCCGCGGCATCCCGGTGACCTCGAAGCGCGAACAGCTGCTCACCGAGGCGATCCGGATCTTCGGCCGCCAGGGCTATCACGAGGCGAGCATCGAGGAGATCGGCGCCGCCGTCGGAATCAACGCCTCCAGCGTGTACCGGTACTTCGCGAGCAAGTCCGACCTACTCGCCGCGGCTTTCTACCGCACCGGCGACCGGCTGGCCATCGCGATCACCGAGGCGCTGGCCGAGGCGACCAGCCGGGAGGACGCGGCTCGGCGGCTGGCCGACCGCTACGCCAAGCTCAGCTTCGCCATGCCGGAGATCATGCCGGTCTACTACGCCGAATTCAGCAACCTGCCGCAGTCCGAACAGCACAAGCTGCGCGCCATCCAGCGGCAGAACGTGCTGGAGTGGGCCAACTTGCTCGACGGAGATCCGGTGGAGGCGCGTTTCCGCGTGCACGCCGCCATCGGTCAAGTGATCGATGTCGGCAGGCTGATCCGATTCGATTCCCGCCCAGCCCAACTCGCGCGCGTGACGGCGCTGATGGACGCGGTGCTGCTCGGCTGAGCCAGCGGCTCAGGTGCGTGCGTGCCGGATCCGGAAGATCGTTCTGGCCAGCCGCAGGTGGCGCGGGTGCCGGTCGAACGTGGACAGGTTCACCGGCGCCTGGTACCGCTTCCGCGCGATGGCCAGCGTCCTGCTGAACTCGCGCAGGCCCTGGTCGCCGTGGCTGTGGCCTTGCCCGTACTCGCCGACACCGCCGAAGGGCAACGCGGGGATGCCGGCGTAGGCGGTGGAGGAGTTGATCGTCACCACGCCGACCCGCAGCCGCTCGGCGAATGCCTCGATCTCGTGCACGTCCCTGGTGAACACCGACACCGCGACGTCGGTGCCGACCGCGTTGATCCGTTCGGCGGCGTCCTCCATGCTCGCCACCTTGTTCACGATGAGCACCGGGCCGATGCCCTCGCCGGTGATGGCGCTGCTCTCCTCCGGCACCTCGGCCAGCACGATCGGCTCGATGTAGGGCTCGCGGATCGAGTCCAGCCCGCCGACCACGGCGCGCCCGCCGCGGGCCACCGCGTCGCGCACCTGCCTGCGCACCACGTCGACCTGTGACTCCATGATCATCGGACCGTAGGACGCCTTCCGGTCCGCGCCAGGCCGCAGCCTGCGGGCCTGGTCCACGACCAGTTCCAGAAAGCGATCGTAGACCGACTGGGCGACATAGGCCCGCTGGATACCGGTGGCGTTCTGCCCGGCATTGGCCATGGCGCCGAACACCGCGGCCTCGGCGGCGTCGTCGAGCTTCGCGTCCACGTGCACGACCATGCTGCCCTTGCCGCTGCGCTCGACGACGACCGGCGTCATGGTCCGCGCGCACGCCGCGATCACCTCGCGGGCGCCTGCCTCCGGACCGGCGTAGGCGATCTTGTCGACCTTGGCCCGGCACAGCGCCGTGCCGGTCGCGCTGTCGCCGGTAACCACCTGCAGCACTGGTTGATTCGGCGCCAGCCGAGCCCAGCTGTCCGCCAGCCACACTCCGACGCCGGTGGTGAGCTCGTGCGGCTTGAAGACCACCGCGTTGCCCGCCGCCATCGCATAGGCGATCGAACCCATCGGGGTGAACACCGGGTTGTTCCACGGCCCGAGCACCCCGACCACGCCCAGCGGCAGGTAGCCGACCGACGCCCGCTGGTTACGGCTGAGCCAGCTGGAACCGATGCGCCGCCGGTCCAGCGCACGGGCGGCGTTGCGGGCGGCCCAATCCAGGTTCTCCACCGCGAGCATCACCTCGATCGCGGCGTCCACCTCCGGCTTCCCGGTCTCTTCGCACAGCAAGGCGACCAATTCGCCGGAGCGCCGGGCGATATCGCGTTTCCAATCCAGCAGCCAGCGCCTGCGAGTGTTGAAACCCAGGTCGGCCCACCACTTTTCGGTCGCGCGGGCGTTGCGCACGGCGCGGTTCAGTTCGCCGGTGCCCATCACCGCGTAGTTGCCGACGACCTCGCCGGTGCGCGGATCGTAGGACGTGAGCACGTTCGTTCGGCCCGTTCCTCCCGGACGCGCCGCCACCCATGGCTGCGCGGACTCGGCCATGATCACCTCTCGCAGTGTCGAAACCAGCGTGCGGACCGCTCAGCGGGGCACAGCCGCGGACGAGTGAGTGTGGTCCCCCCAAAGCAGAGTATGGGCAGGCGCGGCGGGCCGACAAGGCTCGGTCGCCACCACTCGGACGCCCCGGATCGCCCTCACCAGCGTCGATCCCTTGCGCGACGAACCGAGGGCAGGAAATGTGAGTAAGGACACAATTGATCGGCGCCGAAAGGGTGGCCGCCTCGCCTCCACCCGGCTCCGCGCAGACTGAGGACGGACTTCGTCCGGCAGCGTCGTTTCGGCAACTGCCTCTGCCTTTGCTCCGCCCGGGGCGGGCTGCGGATGGAATTCGTCCGGCTGCGCCCTGTAGGTATCCGCGCGACGCGAAAGCCGCGGCGAGCGGGCCGGTAACATCACGCCGAGCGCGACGTATGACCAATCCGAGCGCAGCATGCGCTCGGGCGACCTCGTCGCCGCACCGGCCGATAGTGGAGAGTTGATGCCGAGTTCCAACCAAGCAGATTCGCATGCGGGTGAGCCAGCGGTCCGGGTAGCGGACGTCCGCAAGTCATTCGGCGACGTGCATGCACTGCAGGGCATCAGCTTCGTCGCCGAGCGCGCCTCCGTCCTCGGCATCCTCGGCCCCAACGGCGCGGGCAAGACCACCACGGTGAAGGTTCTCGCCACCCTGTTGCGCCCCGACTCCGGCACCGCCGAGGTCGCCGGGCACGACGTGCTGAAGGACCCGGCGGGCGTGCGCCGATCGATCATGATGACCGGGCAGTACGCCGCGCTGGACGAGAACCTCTCCGGGCGGGAGAACCTGGAGCTGTTCGGCAGGCTGATGGGCCTGGGCAAGTCCGCGGCCCGCAAGCGCGCCGACACCTTGCTCGAGGAATTCGATCTGGTGAGCGCGGGCCGCCGTGCGGTGCGCCAGTACTCGGGTGGCATGCGCCGCCGCGTCGACATCGCCTGCGGCCTGGTCGTTCGTCCCGAGGTGGTGTTCCTCGACGAGCCGACCACCGGCCTCGACCCGCGCAGCCGCCAGGGTGTCTGGGATCTGGTGACCGCGCTGAAGGAGCAGGGCATCACCGTGCTGCTGACCACGCAGTACCTCGAGGAAGCCGACGTGCTCAGCGACAACATCATCGTGATCGACAAGGGCACGGTGATCGCCGAGGGCACCGCCGACGAGCTCAAGGAGAAGACCGGCGGCAGCTACTGCGAAGTGGTCCCGCTCGACCCGACCAAGCTGCGCACCGCCGCGTACGCGCTCGGCGACCTGGTGCCGCCCGCGGTCATGGCCGACCTGAACGGCGGCGATCGGCTGTCCATCCCGGCGCCCGAGGGCGCGGCGACGCTGACCGAGGCGCTGCGCAGGCTCGACAGCGCGGGCGTGGAGCTGGCCGACATCGCGTTGCGCCGCCCCTCGCTCGATGACGTGTTCCTGTCCATCACCGGCCACTCGGGCGGTCACGCGTGACCGCTGCGACCGCCCCGGAAAGCGCACCGGCCGCGGCGACGCTGTTCGCCGGCCTACCCGTGGCGCGGCCGTCGGCCTTCGCGCAGTGGCGCGCGCTGACCGGCCGCATCGTCCGCACCATGGCCACCAAAGGCGAGCTGATCGCCGCGGTGGTCACGCCGCTGGTCTTCACCGTCGGCTTCTACCTGCCGCTGCGCTACGTGATGAAGTTCCAGGGCATCGACTACGCGCAGTTCGTCATGCCGATCATCGTGCTGCAGACCATGGCCTTCACGATGATGTCGAATGCCCAGGTGGCCGCGTTCGAGGCGATGACCGGACTGAGCACCCGATTGCAGACCATGCCGATCGGCACGCTGGTGCCGTTCTCCGCGCGCATCAGCGCCGGGCTGGTCCGGTCGGTCACCTCGCTCGCCGCGGCGGTGCTCTTCGGGCACATCATCGGATTCCGCTTCGTCGCCGGTTTCGGCCAGGCGGTGCTGTTCTGTGTCTTCTCCCTCGCCATCGGCACGGTCCTGGCGATCGGTGCCGACGCGCTCGGCAGCCTGACCAAGAGCCCGGAGTCGCTGAGCCAGGCGCTCACCCTGCCGACGCTGATCTTCGGCATGCTCTCCTGCGGGTTCGTGCCCGAACGCAGCTTCCCGGAGTGGATCCGTCCCTTCGTGCGCAACCAGCCGATCTCCCAGTTCTCCTTCGCCCTGCGCGATATGGCGGCGGACGGCGTGAGCTGGCAGGTGTTGTGGGTGCCGCTGGTCTGGGTGCTCGGGCTGGCGGCGGCGTTCGTTCCGTTGGCGATCTGGGCGAGTGTGAGGCGGTCATGAGTTCTGTGCAGACGACCGTGGTGCCCGCGGGCGACGCCGAACGGCTCGGCCCGACGGCGCTGCCCGAGGTGGCGGCGCGCCCGGAGGGTTCGGTCCGCAACTGGGCCACCCAGAGCCTGATCCAGTGCGGGCGGCTGCTGCGGGTGTGGGCGCGCGATCCGGCGACGACGATCCAGACGCTGCTCTATCCGGCGCTCACCCTGCTGATGTTCCGCATCGTGCTCGGCGACTCGATCAGCCTGGCCACCGGCCAGCCGAGCGTCTACGGAACCGTTCCGATGATCACGCTGGTCGCGGCCATGTCCGGTGCGGTGGTCAGCGCCCTCGGCTTCAAGATGGAGAAGCTCACCGGGCTGCTCGGCCGGTTCTGGACCATGCCGGTCCATCGCGCGGCCGGCTTGACCGGGCGGCTGCTCGCCGAGGCGATCCGGGTGCTGGTCACCACGCTGTTCGTGATCGCGGTCGGCTTCACCATCGGCTTCCGATTCGATCAGGGACCGCTGGCGGCGCTGGCGCTGATCGGCATTCCGGTGCTGTTCGGTGTGGCGTTCGCGGTGCTGGTCACCGCGGTGGCGACGATGTCGGAGGGTGTGATGCTGGTGAACACCATCGGCCTGATCAGCACCCTGCTGATGTTCTTCAACTCCGGATTCGTCCCGACGTTCGTCTACCCGACGTGGCTGCAAGGCGTCGTCGGCAACCAGCCGATGAGCTGCGCCATCGACGCGATGAAGGGTCTGTCCTACGGCGGCCCGGTGGCCGAACCGCTGCTGAAGACGCTCGCCTGGGTGATCGGGCTGACGGTGGTGTTCGCCTATCCCGCGATCCGCGGCTACCGGCGCGCGGCCGAGACCGGCGCCTGATCGAAGTCGTAGTCCAGCCAGCGATCCCGGTTGGTCCAGCCGACCAGGTCGTAGCGCCAGCGGAACGGCCAGGTGTGCGCGACCGTGTTGAACAGCACGGCGCCCAAGGCGGTGTAGTCGTCGTGCGCGGATAGCAGAGCGCGCTGGCCGCGTGGGGAGGCGCTGAAGAACGCGTCGAACATGGCGATGGACTGTTCGGTGGTGAGTCTGCCCAGGCCGTAGAGGCCGCGCATCCGCATCCAGTACACGAGTCGTGCCCGTAGCGGCCATAGTTCGGCGATCGGGTCGCGGCCCTGGCGCAGCGCGGCGATCGCGGTGTCGGCCAGCGTGAGCGAGTCGGCCACGCTGTAGCCGGTGCACGGGTGCATCATGCCGCCGCGCGAACCGAACGGAATGGCCCTCGCCTCGCCTTTGCGTGGCGGCGGCTGGTCGAGCGGATAGTGCGCCGCCTCGCTCGATTCGGTGCCGGTGAGCCGGATGCCGTGCGTGGCGAGGCGGTTGAGCGTGCGCTTGCGCAGTTCGTGCTGCGGCATGCCGCCGCGCAGGCCGAGGCTGGTCTCTTCGAAGATCACCGTGCCGTCGCCGAGCGGCACCGCGTAGAGGAACGACGGCGGCTCGCCGGGACCCGCGCCGTTCTCCGGCCGCCAGTCCAGCAGCAGACCCTCGCCATCGGAGACCATCGGCGCGGCTGTCTCGGCGGCGACGAAGATCCCGTGCGCGCTCGCCGCCCTGCGGCGTCCGAGGGTAGGCAGCCCGCGGGTGTCGAATACCGCTGCCGCCGTGTGCACGGCACCGTCGGCGAGCTCCACCTCATGCGCGTCCACCCGGGTGGCGCGGCCCGCGATGACGGTGGCGTCGTCGAGCGGGAGCACTTCGCGCAGACCGGGTTTGGACAGCACACAGTACGGCCGGTCGATGCGATGCTCGGTTTTCGTCCAGACCGTCGGCTCCGGGATCGTGGTCGCGATGGCGCCCGGCGGCAGCCAATCCGGCAACTCGTCCGCCCAGCAGGAGTAGGTCGGCGGCCACAAGCGGTCGGGACGTGGATCGATCGCGGTCACCGACAGCCCGGCCCGCAGTGCGCGGTGGGCGAGGGCCCGCCCGGCCGGGCCGAGTCCGACCACGCACACATCGACTTCCCGGACCGCGCTGAGACCCATAGAGGCATTCAATCCGCTGGGCGGACGAAAGCGCAACTATTCCGATCACGCGAGCCCAAGGAATTCGGGTCTCGCGATATTCGTCACAAAACGGATCACTTCTCGACGCGAATTCCATTCCGTGTGTGCCCCCAGAATCAGTGGCCCAGCAACTTCAGTCATGAAATGCCTTGCGGCGCACCATAGCCTGAGTTCGGAATGCGAGGCGTTCCGGGATTCTGGATAAGGGGCATCATGAGAGGAAGACAACTCCGCTGGCTCGTGCTGGTCGCCGCCACCGTCGGCGCGGCCGCATCGGCGGTCGTACCGGCGCAGGCAGACGCGGCACCCGCGGAGTCTTCTATCGTTTCTGTGCAGGAGCACAGCGCTCGCACTCTGACCTTGACGGTGCATTCCGCCGCCATGGATCTCGACATCCCGGTCGAGGTGCAGCGCGCCGCGGACACCAGTGTGCCGCGCCCGGTGCTGTATCTGCTGCTCGGCGCGGGGGGCGGCAGCGATGGCTCCACCTGGGCAACGAAAACCGATGCGATGCAATTCCTCTCGGACAAGAACGTGCACGCGGTCACGCCGATCGGCGGGATGTTCAGCTACTACGCGGACTGGCAGAAGGACGACCCGAGGCTCGGGCGCCAGAAATGGAAGACATTCCTGAGCAGCGAACTGCCGCCACTGATCAACGCGCATCTCGGGACCAGCGGACGCAACGCGGTGGCCGGCTTCTCGATGTCGGGCACCACGACGCTCGCGCTCGCCGCGACCACCGGTGACCTGTTCTCCAGCGTCGCGGCCTACAGCGGTTGCGCGCAGACCAGCGACCCGGTGGGTCGTGAGTTCATCCGGCTCACCGTCGAGGAGTGGGGATGGGCCGAGATGGACAACATGTGGGGTCCCGCGGACGACCCGCAGTGGCGAGCCAACGATCCCTACGTGCAAGCGGAGGGGCTGCGCGGAAAATCGATCTACATCTCCAGCGGCAATGGGCTTCCCGGTGTCTACGACGTGTACGGCGGAAAATACTCGCTGCCCGGCGCGTGGGGTTTCTCGAATCAGATCGTGCTCGGCGGGGTCATCGAGGCAGCGACCAATTACTGCTCGCAGAATATGAAATCCCGGCTGGACAGCCTGGGAATCGCCGCGCGATACAACTTCCGGCCGGAAGGCACCCATACCTGGGGCTATTGGGAAGACGCGCTGAAGGACTCGTGGCCAACGCTGTCCGCCCCACTGGGAATCTGATCCTCGGGACTTCGGGATGACTATTCGCTCGTACGCCGCGCGTATCGCCGGCCTGCTGCTCGCCGCCGCCTGCACGGTGGTGCTGCACATGCCGAATGCGGTTGCCGCGCCGCAGCTGCCATTGCTGGACGGTGCCAATGATCGGTCCTGCCGTCCCACGCATGCGCGAGCTGAGCCGGTGGTGCTGTTGCACGGGTCGGGCACCGATGCCGTCCGCAGTTTCCTCTTGCTCGCACCCGCGCTGCGGGCTGAGGGGCACTGCGTGTTCGCCGCGAATCTCGGTGCGGCGCCGGGGGTTGTCGATGCGGTGAGCGGCCAGACCGGTTCCAGCTCGCCCGGCATGGGGCCGATCGGCGCCGCGTTGCAGGGGCGTGTGGTCTACGGCGTGGCCGACATCGATCGGATGGCCGGGGAGCTCGCCGATGTCGTGGAAGCGGTACGGAACGCGACCGGGGCGAGCCGAGTGGCGCTGGTGGGGCACTCCACCGGCGGCACGGTGATCCGGCAGTACCTGCGAGCCCGCGGCGCGGACGCGGTGTCGCAGGTGGTGACCATGGGAACGCCCTATCGCGGTTCGACCTGGGCCGGGTTGCGCGGCACCTATCCGGACCTGGCCTCGCTCGGCCTGGGCAACGCGCAGATCGCCGCCCAGGTCTACGGAACTCCGGGACAGCAGCAGGTGGTCGGGTCACCGCTGCTGAACCGGCTGAACGCGGGAGGCGAGACCGTGCCCGGTCTCCGGTACACGGCCATCGCCTCCCGCGCCGACGAAGTGATCACCCCGCAGGACACCGCCCTGCTCGCCGCCCCCGCCGAGGGCGACCGCAACATCTGGCTCCAGGACGGCTGCCCCGGCAACGCCGCCAACCACAGCGGATTGCTGTCCGACCCGCGCACCGCCGCGGCCGTTCTCTCGGCACTCGCCGGCGACACGCGCCCCCTGCCGTGTTGAGTGGTCGCCCTACTTGGGCGTGACCCAGGTGGTGATGTCGGCGTGCACGACCTCCAGGCCGTGCTTGTCGTAGATCGACACCGGCACCACCAGTTCGCGGCCTTCGGTGAGGGTCGCGAAGTCGGGTACCTCGGCCAGCTGCGCAACGGCGCGCAGACCGGTCTCCGCCTTGGCCAGGTACTGCACGTTCATCGCCTTCGGAATCCACCGGTGTGTCGCGGGCACGGTCGCCTCGCTCAGCATGCCCATCGCGACCTCGGCCAGGTTGCACGCCGCGATGGCATGAAACGTGCCCAGATGGTTGTGGATGCCGAACCATTTCGGTGAGGTCACCTCGCACAGCCCCGGTTCGAGTCGGACCACGTTCGGCAGCACGGTGCCGAAGTACGGCACCCGAGCCACCATTCCCAGCGAGAACAGGGCGTGCCCCAGCCGGTTGTCCGGCAGCTTCTTCCAGCCGCGATAGGTCGCGGTCTCGTTCGTCATGGGCGGTATCTTACTCGCAAGTAAGTTCTCGGTATGCACCTGATTTGAAGTGTCGCCGGGGCTTCGGGCATACTGTTCGGGTTGCCCTGCACCGGGCCGTGTCCGTAACCCCTCGGGAAACGGATGGCTGGGCGGGGCGAGCAGTACCCCATTGTGTACCTCGCCGGGTTTCTGGCGTGGGTACGTCCGGGACAGTGTTCCAGGCCTGAGATGCTTTGCGATCCGGAGCCGAGGAATGAGCGGACGGGCGACACGCCCGACCGCGTGGACCGGAGAACCATGACAGATGAACAGCGGCGAGGATCGGGCATGCCCGGTCGTGGTCTCGAGAGGCTCGACCCACTCGGGCTGGGACGTCTTCGTGTGTTCGGGCTGTGCAAATGAGGGTGGTCCAGATGGCTGGCTAGCCGGCTTCCGGACCACGAAGGAAAGCGGAGAAAAGGACACTTAGCGTGGCGGGACAAAAGATCCGCATCAGGCTCAAGGCCTATGACCACGAGGCGATCGACGCATCGGCGCGCAAGATCGTGGAGACGGTGACCCGCACCGGGGCACGCGTCGTCGGCCCGGTGCCGTTGCCGACCGAGAAGAACGTGTACTGCGTCATCCGTTCGCCGCACAAGTACAAGGACTCGCGCGAGCACTTCGAGATGCGGACGCACAAGCGCCTTATCGACATCCTCGACCCGACGCCGAAGACGGTGGACGCGCTCATGCGCATCGACCTGCCGGCCAGCGTCGACGTCAACATTCAGTGACGGGGACTCGAGACATGACTGACAACAAGAGCAGGCCGGCCGCCGGCATCCTGGGCACCAAGCTCGGCATGACCCAGGTCTTCGACGACAACAACCGCGTCGTTCCCGTGACCGTCATCAAGGCCGGGCCGAACGTCGTCACCCAGATCCGCACCGTGGAGCGCGACGGCTACAGCGCCGTCCAGGTCGCGTTCGGCGCGATCGACCCGCGCAAGGTGAACAAGCCGGTCTCCGGCCAGTTCGCCAAGGCCGGTGTCACGCCCCGCCGCCACGTCGCCGAGATCCGGGTCGCGGACGCCTCCACCTTCGAGGTCGGCCAGGAGATCAGCGCCGAGGTGTTCGAAGAGGGCAGCTACGTCGACGTGACCGGCACCAGCAAGGGCAAGGGCTTCGCGGGCACCATGAAGCGCCACGGCTTCCGTGGTCAGGGCGCCTCGCACGGTGCGCAGGCCGTGCACCGCCGCCCGGGTTCGATCGGTGGCTGCGCCACCCCCGGCCGCGTGTTCAAGGGCATGCGCATGTCGGGCCGGATGGGTAACGACCGGGTCACCACGCAGAACCTGTCGGTGCACAAGGTGGATGCCGAGAACGGCCTGCTGCTGATCAAGGGAGCGATCCCGGGTCGCAAGGGCGGCGTCGTGATCGTCAAGAGCGCCGTGAAGGGTGGTGCGCACGCATGACCAGCCTCGAGAAGAAGGCCAACCTGACGCTGCCGGTCAAGGAGATCGGCGGCAAGACCAATGGCACCGTCGAGCTCCCCGCGGAGATCTTCGACGCGACCGCCAACATCGCGCTGATGCACCAGGTCGTCGTGGCCCAGCAGGCCGCGGCCCGCCAGGGCACCCACGCGACCAAGACCCGTGGCGAGGTGCGCGGTGGCGGCAAGAAGCCGTACCGGCAGAAGGGCACCGGTCGCGCCCGTCAGGGTTCGACCCGCGCGCCGCAGTTCGTCGGCGGTGGCACCGTGCACGGCCCGCAGCCGCGCGACTACAGCCAGCGCCTGCCCAAGAAGATGAAGGCCGCCGCATTGCGTGGCGCCCTGTCCGACCGGGCCCGCAACGAGCGCATCCACGTGATCACCGAATTGGTGGCGGGCCAGACCCCGTCCACCAAGACCGCCAAGACCTTCCTGGCCGAGCTGTCGGACCGCAAGAAGTTCCTGGTCGTGGTCGGCCGCGAGGACCTCGCCGCGTGGAAGAGCGTGGCGAACCTGCAGAACGTGCACCCGATCGCTCCGGACCAGCTCAACACCTACGACGTGCTCAACAGCGACGACGTGGTGTTCAGCGTCGAGGCGCTCAACGCGTTCGTGCACGGCCCGGCCGAGGCTGCACAGGAGGAGAGCAAGTGACCACCATCGCCGACCCCCGCGACATTCTGCTGGCGCCGGTCATCTCCGAGAAGTCCTACGGACTGATCGAGGAAGGCACCTACACCTTCCTGGTGCACCCGGACTCCAACAAGACGCAGATCAAGATCGCCGTGGAGAAGGTCTTCGGTGTGAAGGTGACCAGCGTCAACACCGCCAACCGTCAGGGCAAGCGCAAGCGGACCCGCTTCGGTTACGGCAAGCGCAAGAACACCAAGCGCGCGCTCGTGACCATCTCGGCCGACAGCAAGCCCATCGAGATCTTCGGAGGCCCGGTCGCGTAAGCGCCTGGGAGTCCAGAAAGCAGAGAAGAACTCATGGCAATCCGTAAGTACAAGCCGACAACGCCGGGCCGTCGTGGCGCCAGCGTCTCGGACTTCGCCGAGATCACCCGGTCGACCCCGGAGAAGTCGCTGCTGCGCCCGCTGAGCAAGTCCGGCGGCCGCAACGCCCACGGCCGGATCACCACCCGCCACCGCGGTGGCGGTCACAAGCGTGCCTACCGTCTGATCGACTTCCGTCGCCTGGACAAGGACGGCATCCCGGCCAAGGTCGCGCACATCGAGTACGACCCGAACCGGACCGCGAACATCGCGCTGCTGCACTTCGTGGACGGCGAGAAGCGCTACATCATCGCCCCCAAGGGCGTGACGCAGGGCACCCGCATCGAGTCCGGCCCGACGGCCGACATCAAGCCGGGCAACAACCTGCCGCTGCGCAACATCCCCACCGGTACCACCATCCACGCGGTGGAGCTGCGTCCGGGCGGCGGCGCCAAGCTGGCCCGTTCCGCCGGGATGAGCATCCAGCTGCTGGGTAAGGAAGGTCCGTACGCCACGCTGCGTATGCCCTCCGGTGAGATTCGCCGCGTCGACGTGCGCTGCCGCGCCACCGTCGGCGAGGTCGGCAACGCCGAGCAGTCGAACATCAACTGGGGCAAGGCCGGCCGCATGCGCTGGAAGGGTCGCCGCCCCACGGTCCGTGGTGTCGTCATGAACCCGGTCGACCACCCGCATGGTGGTGGTGAAGGTAAGACCTCCGGTGGTCGCCACCCGGTCTCGCCGTGGGGTCAGCCGGAAGGCCGCACCCGCAAGCCCAACCGTCCGAGCGACAAGCTCATCGTCCGCCGTCGCAAGACCGGCAAGAAGCGCTGAAGGAGGAGGTAAGAAATGCCACGCAGCCTCAAGAAAGGCCCGTTTGTCGACGACCACCTCCTCAAGAAGGTGGACGTGCAGAACGAGAAGGGCACCAAGCAGGTCATCAAGACCTGGTCGCGTCGTTCGACCATCATCCCCGATTTCATCGGGCACACCTTCGCCGTCCACGACGGTCGCAAGCATGTGCCGGTGTTCATCTCGGACAACATGGTCGGGCACAAGCTCGGTGAGTTCGCGCCGACCAGGACGTTCAAGAGCCACGTCAAGGAAGACCGGAAGAGCAAGCGGCGATGACGACTGAGACTCAGAACCCGACTGCGCGCGCGACCGCCAAGTACGTTCGCGTCACCCCGATGAAGGCACGCCGTGTCGTGGACCTGGTCCGCGGCAAGCGTGTCGAGGACGCCCTCGCCCTGCTGAAGTTCGCGCCCCAGGCCGCGAGCGAGCCGGTCGCCAAGGTCGTCGCCAGTGCTGCGGCCAACGCCGAGAACAACCTCGGCCTGAACCCGGCCACGCTGGTCATCTCGACGGCTTACGTCGACGAGGGCGCCACCATGAAGCGGTTCCAGCCGCGTGCCCAGGGCCGTGCGTTCCGCATTCGCAAGCGCACCAGCCACATCACCATCGAGGTCGAGAGCATCCCCACCGCCGGTGGATCCACTCGTAACCGCCGGAAGGGAGGGGCAAAGTAAATGGGACAGAAGATCAACCCCCACGGCTTCCGCCTCGGTATCACCACCGACTGGAAGTCGCGTTGGTACGCGGACAAGCAGTACGCGGACTACGTGAAGGAAGACGTCGCGATCCGCAAGCTGCTGGCCACCGGCATGGAGCGGGCGGGCATCTCCAAGGTCGAGATCGAGCGCACTCGTGACCGCGTTCGGGTGGACATCCACACCGCGCGTCCCGGCATCGTGATCGGCCGCCGCGGCGCCGAGGCCGACCGCATCCGCGCCGAGCTGGAGAAGCTCACCGGCAAGCAGGTGCAGCTGAACATCCTCGAGGTCAAGAACCCCGAGTCCGATGCGCAGCTGGTCGCCCAGGCGGTCGCGGAGCAGCTGTCCAACCGTGTGGCGTTCCGTCGCGCGATGCGCAAGGCCATTCAGTCGGCCATGCGTTCGCCGAACGTCAAGGGCATCCGTGTGCAGTGCTCGGGCCGCCTCGGCGGCGCGGAAATGTCGCGCTCGGAGTTCTACCGCGAGGGTCGGGTGCCGCTGCACACGCTGCGCGCCGACATCGACTACGGCCTGTATGAGGCCAGGACCACCTTCGGTCGCATCGGCGTGAAGGTCTGGATCTACAAGGGCGACATCGTCGGTGGCAAGCGTGAGCTGGCCGCCGC
>NZ_BDBA01000063.1 GCF_001612745.1 Nocardia amamiensis NBRC 102102 | reverse complement strand
GCTGCTGATCAATCTGCCCTCGGTGAGCTTCGGACCGCGGGCCAGCTGACGCACGTGCGTCGCGGGCAGATCCAGATGCACCGCCTCCTCGGGGTCCAGGTGCAGGCCCGGCGTGCGAACCATCGGCAGGTCGCCCGAGCGCAGCCGGTACAGCGTGTTGCCGCGGTGCATGCGCCGGCGCAGGTCCTCGATCAGCGGACCGCCGAGCCCGAGTTCGGTCACCGCCTGCTCGAACAGTTCCAGTTCCGCCTCCCTGACCTCGCCGTCGGCGAAGGCGAAGGTGACCAGGCGCTCCACATAACTTTGCGCCAGATCGCGCAGCGCGAAGCGACCCGCGTCGGCATCGATGCGCTGGTAGCGCAACGACGCCCAGAGCGCCGCCCATTCCGGGCCGCGCGGGCCGTGCGTGGTGAGTACCCGCCAGGCCCGAGCGTGCCAGTGGGTGAGGTACTCCTCGATCTCCGGCTCGCACCGCCCGCACGGCGCGAGGCCGCCGAACAGCTTGCGGCGCAGGGTAGTTCCGCAGCGTTCGCAGTGCCGACCGCCGGGTGGAGGAGGCAGGTAGGCGTCCGCGGTCCATTCCGTACCGTCCCACCAGCGCATGCGCTGCGGGTTGTCCGGGTCCGGATGCCAATCGGCGCGTTCAGGATTCGGGGGAGTGACCGGTGCGGCTTCCGTGGTGTGCCGGGTCAGATCGACCGGACGTTGGGTGGGCGTCCGGGGCATGTCCGAGGGCCCCACACGGTCGAGTACCTCGGTGCGAGGCCATGCGGATTCGCCGTGGCCAGGCTGTGTCGACCACAGGTGTTCGCCCTGTCCCGGGATGACGTCGGCAGGCCTGTGGTCCTCGGTGGTCCGTAATACTGGAGCGTCTTCCGAGACTCCGCTCGACCCGACCGGACGCGCGAGCGGCGCCGTGGCCGACTCCTCGTTCCCGCGCGACGGGCCGGAGGGGCGTTGCCCGTGCGGGCGATGCCGGGCCGCAGCGACTTGGGGCAGGTCGGCGGGCGCAGGCGTCCCGGGTATCTGCCGCGTCGAAAGCCGTTCCTGCGCAGGTGAAGTGCGGGCGGGATGGTGCACCCGGAACGGGTTGGCCGGGTGCGTGGTGCGGGCGTGCTCGGACGGATCGTTGACCTGCACGCCGAACTCGGTGACCAACCCCGACAGTCCGCTGGACCAGCCCTGCCCGATGGCACGGAACCGCCACTGCCCGTCGCGGCGGTAGAACTCGCCGAACATCAGGGCGGGCACCGCGTCCAGGTCGTCGATGTCGAAGGTCACGACGGCGCCGTCGACGGCGTGCACGGCGACGGTCAACCCGTGGATGTCGCCGAAGGTCCCCTCGTCCAGCGAGCCGGCGACGACGATGCGATCGACATCGGCTTCGGTGCGCGGCAGCGAGACGCTCAGCCGCGCGGTCCGCGGGGCGGGTTCCTGATCCAGCGTGACCGCCTGGGAGATATGCCGGGGTGCGTTGTAGAACACCAGGTCCCGGTCCGAGCGAACCGCGCCGGAGGCGTCCAGCAGCAAGGCGTGCGCGTCCACCGCATGCTCCGATCGCCATGAAACGACCACGGCTAGAAGCGATGTCGGTACTGCTGCGTTCGCGCCCTTGCTGAGTTTCATGGTGCTCGAACTATGCCACGACCCTCCGACACGCCGAACGCGCGAGGGGATCTCGCTCGGCGGGGCGGGATCGTGCTTGCGCGCAGAGACGCCATGGCCCCGCTGAAACGCGCGGCGTCCGGAGAAATCGCACCGAGGCCGAGTCGCGATCGCTCGCGCTCCACGGCGTGCCGAGGCAGTCGGGCCGAATCTGACACAAACCGGCTGGTTCGGGCAATACCGCGCTGCCCCCGTCTGGTACGGCACAGTGTTCTCATGACGAACCCGAAACCCCCGGGTCGTAAGCCGTCGACCCCGAAGTTGCCCGGCGGGCGCGTGCCCGGCCCCGCCGACATCCTGAACGCCGCGCAGGCCGCGGTGGAAGCGGCCCAGACGGCGGCGGGGCAGGCGCTGGAAGCCGCCCAGCTGACCGCGTCATCGGCGTTCGACGCGGCGGTGCGGCTGCCGCCCGCCTCGGCGCAGTTGGCCGGGCAGCTGGCCGACCTGATCGAAAGCCTCTCGGTCGCGGTCGAGCGGCTGAATTCGACGATCGATCGTCTCGACCGCACCCTGGCGCTGGCCGACCCGGCCTTCGCCGCCTACGACCGGCTGCTCCCCAGGCTGGAGGCGATGATCTCGCTCGGCGAGGACGTGCTCGGCAAGCTGGCCAAGTTGCCGGGCATCTCGCTGCTCGGCAAGCTGACCGGCCTGAGCGCACCGGAGCAGCAGCAGACCGAGCCGCCGCCGCGAAAGCCGGGCAAGCGGCGCACATAGCGAGATCAGCGGTGTGCATGATCGGCGGCGGCACGCAACGTGGCGGCCGCCTTGAGCAGGACTTCGCGGTACTCGTCTTCCGGGTCCGAGTCGAGCACGATCGCGCCGCCCGCCCCGATCCGCCAGCGGCCGTCGTAGCGCACGGCGGTGCGGATCACGATGTTGAGGTCTGCGGTGCCGCCGAGCCCGAGGAAGCCGATGGTGCCCGAATAGACTCCGCGCGCTTCGGTTTCCAGTTCGTCGATGATCTCGCAGGTGCGCAGCTTCGGCGCGCCGGTCATCGAGCCGCCGGGAAAACACGCACGCAGGCAGTCGACCACGCCGACCTCAGGCCGCAGCCTGCCGCGCACCGTCGACACCAGCTGATGCACCGTCGCGTACTGCTCGGTGGCCATCAGCTTCGGCACGTACACGCTGCCGATCTCGCAGACCCGGCCCAGATCGTTGCGCAGCAGGTCGACGATCATCAGGTTCTCCGCCCTGGTCTTCGGGCTGTCGGCCAGCTCGCGGCGCAGGCGCTGGTCCTGTTCGGGCGTGGCGCCGCGCGGCGCGGTGCCTTTGATCGGCTTGCTCTCCACAACGCGGTGACGATTGATCTTCAGGAACCGCTCCGGCGACGAGCAGGCGATGTCGAGGTCATCGAAGCGCAGGTAGGCGGCGTAGGGCGCCGGGTTGCAGCGGCGCAGCGTGCGATAGAAGTCGAGACCGTCGGCCGCGGCGGCGGGGATCGTCGCATTGTCGGTGAGGCAGATCTCGTAGGACTCGCCCGCGTGCAGGCGCTCCTGGCAGACCGCGATGTCGGCGAGATAGCGCTCCCGGCCGCGGGTGAACAGCGGTGCGGCCGCGTCGCCGTCCGGCGGCAGCTCGAGCGTCGGCGGATTCGACCAGGTCGGAAGGGGTTCCAAGGTCTCGCGGGTATCGCGAAGCCAGTCCGCGCCGGATCGGGCCGTTTCCGGTGTGTCGCTCAGGGCGAGCAGATGTGTCCGCCCGCCCACGTGGTCGACCACCACCAGCCGGTCGGCGAAGATCCATTGCGCGTCCGGGGTCGGCGCGCGATGGACCGCGGTGCCGCCGCAATCGGCTTTGACCTCGTAGCCGAGGTAGCCGACGTATCCACCGGCGAAATCGAATGGCAGATCGGGCAGTTCGAGCCTGCGGGTCCGCAACTCGGCGGCGAGGAAGTCGAGGATGCCGCCGCGGGCGGTGCGCCGGTGCCCGTCGGAGGATTCCACGGTCACCTCGCCGTCACCGACGCGGTAGCGCAGCACTTCCGCCAGCGGACCGCTCGCGTCGCCCAGGAAGGAGAACCGATCCACTCCAGGTTCCACGTGCTCGCTGTCCAGCCAGAACGCCGTAGGGGAGTTGCCGTACAACCGCACGAAAGCGCTCTCGGTGTCGATGGCCCGCTCGATCACGTCCTGCTGGAGCTGGAAGGTCGGCCGTGGTGGGGGATCGGTGGGAGTTCGTGCTGAGGAGGTTTCGCGTGAGCGCTCGAATCCCGCCGCGGCGGCAGGGAACTGCGCGGGCGCCAGCGGAGCGCGCGTCGCGGCGGATGCCGGTGGCACGGGCGGCGAGAAGCCAACCGCCTCCGGCACGACTTCGGGCTCCACCACGACCGATACCCGCGAATCCGGGAGGCTCGGCGGGACCCGATGCGCCGCAGTGAGTTTTGCGAAGTTGCGCAGCAGTGCCGCGCCGAACTCGCTGGCGATCGATTCCGGATGGAACTGCACTCCCCACTGCGGGCGGGTGCGGTGCCGCACGCCCATGACGACGCCGTCGGCGGCCACCGCGGTGACCTCCAGATCGTCCGGCAGCCGCCGCAATGCGCACAGCGAGTGATAGCGCACGGCGGTGAAGCCCTGCGGGATCCCCTCGAACAGATCCCGGCCGTCGTGCTCGATCCGATCGAGGTAGCCATGTCTGGCGGCGGGCGCCTCGGCGACCACACCGCCTGCCGCGACCACGATGCCCTGGTGGCCGAGACACACTCCGAGCAGGGGAAGGTCGGTCTCCTCGAGCACCGCCGCGGAGATTCCCACGTCGCGCGGCACGTCCGGCCGTCCCGGTCCCGGTGAGACGACCACGTTGTCGAAGCGAGCCAGACCGAGTTCGGCGACCGTGCGCGCCCCGTCGTTGCGCACGACCGTCGGCTCGACGCCGTTCACCTCGCTGATCAGCTGATACAGGTTGTAGGTGAAGGAGTCGTAATTGTCGATCAACAGCGTGTGCATGGTGCTCGAAACCCTACGCCGCGCCGGTCGAAGCAAACTGTTGTCATCTGCCTTCAGTTCGGCTGGTCCGGTGGTGCACAATGTGGGGCATGTCTGTTGCGCAACCGGTTGACGTGGACCCCGCGGTCGTCGACTTCGCCGTGGTCGGCAAGTGGATGGATGAGCAGGGTCTGCCCGCGGGCGAATTCGAGGGCGTGACCGCGCTGGGTGGCGGCACGCAGAACATCATGCTCCGCTTCACCCGCGGCGGCAGGACGTACGTATTGCGCCGCGGGCCCAAGCACCTGCGGGCCAAGAGCAACGACGTGATCCGGCGGGAGGCCCGTCTGCTCGGCGCGCTGGGCGGCACCGAGGTGCGGGCGCCGAGGGTGATCGCGGCCTGCGCCGACGAATCGGTGCTGGGCGCGGTCTTCTACCTGATGGAGCCGATCACCGGTTTCAATCCGCAGAACGAACTGCCCGAGCCGCACGCGAGCGATCCGGAGCTGCGCAGGCAGATGGGCCTGTCCGCGGTCGAGGCCATCGCGCGGCTCGGCACGCTGGACTACCAGGCGCTCGGCTTGGCCGATTACGGCAAGCCGGAGGGCTTCCTGGAACGCCAGGTGCCGCGCTGGCTCGGTGAACTGGAGTCGTACTCGGCCAACGAGGGCTACCCCGGCCCGGAGATTCCCGGCGTGGCGTCGGTGGGCGAATGGCTGGACCGCAACCGTCCGGCCGAGTGGACCCCCGGCATCCTGCACGGTGACTGTCATCTGGCGAACATGATGTTCTCCTACGACGGCCCGCAGGTGGCGGCGATGGTGGACTGGGAGATGTCCACCATCGGCGACCCGCTGCTGGACCTCGGCTGGCAGATCGCCACCCGGCCGGAGCCGGGTACCGCCGCCGCGGCGCTGGTCGGCAAGCTCGGCGCGGTCGGCGGGCTGCCGAGCGCGGCGGAGATGATCGCGCACTACGGGCAGTTCTCCGATCGGGATCTGAGCGCCATGCCGTGGTACACGGTGCTGGCCTGCTTCAAGCTCGGCATCGTTCTGGAGGGCACGCACGCCCGCGCGTTCGCGGGCAAGGCGCCCCAGCAGGTCGGCGATTTCCTGCACGCGATCACGCTGGAGCTGTTCGAGCGGGCGCACCGGCTCATGGAGTGATTGTCGGGATGTTGCCGATAGTTGACCGAAAATCGGTAGCAGGTGCGACTCGGCCGCCCTTAGGTTGGCCGCATGCCGATCGTTCCCGATGTCAAGGACTGGACCTGGGTGCTCGAACGCGCCTGTCCCGAGTGCGGTTTCGACGCCGCCGCGACCAGTTACGAAGCCGTGCCCGCGCTGACCCGCGAGACGGCCGTCCGATTCGCGGCGGTGCTCGACCGCACCGGCGTCCGCGCCCGGCCGGACGAATCCACCTGGTCGGCCCTGGAATACGGCGCCCACGTGCGCGATGTGTGCCGCCTCTTCGATACCCGGCTCGGCCTGATGCTGGCCGGTGACCCCGATGGCGAGATCCCGCGTTTCGCCAATTGGGACCAGGACGCCACGGCGATCGCCGACCGCTACAACGAGCAGGATCCGGCCCGGGTCGCGGCGGAGCTGGCCGAGGCCGCCGAGCGTGTGGCGCGCTCGTTCGAATCGGTTCCACAGGCCCGGCGTGGACTGCGCGGCGCGCGCAGCGACGGGGCGGTGTTCACGGTGGATTCCTTCGCGCGGTACTTCGTCCACGATCTGGTGCACCATGCGCATGATGTCCGCGGCTGACGGCAGACTGTAACGCGTTCCGGATCCGAGTCGCGCTCTATGCCCGAATTTCCGAGGCAGTACTAGAACGCGTTACATTTTTCTCGTACTGTGGGTGCAGTCACATATAAGCACGTGCATGCGAGAGGGTCGACAGGAATGAAGACAAAGGGCGCGATCCTGTGGGGGATCGACCAGCCGTGGTCGGTGGAGGAGATCGAGATCGGCGACCCGGTCGCCGGCGAGGTGCAGATCCGCATGGAGACTGCGGGCATGTGCCACTCCGACCACCACATCGTGACCGGCGCGACCCCGATGCCGTCCTTCCCTGTGATGGGTGGGCACGAGGGCGCGGGCGTGATCACGAAACTCGGTCCGAACTGTCCGGCCGACCTGCAGGTCGGCGACCACGTGATCCTGTCGTTCATCCCCGCGTGCGGCCGCTGTCCGGCCTGTGTGGCCGGGCACATGGCGCTCTGTGACCTGGGCGCGGGCCTGCTGCTCGGCCAGGCGATCAGCGACGGCACCTACCGCATCCAGGCCAGGGGCGAGAACGTCATCCCGATGTGCCTGCTGGGCACCTTCGCGCCCTACATGACGGTGCACCACACCTCGGTGGTGAAGATCGATCCGAGCATTCCGTTCGAGGTGGCCTGCCTGGTCGGCTGTGGCGTGCCCACCGGCTTCGGCTCGTCCACCCACGTCGCCCAGGTGACCCCCGGCGAGACCGTGGTGATCGCGGGCATCGGCGGCGTCGGCATGAGCGCGCTGCAAGGCGCGGTGCTGTCGGGAGCCTCGAAAGTCGTTGCGGTCGACCCGAATCCGTGGAAGCGCGAACAGGCGCAGAAGTTCGGCGCTACACACACCTACGAGAGCATGGCCGCCGCGATCATGCCGCTGATGGAGGCCACCGAGGGCCGGATGGCGGAGAAGGTCATCCTGACCATGGGCGAGATGCACGGCGAGTACATCGAGGAGGGCCTGATCCTCACCGCCAAGGCGGGCACCCTGGTGGTCACCTCGATGGGCCGGATGGACGAGAACGACGTCAAACTGAACAGCTTCCTGCTGTCCATGCTGCAGAAGACGGTGAAGGGCTGCATCTTCGGCGGCGGCAATGCCCGCCAGGACGCGCCGCGCCTGCTCGCGCTGTACAAGTCCGGCCAGCTCAACCTGGACGACATGGTGACCCGCAGCTACTCCCTGGCGGAGATCAACCAGGGCTACCAGGACATGCTCGACGGCAAGAACATTCGCGGCATCATCAAGTACACCGAAGCCGACTGGTAACCGCGGCGGAAACTCAGTCCTGCCCCCGCTCGGCGAGTTCGGTTGCTATCCGCGCGATCAGGTCGTACGGGACCGGCTTGCCGAGCGGGAATTTCAACGTCCCCTTGCCCGCGCGGTACGGCTCGACCGCGCGCTGCAACGCCGGGTCGCCTTCAGGGATCGGATAGACGCTCACGTGCTGCTTCCAGCCCGCGAAATGCACGATGTTGTGACCGTGCAGCCGGAATGTGGGAATGCCGTAGCTGATCGCCTCGGTCGCATCCGGTAGCGCTGTCCGGATGGTGCGCCGGATCGCTTCGAGGACTCCTCGCACGTCCTCGGGGACCGCGGCGAGGTAGGCGTCGATGGTGGTCGGCTGTTCCGCCACGATGTCCCCTCGATTCCACGATGGGATACTTCGCTGAGCTGGACGCCGTGAGTGTATCCGGCCGACCCGCCGGATCCGCGGCTGTGACGGTTCGGCGCGCCGCTCGCCGCCACCGCGGTGTGTTCCGGACGGGTGCGGTCGCCTGGCCCGGTCAACCGGATTGCCGCGGCGTCGATCAGGTCCGGCACTGCCCCGGCGAGAACCTTGGTAGACGGGTGCTGTCGTCATCGAGTGCCCAGCGTTCGACGAGAAGGCAGCATCAGGTCTCCGGCGAGCAGGTTGATCACACGTCCTCCGGTTCCGCGTCGGGGCGGGTCCAGGCCAGGATCATCGTCGGGGCGCAGCCGCCGACGAGCAGCGCGGTCAGCAGCATCAACCCGCCCGCGTAGGCCGCCTGGATATTGTCGAGGTCGGTGAACCCGCCCACGATGATCAGCCAGATCGCGGGAATCATCGCCAGCGTCTGGGTGAGGGTGAGCCCCACCGAACGAGCCGCGTTGCGCTGCTCGATCTCCCATTCGTCCAGGGCACCGACAGGCGCGTCGGCTTGGCGTCCCGAGACGATCTGGAGCGAGATCCACAGCGGAAAGAACACCAGACAGGCCGGCGCCCACAGCAGGGGTCCCCGCTCCAGACCGCACGCGGTCAGCACCGCGACGACCGCCAGGGCCAGGAACATCGTCGCGAGGGCCACAACGAGCAGTCGGCGGCGGCGACGCGTCCGCCACCGCGGCAGCAGGTGGGCCCAGCGCTCGGCGTAGAACTCGAACCGGCGGGTCCGGCGAGCCTGGTAGCGCTCCAGCAGATTCGGGTGCGTCATCGAATATCCCCTCTGTCGTTCCGATAGACCGCTGTGGACAGCGGCGCGAATTCCTCCCGCGAGAACACCGCCTCGACCGGCAGCCCGAACACCTCGCAGATCCGCAGCGCCAGATCAAGGCTCGGATAGTGATCGCCCCGCTCCAGCGCCCCGACCGTCTGCGGATTCACCTCGATCGCCTCGGCAAGCTGGACCCGGCTCATTCTCCGCTCAGCGCGCAACACCCCGATGCGGTTGTAAATGGGAAGATTTTTCCCACGTCTCACGGGACTCATGCAACAAACTGTTGCATAAACCCAACAGCTCGTCAACGTTGGAAGCAGCCCGCGGCCGCTGAGCTGTGCAGGCACCCACAGCCGCGAGGCGGCGTGTGATGCTCACGAAATGTGCTCTGAGCAGCCTTTCCGTTGTTTGCCGCCGATACCACGGCGACTGGCGGTGCTCAGATGCGACAGCGCAGCAGGGCTTCGCGCAGGTTGCGGCTGCGGACGTCGTCGAGGACGGCGAGGCCCAGCCGGTTCATCGTGTAACCGAAGCCCAGACCTGTTGCGGGGTCGGCGAATCCGAACGAGCCGCCAAGTCCGGTGGTGCCGTAGGCGCGCCTGTCCGAGCCGAACCGGAATGTGCCGCGCGACTTGCGGAAGCCGAGGTGGTAGCGGCTCTTGGTGTGCAGCACCAAGTCGTCGGCGGGGACGTCGTCGGCGGTCTCGGCCGCGGCGAGCCGGTCGAGCAGCGCGTCATCGATGGGCAGCGCGCCGGTGCGGCCTCCCGCGGCACCGTAGACCTTGGCCAGCGCGCGGGCGCTGCCGACGCCGTTGTGCGCCGGCATTTCCACTTCGAGGAATTCGCGTCGGGTCGCCCGTGCAGGGGCTCCACAGCGCGGGTTGGTCAGCGCCGCGTAGGACAGCCCGCGTTTGGCGTAGATCTCCGCGCCGATCCGCAGCGGGATATCCCGCTCGTAGCGCAACACGTCCAGGCCGCGGGTCGCCGACAGCGTGGCGATGCGGTCCATGCTCTGCTCGGCGGGCAGGCCGATGAAGAAGTCGGTGCCGAGCGGCGCGGCGATGTCCTCGGCGAAGATGCGCCCGAGCGTGCGGCCCTGCGGGTCCACCCGGCGCAGCAACTCGCCCTGGTACAGCCCGAGAGTGATCGCGTGATAGCCGTGCCTGGTGCCGGGCCGCCACGCGGGCTTCTGCGCGGCCAGAATGGTGGCGAGCCCGTCCAGATCGGCGATCTGGGACAACCGGACGATGTCGCTCAGCCCCGACAGCCCGGCTTGGTGATCGATCAGTTGACGCACGGTCACCGCGTCCTTGCCGTGCGCGGCGAACTCCGGCCAGTACGTCGCCACCGGCTGCTCGTAGTCGAGCAGGCCCCTGCTCACCGCGGCGGCGACGGTGAACGCCGCCATGCCCTTGGTCGAGGAGAACACCGGCACGATCGTGTCCTGCTCCCACGGCAGCGTGCGCTGCCGATCACGGAAACCGGCCCACAGGTCCACCACCGGGCGGTCGCCCGCGTAGACCGCGACCGCGGCGCCGATTTCGCCGTGCTGGGCGAAGTTGCGGCGGAAGGCGTCGGCGACCGGTCCGAAACCGGACGCGACGTCGCCGTGAACAGTGGGCTTTTCAGTCATGGCGACTCGATGGTACTGACGCGGCTCTCGTAGGCTCGCAGGGTGCGAGCACTCGAGCAGATTCGGGAATGGCCGGTCCGGCACGCGGCGGCGGCGGTGGTCAGCGCGGACGGGCAAACCGCGAGCGAGGGCGATGTCGACCGGGTGTTCCCGCTGGCCTCGGTGACCAAGCCGTTGGTCGCCTACGCCGTTCTGGTCGCGGTCGAAGAGGGCGCGGTCGAACTCGACCAGCCCGCCGGGCCGCCCGGCGCCACGGTGCGTCATCTGCTGGCGCACACCTCCGGACTCGCGTTCGACACGACCGATGTCCAAGCCGCCCCCGGCGCCAAACGGATCTATTCCAGCGCGGGCTTCGAGGTGCTCGCGGAGTTCGTCACCGAGCAGACCGGGATCGCGTTCGACGAGTACCTGCGCGACGCGGTGTTCGCGCCGCTGGGGATGACGGCCTCGGTGCTGACCGGTTCGGCCGGGCACGCCGCACGGTCCACCGCCGCGGATCTCGCCCGCTTCGCCGCCGAATTGCTGAACCCGCGGTTGATCTCCGCGCAGACGCACGCCGAGGCCACCTCCGTTCAGTTCCCCGGCGTGGGCGGCGTGCTCCCCGGCTACGGCTCGCAGCGTCCCAACGACTGGGGCCTGGGCTTCGAGATCCGCGACGGGAAGACGCCGCACTGGACCGGCAGCACGAATTCGCCACAAACCTATGGACATTTCGGCCAATCCGGGACATTTTTGTGGGTTGACCCTCGAACGGGTTTGGCGTGTCTCGCCTTGAGCGACGAGAATTTCGGCGACTGGGCGCGGGCGGCCTGGCCACCGCTCAGCGATGCGGTTGTCGCGGAGGTGGCAGCCGCACGCAACACGGCTGTGAAGTAACACGTGTAACTTCGGGCACTCCAGTAGACTCGGGCAACGCCAGTTCGATGAGTCGTTGGGGAAGACGTTCCTCGTCGAAGCTGGAGGTGTTGGTGGTGCGCGCATCGAGTCAGTTCGCGGACGCGACGGCGGGTGTGGTCTACATCCACTCGTCGCCTGCCGCGCTGTGCCCGCATGTCGAGTGGGCGCTGACCTCGGCCTTGAGCGCCCCTGCGAAGCTGCGCTGGACCGCGCAACCGGCCGACGGACAGCTGCGTGCGACCAGCGAATGGATCGGCCCCGTCGGCACCGCCTCCCGGATCGCCCAATCGTTGCGCTCGTGGCCGGTGCTGCGTTTCGAGGTGACCGAGGACCCCAGCGAAGGCGTGGACGGCGAGCGCTACAGCTTCGTCCCCGGCCTCGGTCTCTGGCACGGCTCCACCAGCGCCAACGGCGACGTCATGATCGGCGAAATGCGCCTGCGCGCCATGCTCCAAGCCACCCGCGAACTCGGCAAGTACTCCGCCTACGATCTGGCCGCCGAAATCGACCGCGCCCTCGGCACCGCATGGGACGAGGACCTCGAAATCTACCGCTACGGAGGGGAATCCGGCGCCGAGGTCACCTGGCTGCGCCGGGATGTGGGGTAGCTGCGCCGAACTGCGGCAACGGCTGCCGGATTTCTGCGGCCGCTTCCGAAGGGGCGTAGCGCGGACTGCAATACGCGCCGCGGCACGCTCAGGCCAATTGGTGCTCATAGGCGAAGGCGGCGGCCGCGGTTCGCGAAGTCACGTCGATCTTGGCGAAGATGTTGGACAGGTGGCGCGCCACGGTTTTCTCGCTGAGGACCAGGTTCGCGGCGATCTCCGGGTTGCTTCGCCCGGCCGCCACCAGACGCAGTACTTCGAGCTCTCGCTCGGTCAGCCCGCAGGGCGCGGACGGACGCAATAGTTCGGTGGCCGCACGTTCGTCCGGAACCGCGCCGAGTTGGGCGAAGACGCGTCGGGCTGCGGCCAATTCGGAGCAAGCGGAATCCTCGTCGCCGAGGCCGCGCACTGCTCGGCCGATCGAGACCCGGCACCGCGCCGTCTCGTACGGTGCGCCGAGGTCGGACCAGGTCCGCGCCGCGCGCCGCAACTCCGGGATGGCTGCGGCGTATTCGGTCTGGGCCAGGGCAACGCAGCCCTTGGCGTAGCAGGCCATAGCCCGTAACGCGGCGGAGCCGAAACCAGCGCTGATCTGCGTCAACTCCGCGCTCAGGTCGGCCGCCTCATCGAATTCACCAGAGGCGAGCAGGATTTCGAGCGCGGCGGGCAAGATCTGGGAACGGTGCACCGGATCGGTCGCCTCGGCGACCAGGCGCCGCACGGCGCCGAGTGCTGCCGCGGCGCGGCCGCGGGCCAGCCAGAGCAGCGCCAGTCCCGGCTGTGGCTCATGGCCGTACGCGAGCGCGCTGCGATAGGCCCGGTCGGCTTCGCCGTAATCGCCGCGGATGCGAAATACATCCCCGCGTTCGGCCATCGCCAAGCCGGCGGCCGCTGTCGTCTCGGTCGCGATGTAGCGGCGGACGGCAAGCCCGAACTCCTCGAGCGCCGCGTCATAGGCTCCATGCATCCGCATCAGTTGCCCACGGTGCACGGCACATTGGCCGGTGAACAGCACGAGGCCGGGCTGATCGGCACACCAGCTGGTCAGTGCCATCGTCCATTCTTCGGCTCGGCCGAGATCGGAGATCTCCTGACACGCCTCGATCATCGTGCAATAGATATGGCCGGCGAATATCGTCGATACGTTCCCGGAGGAGACGCAGACCATCGCCTCGTCCATGAGCGACAGCCCGTCACGAACCCGACCGGAATACAGGGCGAGCCTGCCCTGCGCACTCAACCCCATCGCGGTCAGGTCGGGTTCGTGGAAGGTCCGTCCGTAGTCGGTGATCTCATCCGCGTATCGAGCGGCGTCGGCGAACTCACCCGCGAAAATATGGCGGAACATCACCGAGACCAGTACATAGCCGCGTTCCACCACATCCCCCGGTACGTCACGCAGGAGCCGCTGAGCTCTGGCCACCCACCCGCCGCCGATGGCGGACTCGCCGGTGGTCAGCAAGGTCTGTGCCAGCCAGAAGGCGCTGCGGACCGCGGCGAGCCGGTCGCCGGCGTCCAGATGCAGCTGGTAGGCACGCTGCATCGCCTGGACGCTGTCGTTGGTGCGGCCGGTCAGATAGGCCGCCGCCGCCAGTCGCGCGAAATCGTCACCGTCGAGTGCGGCCGCGTCCAGATCGGACAGCGCGTCGAAAGCGGCCAGCCATTCCCGGCGCTCGTACGCCTCCCGAGCTCGTAGCAAGCTGTCGACAACGCCCATCGCGTATCACCTGGTAGGCAGGATACGCGCTGGACGTCACGAGGTGGGCACATGCCGGTCGGAGTCAGGCCGCCGCTCGCATGCTGGACCGCTCTTTCGCTCGTGCGGCGACCCGGTGCGCGACGTATTCGGCATCCCGGCCCACGCCGGGGAACACCATCGAGGAGAACGCGTACTGGAAGCTCAGGCCGCAGAAGAACAGCCCGGGCATCTCGTCGACAACGCCACGGTACTCTCGCGGCCAGCCGTCGTCACCGATGACCGGCACGTCGATCCAGTCGAATACCTGTCGGAAGCCGGTCGCCCAGACGACATTTCGCACGTCGAGCACGGTGCCGTCGTCCAACTCGGGCAGCCCACTGTGCACCCCGCCCATTCGCGCGGTCAGCCGCCGTACGCCCCGCTCGACCAGGTCCTCGCGCTTGACCCGCAGCATCGGTCCACCATGAAGTCTCGTTTCCCGCATCGCTTTTCGTCCGATCGGTGTCCGGCGGGTGACGATATGCCGCCACAGGAACACCAGCACCGGCAGGGCGATCTTGATCGAGCGGGAGTCCCAGCGCACCGGAATCTGTCCGCAATCGCGACCGCACAGGATGGTCGGCCGGGTGGCCGCCAGTTCGTAGGCGATATCGGTCCCCGAGTGCGATGCGCCGACCACCAGCGCGGGTCCGGGCTGGAGTTGGTCCGGCCGCCGGTACTCGCTGGAATGCAGTTGCGTGATTCCCGGGTCCAGTTCCGCGGCGAATTCCGGCACGTACGGTGTCCGGCCGAATGTGCCCGTCGCGATGACCACGTTGTCGCACGTGATCGTGTCCTCGCCGATTCGGGCGAGGTAGCCGCCACCCGACCGGGCTGTCAGCCGGTCGACGCCGGTACGCATGCGCACAGGAAGATCCTGATGCAGGGCGTACCGCTCCAGGAACTCGGCCACTTGTTCTTTGCCGGGATAGCTCCACCGGTCGTCGGCCGGGAACGGCATCCCGGGCAGGCCGGTGTACTTGGCGGGTGTGTAGAGCCGCAACGAGTCGTAGTGCCTGCGCCAGTTGTCGCCGATCCGCTCGCTGCGGTCCACGATCAGAAACGGCCGGCCGAGCCGGCGCAGATGGTAGCCGGTGGACAACCCGGCCTGCCCGGCGCCGATGATGAGTGTCTCGATGTACTGCGTAGTCATAGCGGCCTCCCGAATGTGGTGGTGAATGCCTCCGACGCTAGGAGCGCACCACCCCATCGCGCGTCGGGCGATCCAACCATCTCCGGTTCTGCCTGCATGGGTCGATACACCCACATCATCCAGCCCGCCGCGACCGTTGCTACCCATTAGCTCGTCTCGGAGCGATACCCTTGAGCAGAGGAGGTGCGGCGGAAAGGAGATGGCGTGGGGCAACTGCTATACGCATCGGGTAGCCGCCGTGTGACTTCCTGCGGTTGATCCCGGGCTACCGATGCAGGAGCCGATCGATCCGCTCGATTCAGCGGAACGGACGCGCACAGCGCTGGCCACCGCCGTGGCGCGGTTTTCCGACGCTTGGGCGTCCGGGTCGCCCCCCGACCTGGCTCGGTACCTGCCTCATGATCAGGCCGAGCGGCGTACGGTACTGATCGAACTGATCAAGATCGACCTCGAATATCGCTGGGTTCGCTATCACTTTCCCAAACGACTGATCGAATATCGTGCCGAATTCGCGGAGCTGCGCGATGCTCCGCTGCCGGACGCGCTGCTGTACGAGGAATTCCACGCGCTGCGCCGCAGCTCGCGGACATCCGAGACGGCCACCAGGTCCGCCGAGGTCACCGCCCAGGCGGCCGACCCTGAGTTCGCACAGCTCACGAGCGGCTACCGCAGCACGATGATCGCTCGTCCGAGTGCCCAGGTCTCGCTCGACGCCATCAATGTCGGCGACCATGTGGATGATTTCGATCTCCTGATGCGGATCGGAGCGGGCGCGTTCGCCCAGGTGTATCTCGCTCGGCAACAGTCGATGCAGCGACTGGTCGCGGTCAAGATCTCCCATAACCACGGCAGCGAGCCGCAGACCCTCGCCCAATTGGACCACGAGTACATCGTGCGCATCTTCGACCAGCGGCTCATCGCCGATGGCGAGCTGAGGCTGCTCTACATGCAGTACCTACCCGGGGGAACGCTGCTGGACGTGCTGCGCTTGCTGCGCTCGACGCCTGCTGAACAGCGCAGTGGCCAGGTGCTGCTCGACGCCGTCGACAAGCAACTGGCCGATAAGGGCGAGGTTCGGCCCTCCGAGTCGGCTGTCCGAGCACGGACGGCCACGCTGACCTGGCCGGAGACCGTCGCCTGGCTGGGCCGCCGACTGGCGGACGCCCTGCAGCACGCCTCCGAACGCGGCGTGCTGCATCGGGACATCAAACCCGCGAACGTGCTGCTGAGCGCTGAGGGAATTCCGAAATTGGCCGACTTCAACGTCAGCTTCAGTCAACGCGTCAAGGGCACGAGTCCGCTGGCGTACTTCGGCGGATCACTGTCGTACATGTCGCCCGAACAGCTGGAGGCCTGCCATCCGGACCTGCCGGGAACCGCCGCCGACCTCGACACCCGCAGCGACCTCTTCGCGCTCGGTGTCATGTTGTGGGAGTTGCTGACCGGGCGCCGCCCATTCGCGGACGAAACATCCGCAGGCGAGTCGGAGACGTCGCTGGCCCGCATGCTCGAACTGCGGCGCAGACCGGTCGATCCGGCGTTCCTATCGGAGCTTCCCCCCGATTGCCCCATGGCGCTGCGCGGGGTGCTGCTGAAGTGCCTGTCGCCCGACCCCGAAGACCGCTACTCGTGCGGTTCGGAATTGGCCCAGCAACTCGACTTGTGCCTCGAGGAAAGGGCTCGCGATCTCGTCTATCCGTTGCCGGACAGTTGGCGGGCACGGCTTTCGCGGTGGACTATCCCCATCCTGTGGTTGTCTTCGCTGGTCGGCATCAGCGTCGCGTCGGCCTACCTGGCGGTGCATACCCACGCACTGATCAGAGGGCTCTTGTCCGATGCCACCAATGCGCAGCTGGACAGGGGCGTCCTGATTTTCAATCTTTGTGCCTGGCCGCTGGCCATCCTCATCTGGGGAGCCGTCTCGCGTGATCTGGTCGCGGTTCCCCGCGGCCTACGCGACGGCAGACGCTACGACGAGGCAATGCTCGCGCGGGTGCGATCCCGAACACTGCTGTGGGGGGATTTCTGCGCGATGCTCACTTTTCTGTTCTCGGTGGCCGCGACCGTGGCGGGGGTACTGCTACTGCACTGGTTCACCGACATTCCGACGCGGCTGCTGGTTCATGCCGCGACGACCGTGCTGGTAGCGGGCACCATCTCCGTCGCCTACACGTTCTTCCTTTCGACCTTCTACATCGTCCGCTGTGTCTACCCCATCTATCTGCGCCACGGCCGCACGACGGCCCGCGACTTCGCCGACCTGCACGCGTTGCGGCGCAGAACCACGGTCTATCTCGCGGTAACGGCGTCGGTGCCGCTGGTCGGGGTACTGGCCGGATTCAGCGCCGGTCTCGAGCCCGCGGAGCTTCCGCTCGTCCGCGACTCGGTGCTCGGACTGTGCGCGGCCTCCGGGCTCGCCTTCGTCGCCGTCTACTGGTTGTTCCGGAAGCTGGACGCCGACCTGCGTGCGCTCCAGCGGGTGGTCTAGCGAATCGGCTGCGGGCTGCTCACTGCTGAACCGTACGGTCCGTACACCTGCGGGCGGCCCGCTACTTCTCGCATCAGTGCGTTGTCACGCCGACCCGGTCGCGCAGATATGGGAGGCGGTCGTGGTGCTGACCGGCTCGTTCACGGAAGGATCTCGAGGGAGTCGACGTGTCTGGGCCGGACCACAGAGAAGTGGCGGCGATCCAGCGTTGCGACTTGGCGTATCCCGAGTCGTTCGGCTGCCGCGATGACAGAAGCGTCGGCGGTGCCGAGCGGCAAATTTCGATACCGCGAGGTCAACTCCGCGATGCGCAGCCAATCGCTGGGGTGTACCGGCTCAACCTCGAATAAGCCTTCGGCGAAGTCTCCGAGGAACCGAACTTCCGCGTCCGTGCCCAACCTGGTTGCAATCAGATAGGCCGCTTCGGTTATGACCAGGGTCGGGACAACGAGGGGGCCTCGGTGGTGTTGGAGCAGGTCCAGGCAGGGGTCGTGGTGTGCATCGTCGGCGTCGACGTAGGCGTAGAGCGGGCCGGCGTCGACCAGCAGCCGCGTTATCGGTCCCACTCCCCGCGCAGGATCTCCTCGATCCGCTCCGAAATGTCCGAGCGCCCGCTGTGTCCCGCTCCGGCGGCCCCGAACCTGCGGGTTTCACTCGACCCTGGCAAATGAGCCGCGATGGCTTCCCGGGTCCAATCGGAGACGGTCATCTGTCGCCGGGCGGCTTCGTGCCGAACTCGGCTGTCCAGGTCATCCGGCAGTTTCACCGTCGTACGCTTCATGGTATGCCAGCATACCCGCGTCTGGTGCACTGTGGATTCCTGCCTCGCATCGATCGGCGCCGAGGTGGCGCCGAGCAGAAGAAGTTGCTCGCCGCGCTGGGCGTGTTACCCATAGCCCCCGAGCTCGATACAAGCCTCGTCGGCCTGCGCACGCGTCGAACCTTCCGACACTTCAGCCACCTCACCTTGGATTGCGGGGGTACACCAAGGTGGAGACAGCGGATCGCTGACGCCGGTCCGCTCGTCACTGTGCTGGGAGGCCGACTCGATCGCACAGATCCCGAACGTCGTCGCGCATTCCTGATGGCGGACGTTTCCGCAACACGTGCAGGATCTCACGCGCGTAGCCGTTGTACCGGATCGTCTCGGAAGCTGTTTGCTCCGATTTGTTCAGTAGCGCAAGGGCGGCGACGAACTCGTCACGCTGGTAATGGGCGCGGGCCACCTCGATGAAATGGCGGCTGCGGCGCGGTACGGATTCTATCCGGTCGGCATCGACCGCGCCCGCCGCGCGCAACGCCTCGCCCGGTCGGCGCAGTTCTACTCCGAGCGTCGTCGCGTGTGCTTGCATCACCGGGATCGAAAACGAGGTTTGGATGTGGCGGTAGGTCGGTCCCAGTGAATGGGCGATCCGGCTGGCTATTTCCCAGTGCGCCCAGGCGTCGCCATAACGACCCCGGCGGGCATGGACGTACGCGAGCTCAGCTTGGAGTGCCCCGGTGATACCTCGTCGATCATCCGGGCTGCCGTCTTGGTCGAGATAGGGCGCGAGCTGTGATATCGCGCTGCGCGCCAACGCTATTCCCTCGTCCCCAGCGACCGCTGTCACGCAATGCCTGAACCATCGACCACGTACCGCACGCGATCAGATACGGATCGTCTGCCTCGTACGCCTCGTTCAGCGCGCGATCGGCGACAAGCCAGACCAGTTCTGCCGCAGGCTGATACGCCACGAAGAAGTCCGTGAGTTGATAGACGCCGGAAAGAACGCGTCGAGCGGCGCGGCGGTCGTCGCCAGGCACTCGCGCTGCGCCCTGTGCGTCTCTGATCAATCCGGGCAGCAGCGCGCCGAGCTGCGTCCGGTGATCCGGGCTCGAGTGGCGTACTTGCCACGCCTGGTGGAGCCGTAAAGCCAAGTTCTTGGTTCCAGGCGGGCGGCTCGGAGCTATCAGGTGATAGTCGATCAGCGCCGTTTGCACATCAGTCAGCGCGGCGTGTTGTTCACCTGCAAACACCGATACTGGCACAGCGTGCTCATCGCCCGTCAGCGCGGCGAGATCCGCGAGTTCGAGCGCGCGGGCGATCCGCAAGAGCATCGAAAGCCGAGGGCTCTGTAGGTGGCAATTCTCCACCGCTTTCAGCCATTCGACTGATCGACCGACCAGGCCCGCGAGGACCGGCCGCGACATCCCGGCACGCTCGCGATGCCACCGGATGCGCTTGCCGACCGGGGCGTTGTCGTCGTAGCTGTACACGTTCGTACCCCTCTCGCCACTAGCTCGATGGGTCAAGCCCAATTGGACGATTCTCGCTGATACCGGCCCTAAACAGTTCGTAGACGCACCAGATTCTGGTGCTGCCGCTCTACTGAGTGAATGGTGTCGCGATCCATCGGCTGACAGCCTGGTGTGTGTGCGCGGGGCCACCTACGCTCGAGATATGGAGCACACCGGACAGCGCATCCGGTATTGGCGGAGGCGGCGGGGCGGGATCAGCCAGAAGGTTCTGGCGGATCGTGCCGGGTTGACACAGGGTTACATCTCGCAGATCGAAAGCGGTCAGCGTGCGCTGGATCGGCGGGCGACTCAGGTTGCGATCGCTCGCGCCCTCAACGTCACTGTTGCGCAGCTACTCGGGCAACCGGGAGACCCAACCGATCCGGCCAAGGCTGTTGCTATGGCGGCTATTCCGGACATCAGGTCTGCCTGTGTCGAGATCGCGGCCGGTGAGCGCCGTAAGCCAGAGCGTCCTCGGGAAGCTGTGCGCGAAGCGGTCGATCGGTCGACGATTCTGCGTAACAACGCGGACTACGCCGCACTGGCTCCGGGGATGGCCGAGCTGCTGCGTGACGCTTTCTACTTCAGTGGACCAGAGTTTGTCGAGTTGACGTTCAACGCTCGGTTCCTGGCCAAAGGTGTGGGCTTCCCAGACCTCGCGGCGGGCATCGCGGATGCCGGGCTTCGATGTGCCCGGAATCTCGAGCTTCCCGAATGGATTGGGCTGGCCGAGATTTCCCGGCTCAACGCGATGCCGCCGGAGAACGCTGCGTTAGCCGCTCGCTTGGCTTCCCGCACCGCGACCGAGATGCAACCGTTCCTCGGCACGTCCCGGGTGCGTCAGGCCTACGGGAATCTGCTGTGCCGTGGTTCGATCGCCAACGCGATTGCGGGGCAGTCGAGTAGCGCATTCGACCTACTCGACGAGGCATACGCGGAAGCGCGGTCGCTCGGTGAGACGGCTGATGGGGGATTCGGTCTCCTGTGGTTCGGGCCAACCAGCGCGGCAATCTGGCATGTGTCGGTGGCAAGGGAACTCGGTGACATCGATAGGGCCATCGAGGTAGCGCGCACCGTCGATCCACGGCCGGTTCGGGCGCCTAATCGGGTGGTCTACTTCTGGACCGACTATGGCCACGCACTGACCGCAGCGGGCAACGATTCCGATGCCGTGCGGGCATTCTCGGAGGCTGAAATGGTCGATCCGCAGCGCACTCGCATGGACCCGATGATCCTCGACTCCGTTTCGGCCCTTGCTCGCCGCGCCCGCCGTCTAGCGATCGACGGCCGCCTGCACAGCTTGGCGCAAAGTCTCGGCATCGACCCGCACACGGTATAGCGCTCTGTAATCGCCGCCATGCGCTCGGGCGGCAGGCTATTGCCTGGCCCCGCCGTCGGGTTGATGCCGCCTCTCGTCGGCTCCTCGGCGGCGGGTGCTCACCAATACGCCGAGCAGGGGAGTGACTGGGATGTACGGGGAGAACAGCTGTCCAAGCATGCCGCTGGGGCCGAATGCGCTGGGCATAATTCGACGGGCGGTATGCGTCGACGGTGAATCTCATGATGAGGGAACGATTCGGGAAATAGCTTGTGCACGAGGCTATTTCTTGGCGGAGATAGTCGTGCTCGCTACCGGGATCAGGGTCGCGGCTCTGTTGGCGGCCGAGCAGATCCGGGTGTTGGACGCGGCTGCAGTGATCGTTCCGAGTTTGGCGCATGCTCAACCGTTCGCCCGTGCGGTGACCGAGCTATGCGACTTGATCACACCGGAGCAGACTTATCCGCGCGGGTATCGGTGGCCGTCGCTGCTGCCGGTCGATCACCTGTACCGGAGGTTGCCGTGAGCGGCTGGCAACTGCTCGCGGTCGCCGTCGGTGTTGCACTGCTCGCGACGCTGGTGATCGGGATTGCTATGTGGTTGTGGCCTGTTCGGCTCCCGGAGGGCAGAAGTGTCGCCGACATCGAGCAACGAGTGCGACGAGAGCGGACGGACATGGACACCGCGGTCTGGCCGATGGGTTTTCCGCATGACGCACCCGAAACTGCGATGAGTGTGGTGGAAGCCCAGATGACGATGCAGCGGCACCGCGCCTGCCGCGTCGGTGAGTGCCCCCGCAAGACCGCTGCCTGGCGGGCACTGGTTGAGGCGGGGCGAATTCGCCCGGATGCGGGTCGGCAACGGTAGGCGCTGGCGGCTCACTCCGGTTGGTGGGCGAGGACGGCGAACATGGTGACCGAGAGGTGGTAGTCGCCTATCGCTATGCCCGCTTCCATCGCGGTGTCCAGGTCGATGCGCTCCTGTTCGGTGATAGTCCCCTCAGCCTGGGCGCCGTCGATCATCTGCGCGAACAGGGGGCGGACTGTTTCCGGATCCCAGATAACCGCCTCCGAGCCCATGTCGTCGATCGCGAAACCGGCACCGGTGAGCAGGCCGCGCAGGCGTCGGCCCGACGTCGGATTCGGGGTGGCGGCGAGCATCGCCGTCGACAGGCGGCTGAGTACGTCGGGGTCGCCGGGATGCGTGATCGCGGTGTACCAGTCGCTGTCGATGAGCAGCACGCGCCCACCCGGCCGCAGGACCCGGGCGATTTCGGCGGTGGCGGCGGCGGGGTCGTCGAGGTGCTGGTAGACGCGCTCGCACCGTACGGCGTCGAACGAATCGTCCGGAAACGGCAAGTGGTAGGCGGTGCCCTCGATGAAGCGGGCACGCGAGCCTACTGCCTCGGCGCGCGCACGGGCGATGTCGAGCATGGCGGGATTCGGATCGACGCCGACCGCGTCGCCGTCCGGACCGACACGGTCGGCGAATTCCAGCACTTCCGTGCCTGTTCCGGCGCCTATGTCCAGCGCGTGCTCGCCGGGTGCCACGGCCAGGGCATCACGCCCCCATCGGCGCATCCGCCGGATACTGGGCAGCGCTGCCTGAAGGTCGAGGATGCCGACCAGCACCGCCATCGCGTCGTCGGCCGACGCGCCGTCTCCGGCTGACTGGGAGCGATCGAAAGCGATCGCGTCCGTATGGAATGACGGGGCGGGGCGTGGCGACGACGCGGGCTCGGTCGGCATGCCCTGACAGTAATCCCATTGGCAACCATCAGGCTAACACTCTGGCGGAACGGCCACCGCAACTACAGGCGGAACCCGTCTGCATCGATCGGCAGTGGAACCGTCGGCATTGCATCGTCTCCGTGCGCAACGGCGAGCAAGGCGGGGAAGGAGGCGAGCTTGCGCCTGGGCCGTCCCTGAACCGCGCCGAGGTCGCGCTCGGTCCGATCGATCGTCCTCCACTCGTGCACACCGACGACAGCGGGCTGGCGCTGCCGGACCAGTGCGTCGAGGTCCTGTGAGGTGGCGGCCGGGGCGGGCAGCAATCCCGCGGAATAGTCGGCGATGAGTGCGGCCACAGTGTCCAGGGCGCATTTCTTGTTGGCGCCGATGCCTCCGGACGGGCCCCGTTTGATCCATCCCGCCGTGTAAACGCCGGGGATGGGTTCGCCGGTCCGGTCGTGCAGGACGCGGCCCTGGTGGTTGGGCAGCACACCGCGGTCATGGTCGAAGGGCAGGCCGGAGAGCGATGCGCCGCGGTAGCCCACTGCCCGGAGTACCAGGCCCGCCTCGATGGTCTCTTCGATTCCGGTCGGAACAGCGTGGACGTCGCCGCCGGGGCCGCGCTCGAGGCGATTGCGGGCCACGCGCACCCCGGTGACTCGTTGATCGCCCATGATCTCCACTGGAGACGTCAAGTAGCGCAGCACAATACGGCGCGACGCGCTGAAGCGGCGGGTCGCGAGTTCGGCGGCGGCCTGCGCTTTGGCCAGCCCGAGCGGGTTCGACCGGAGTTCGGCGAGCTGGTCGCGGTCCAACGTGACCTCGTCGGAGAACGCGAAGACATCGGCGCCGCCGAGTTCGGTCAGGGCGAGCAATTCTGGAGTGGTGTACGCGGCCTGCGCGGGGCCACGCCGGCCGAGGACCACGACCTCCTCGATCGCGCCTGTGGACAGAGCGGCCAGGGCGTGGTCGGCCATATCGGTGGCGGCGAGCTCCGCGGGGTCGGCGACCAGGAGGCGGGCGATGTCGAGAGCGACGTTGCCGTTGCCGACGACGACGGCGCGGCGGCAGGAGAGGTCGAACGTGCGATCGTAGAAGTCCGGGTGACCGTTGTACCAGTTCACGAACTCGGTTGCCGACGCGCTGCCGGGCAGGTCCTCGCCGGGAATGCCCAGGCGGCGGTCACCGGAGGCTCCGTAGGCGTAGACGACGGCGTGGTGTGCCGCGGCGAGTTCGTCGTGGGTGATGTGGGTACCGACCTCGACATTGAGGTGGAAGCGGAAGCGGCGGTTGGCGGCGGCGCGCTCGAATACGTCGGTGACCGATTTGGTGGACGGGTGGTCGGGGGCCACCCCGCCTCGCACCAGGCCCCACGGCGTGGGCAGCCGGTCGAACATCGTGACTGTCGCGCCGGGGTGCTCGAGCAGCTCGAGTGCGGCATATGCGCCTGCGGGACCGGAGCCGACCACCGCGACTCGAAGTTCCCCGACTTCGGCTCGCGCAGCGGGCAGCGGGGCATCGGGGATGCCGGGCGGCAGCGGGTTGCGCTGGTAGTAGGCCTCGGCCAGCTCCAAGAACGGTGCCGCGGCGGGCGCGGTGTCGCGGGTGATCGCCCCGACCGGGCACTCGGCGACGCAGGCGCCGCAGTCGATGCAGCTGGCAGGGTCGATGTAGAGGGCTTCGGCGGAGGCGAAGCCAGGTTCGTCGGGGGTGGGGTGGATGCAGCCGACCGGGCACACCGGCACGCAGGAGGCGTCGTTGCAGCACGGCTGAGTGATCACGTGAGGCATGGCGTTCCTTGCTAGCGAGAGTCGGGGAGCGGTTCCACGGTGACCGGGATTCCGTTGAGGGCGGCGTTTCCGCTGACGGTGTCCAGGAACAGCGGATCGGTGACATCGTTGGCGCTCGCGCCCGCGACGCGGGCGGCCACGGACAGCCGGCTTTCCGCCGCCGCGTGCCCGTACCCGTGGGGCAGGCTGACCGTGCCCGCCATGATGTCGGTGGTCTGCCTGACGTCCACCCGTACGGCGCCGGTGCGCGAGCGCAGCACGGCGGGCCCGTCGGCCAGTCCGAGGCGGGCCGCGTCGGCGGGGTGCATGAGCAGATGGTGGCGCTGCGGGCCGGCGACGAGGCGGGCGGAGTTGTGCATCCAGGAGTTGTTGGAGCGCAGATGCCGTCGGCCGATCAACAGCAGTGACCCCGGATCTCCTGGAGCTGCTCCCAGATCGGAGCGCAGTGTGTCGAGAGCATCGGCGATCTGCGGCGGCACCAGGTTCAGTCTGCGGTCAGGAGTGCGCAGGCGATGCTCGACGCCTGGCCGCAGCGGTCCCAGATCCAGCCCGGCCGGGTGGGCGAGCAGTCGGCGCACGCTCAGCCGGTAGCGGCCGAAGCGCAGGAGCAGGTCCACCAGCCGACGCGGTGGAGTCCGCAGCCGCACCTCGGTGGCCAGGGCGGGCCTGCTGAGGCGACGACGCAAGACCCGCATCCGGCCCCCGCCGAGGTGGCGTTGGTAGGCCGAGCCGAGGTCGCGGAAGATCTCCCAGTCGTGCCGCGCGCCGCGCGGCTTCGGCAGCACCGCGGGAGAGTATTTCGCGGTATTGCGTACCGCGAAGGCCCGGAAAACCAAGTCGTAGTGGTCTCGTTCGAGCGCGCTGGTCGGCGGCAGGATGACGTCGGCGTGGCAAGTGGTCTCGTTGAGGTAGAAGTCCACGGCCACCATGAAGTCGAGGCCGTCGAGGGCAGTGCCGAGTGCGGCTCCGGCTGGAGTGGACAGCACCGGGTTTCCCGCCACCGTCAGCAGCGCACGGACCTGTCCCTCGCCCGGCGTCGTGATCTCCTCGGCAAGTGCGGCGACCGGAAACTCCCCGGCGAAGGAAGGAAGCCCGCGCACACGGCTGCGGCGGCGGCCGAAATGGCCGGGGTTGAGCAGCCGCGTCATGTCGATGGCCGGGTCGGTGAACAGCGTGCCGCCCTCGCGGCCCAGGTTGCCGGTGATGATGTTGAGCACCTGGATGGCCCACTGGCACACGGTGCCGTGGCGCTGGGTCGAAACGCCGAACCGGCCGTAGCAGGCGGCGGGGCCTGCATCGGCGAAGGAGTGGGCGAGGCGGGTGATCGTGGCGGCGGGCACGCCGCTGAAACGGTCGGCGGCTTCGGGAGTGAACTCGGCGACCGCGTCTCGGAGCTCGTCCACGCCCGTGATGTATTCGGGCAGGTGCGGTGCGCGGTCGCGCAGGATGACGTGCACCATGGCCAACAGCACCGCGGCGTCTGTGCCGGGACGGATGAACACGTGCTCGTCGGCATCGGCGGCCGTTTCCGTGCGGCGCGGATCGACGACGGTGACCCGACCCCCGCGCTCGCGGATCTCCCGCAGGCGCCGCGCCATGTCCGGAGCGGTCATCAAACTTCCGTTCGACGCACGGGGGTTGGCGCCGAACATGAGGAGGTGCTGGGTCCGGTCGAGATCCGGTTCCGGAAGGAGGAACTGGTGCCCGTACAGCAGTGCGGAAACGACCTGGTGCGGCAACTGATCGACCGAAGATGCCGAGAAGTGGTTGTGGGTTCGCAGCAGTGAGGCGAACGCGGACCCGTGGGTCATCGCGCCGAGGCTGTGGACCGACGGGTTGCCCAGGTAGACCGCCACCGCATTCGCGCCGTGGCGCAGCCGGGTCTGAGCGAGTCCGCGCGCCGCCGCATCGATCGCCTCGGACCAGTCCACCTCCACCCATTTCCCGTCGATCTTGCGCATCGGCCGCCGCAGCCGGTCCTGGTCGCCGTGTACGTCGGTCATCGCCACGGACTTGGGGCAGACGTGGCCGCGGGATAGCGGGTCGTCGCGGTCGCCGCGAACACCGACAGCCGTCCCGCCCTCGACGGTGATCTCGACCCCGCAGATCGCCTCGCACAAGTTGCAAGCAGCCTTCACTGTGGTGCCGTGCTCGGCTGCAAGACCGAGCTTTACCCGTCCCGCCTTGACCAACGCGTCGAAGGCTGCCCCGGTCGCACTCATGGTGTAGTCGCCTCCGCGAGAAGATTATCTGAACATGACGTCATGTTATGTTTCGATGTGTCTACCATGGACCGCGTGCCCGACGCCAGCCCGCTCCGCCGCGAACCGGTCCAGCAACGCAGCCGCGAACGCGTCGAGCGGATCCTCGACGCGGCCTTGCGGATCGTCACGATCGAGGGCACCGACGCGGCGACCGTCCGCTCGGTCGCCGAACGTGCCGGTGTTCCGGCCGCCACGGTGTACCAGTTCTTCACCAACCGCGAGGCCATCTTCGAGCAGCTCCTCGCCCGCGAACTCGCGCGCCTCGACGGCGAGCTGGAGGAGTCCCTCGCCACCGCACGGCCACACCCGGACATCGCGGCGGCCGTCGCGGCGTTCTTCGCCTTCCACCGCCGCCACTACATGTCCCACCCGGACTTCGTCGCGCTGTACTACGCGTCTCGGCACAACGAGACTCTCCGCGACGACATCAGAAAACACCTCGGCACGCTCACCGACCTGCTCCACCGCCACCTGCTTTCCACCGGCCTGCTGGCGCCCGGCACCAGCAGGCACGTCGTCGAGGTGGCGGTGGAACTCGGCGACCACATCTTCGAGGTGGCCCACCAGCGCGGCGACGAGGGTGACGCGCTGACCGAGGAGGGCCGGATCGCCATCACGCGCTACTTGCAGGTCTACGCGGGTGCGCGGCGGCATGACGAGCGGGTCATGCTGGGTGAGCAGGAGGCCCATGCCGAGCCGATGGCTTCGGCACAGGGTGCCTAGGCATCTCCATAGCGGTCGCGGGCTTCGACCGAGAAGGCTCGCCCTGCGTTGGCCGGAGTCGCGCAGCGTGCGGACCATCGAATGCCCCGCTCGGGACGCAGGCGGCTCCATGGTGTTCGCGGCGGAGCTGGATCGCCACCCGCGCCTGCGCCAAGAGCAGAGCTTTCTCTCGGCGCAGGCGCGGGCTGGACAGTCACTGACCACAGTCCGCGAGGAGAGAACGCGCAGTGTGCGGTTCGGACGACGTGCTAGGCGAACCGGGACAGCGGGTCGGGGATCACTTCATGCCGTCAGCGCCTTTGCAGTCGTTGGCGGCTTTGGCGGCGTCGTCGGCGGCTCGGGTGGCTTCGGCGGCAGCCGAGACCGCGTCCTGTGCGATCTGTGTGATCTTCTTCCCGCGGACTCGCGCGCGGTCGTCGGCGCTGGCGGCGAGGGCGTCGGCGGCGGCGCGGGCCTTTGCGGCGCGGGTTCGGCCGGCGTCGTCGTCCGCTACGGCCTCCAGGAGATCGGCGCGCCTTACCGAATCGTTGACGGCGGTCGGGAAGGCGGGCTCGGTACGGAAGCGGTCGTGGATGTGCCCGGCACCGCCATTGATATCGAACGTGCCCATCTCGAGCGGCGGCCGGTAGGTGTCCAGCGGACCGAGGGGTTCCTCGAACCGCGCGGTACCGGCGTGCTCGTCAGTGAGGCGACGTTCGTAGGCGATGGCGGCTTCGGCCATTCTCTGGGCACGCGTAGCGGTATCGCGGGCGGCGAGGCCCAAGGCTGCCGCGAAATCCGCGTCCATGCGGGCGATACCGCATTCACCGGCCGCCGAGTGCGTCCGAGCCGAGTCGGCCAGACCGCGTGCGGCCTCGGCCAGAGCGCGAGCGTCGGTGACCGAGCGGACGAGAAGATTATCGGCGGCGGTGTGGGCGATGTCGCGGAAAGTGCGCGTGAGGACGCTGACGGTGATGTTCTGCGCGGCCATGGCGGCGCGGGCTCCGGGGGAAACGATGTCGGCGGAACCACGTGTCTTTGCTCGAGTCATTGCGTACCTCCTGTGTGGCCACGATCGGGGATACTTCGGTCGACTACGAACATCCGGCCCGACACTCACGGGTGGGAAAACGCGTCAGCTGACGGCGTGCGTCGGTGACGGGCCTGGTTTTGCGACTGCTCATGGACGGGTTCGGTAGCTGAAACGTGCCGTGATCACAAATCCCCAGACACGCCTGGAGCGAATGTCGGCACACTGCTACAGCGTGGTCAGAATTCGGCTGACCGCGACGCACTCGGGTAGGCGCCTCGCTGAACGGTTATCGGGCTGATCGCCGGGCCTCAGCCGATGGATGCCCTGAAGTCCGCGCCCTGCTGGAATGCTTGCGCGACCTCGGCGACCTCGACGACAGGGTAGATCTCGTACTCCGCGCAGAAGCCGAATTTGGCCGGACCGTCGGCCAGGTCTATCGGATTGTCGGTCTCGATAACCGCGAACCCGCCCTTGCCGTCGAGTCGGCTGACGAATTGGTGGTATGTCGTGCTGGGCGACGGCTTCCAATTCGCGAACACTTCCAGCGCTCGCCGGATGCTGGCTTCATTCTCGGCCGCGGAGCCGTTCCAACCGAAGGTCCAGGAAACCACGTACTTCATTTCATCCTCCTAGGGATGGCCGAAGTTGCTGGTCTCGTGCGGATACCCGCAGCGGAGCAAGACATACCCGCACATTGTCATCGCGCTGTCTACGGGTCATGCGGCACAGATCATCGAAGCGGGGATAGGAATCCAGGGGTTCGCGCAGACACCGACCCACAGCGGTGCATACATGCTCAACATGACGGGCTCCACATGCGTTGATGTCGGCACCGGCTTGTTCGCCACATGGACAGACGCGGGGTGCGCGATAGCCACACCTGAGCCGAGAATGATCATCGGTCCAACTAGTGCCGCTGCCGCGGAAGCGCGAAATGTGTTCTTTTTCATGATGTTCCCCTCAGACGACTGCTTACTGACGCTCTCCTCCAGCGCAGGTTTCCAACCAGCTGCGCACCATCAACTTTGCTCGGAGGATTCGCGGGAGAACATCAACCCCAGGGTCGGAATCTCTCGCACCCTTGGGGCCCACCACAGGTCCGCCATCGCAGGGCAACGACCACCACAGGACGAGCCCGAGAGGAGCTCGACCCCTGATGCGAGGACGGCGTTCGTGCCCGTGAGAGGTGGGCACGAACGCCACCCTATGCACTGTGTCAACCCGAGATCGGCAAGAACACCAGCGGCATCCAGTGGTGGTCAGCGCGGGCGGCCACGGTAGTCATGGCAGGCCCTGCCGTCGGCGGGCGAGCTCGAACGCGACGCATCCGGAGTGCTCGATCCGGCCGCTTCGGTGTAGATGCGCAAGCCTTCAGCCAACTTGTCGGCCATGATCTCGAGATGTTCGGGAGGCAAGTGCTTCCCGAAGGCCGCGGCGTCCAACAGTTGCCTGCGTACGTCGTTGATCTGCATCTGAGCGAACGGGATGGGTTCGAGTTCCGCCATGCTCCGGAACACTACATCGAATCGAACATACTTTCGATATCCATGTGATGGCGGAACGAACGCGATCGAGCATCGCGGCAGCATCCACGCCGCCTCACGGCTCTGCACTCCCAACCACTCCTCCGCGGTTCCGTTGCGGTCTTCGCACTCCGGCACACGGTCGGCAGCCCGCACTCGGACTGCGCCTCCGCTGCTGACTCGCCCCCGGCGACAGGCGTTGAGGGAGAGCACGCCGGTCGAGGCGAATCGCAGTGGGGCGTACTGCCCGATCGGGGGGCCTCAAGGAGAGAGGACAGCCTGGAGGAGGCCGTAGGCGAATCTCAGCCGGAAGGGCTCACCGCTCGCCACGTGTCGAGCTGTCACGACTTTGTACGACGGTCCCCAGGCTTCGAATTCTTCGATGCGATCGAAGGTTCCGGGCAGCTCGCCTTCCAGGATTTCCCACGGAGCCAACACCGGATCCGATGCCCGACCGTTCCGGCGAATGAATTCTGGCGTATCGAACATATCCCCGGTCGGATCGAAGGAGACGACGTACAGGAAGTCCTTCCAGACGGGCAGCGAGAATGCGAAACTGCCTTCTCCGCGTGGGCTCGGTACCCGAACCCGGTCCAACATGGGAAGGATATTGCTCGCGGACCCGCCTTCGCGTATCCACAGCGCCCGGTGGACGTCGGCGGATCTCGCGAGCATGTCCTCCTTCGAGGAGCCGAGCTCGTCCAGCGCAGCGGTCAGGAGCGACTCGGGCGCATCCATGGTCTTCAGCAGATGCAGCTGAAAATCAGCTGATCCCAAATTGCTCGTCGACATCGGATCTCGCTCTCTCGATGGTGGGGAACTCGCGGTCGGCGAGGTTCGCGCCGTGCTCGTCGGTCACGGCGACGTGGTGGGTGTCGGTGTCGACCCCGACGAAAATGGGCGATTCGGGGATAGCGGCGGCCAGTGTCCGGCGCGCGGGAGCCCGAGGGTGATCATTACACCAGTGTGCCCGGCGACGGCGGCCTTGCGAAGCCATGCCTCGCTCCCAGCAGGATCACCATGCGTGACGAGCAGGACGCCGAGAGCCGTGGCCGGCGCGAGGGGTCCGCGGCACATAGGGAAGGGCGAGAGAGTTCGGCACGGCGTCCATGAGGACGCCGTGCCGAAGCCGTCGAAAGCCGGTTCGTCGACGCGACTCAGACGGCCATCAGGAATTCGTCTGGAGACTCCCAGTTTCGAATTCCTCGGCGAATCGGTGATTTACATCAGACACAGCTGAAAGCCACTGATCGCAGATTGATTGTCGAGCTCCGATTTCTGTTCTCACCTGTGATACGAACTGCCCGGACTGTAGAGGTCGACATCGGCTTCGTGCTGCTTGGCGTCGGGGCCGGGGTAGACCTCGATTCTCGCCCCTTGGACAGATCCGTCCGGCGAGACCAACAGAACCGGCACATTCTTCCCGCCGTATGTCGGCAAGACGGCGACGTCGCCGTTCTTCGTCATGGCCACTCCCCCGTTTTCGGGGAATGCCGCCTTCGCCGCCGCGAGAGCGACTTGAACCGCGTCCCGTTGGTCGAGCTCGAGTTCGGTGATCTTCTCTCCGATGTACCCGCTGACGCTTCCTCCTGCCGCGCCTGCCGCTTTCGCGGCTTCACCGATCTGTCGACCGGTCTCGGCGAGAACCTGATCCTTGTTCGGCGGCGTGGCGCCCGGCTCGTAGTTGTCGGCCAGGGCCTCCGCCACTTTCATGAGGATATTGCCGAGGGCGTTTCCCGCGGCCATCGATGCTTCCGCCGCGAGTCCGAGCGCCCCCACCACCAGTAGCACGGCTCCTGCCGCCGTACTCGCATCGCGTGGGATGGAGCCTTCTGGTTGCTTGCCGGTGAGGTCATGGGAGTTGATCGGGTCGGCGTTGACGTAGTCGTAGTCGTTCGCCGAGCCGCCGGACACCGGATCGGTTTGCAGGAATCGTCCCAGGACCGGGAGATAGGTACGCGCCCCCATCTCCAATGCCTGTTGGCCCGCGAGGTGCTCCACCGGCACGATGTGCTCCCCGAGGTAACCGAAATCCATTCCACCGGTCGCGGTTTCGGGGATGGGAATGTCACCGATGACACCGGTGACGGGGTCGATGTTCTGGCCGTACGGGTCGTAGAGGTGCAGACTTCCGGTGCGCGTGCCCGCTCCGTCCGCGTTGAACATGATGTCGCCGTGGATGTTGGGGTAGGCGTAATTGCTGGGTTTCGCGCCGGTGTAGGTCTTGGTGAGCACCACCCCGCCGGACAACCGCACGACACGTTGGAGGAGATTGCCGTCGCCGTCGAGCACGAAGTCGATGACGCCGTCGGCGGCGGTGTAGCCGTATCGCGTCTGCGCTGTCGTGCCGCCGGTCTGGACCGTCCGCGCCATGATCCGGTCGTTGACGTCCCTGGCGTAGCGGATCGAGGTGCCCGCGGCGGTGGTGGTCACCGCGTGACGCCGGGTGGAGTCGTAGCCGAGGGTGTCACCGCCGATCTTGGTCGTGTTGCCGTAGGCGTCGTACTCGAATGCCAACGCGGTGGCGCCATTGGTGGACAGCAGCCGATCGGAGCCGTCGTAGCAATAGTTCGTGACCGCGGCGGGCGCCCCGTCGAAGCTGTCGCTGAACGAGGTGCGGTTGGAGTTGAGTCCGGCGTTCTGGTCCGGCCCGCAGCCGTCGGCTCCGTCGAAGGCATAGGTCAACTGGTGGTGCGGGACTGTGGCGGCGGTGAGCCGCCCGACCCCGTCGTAGGTATAGGAGGAATGGAACGTTCCGCCCGCGCTGTCGCTGATCGTGTCGTCGACGATGCGTTGGTCACGAGCACGCACGACGGTGTCGCTGACCGTGGTACCGCCCGTGTTCCAGGTGACGGAGGATATCGTGCCTGCGTCGTTGCGCCCGATCCCGAGGGTCGAGCCGTTGCCGTAGGCGGCGCTGACGAGGATGCCGGCGTTGTAGCTCGGGGTGGCCACGGTGACGCCGTCCAGGGTCAGCTTCGTGAGCTGAGTGGCGTTGTCCCACTGATAGTTCAGGGTGGATGTAACCCCCTTGACGACGCTGGTCGCGCGGGTCTTGCGGCCTGCGCTGTCGTACAGGTTGGTCGTCACCACGCCGTTGGTGTCGGTGTAGGAGACGACCTGTCCGACGAGGTCGACCACCGAAGTCGTCGAACCGGATTCGTCGCTGACCCGCTGGACGAGCGGGTCGCCGTTGACCGCGTAGTCGTAGGTGACGGTCCGCGCGGCTTCGGCGCCGACGGCCGGGAAGAACTCTCGAGTCAGTCGTCCACGGGCGTCGAAACTCTTGCACGACCACGGTTGGGTGTCGATGCGCGAGGCGACGACACGTCCCGCCGCGTCGTACACGATCTCGGCGGTACTGGAGGAACCGCCGGAGTTCGCGGCCGAGGCGATCGTTCTGACCATTCCCGCCTGACTCACCGCGGTCGATTGCGCGTCGCACGGGTTCGCGCGAGTCTCGGTGTCGCCGTAGTAGCTGTAGGTCGCGCGCTGAGCCGCGTCCGCCACATCACCGCCCGGAAGGGCTTGGGCGAGCTGACGCAGATAGCCCTGGCCGGGCTGCTCGAATCTGGTGCGGCGCACCAGATTCGCCCCGTCCGGATCGTGGGCGACCGCGGTCACCAGCGAGAGCACCGGATCGATCCCGTTGGCCGGGTCCGAGTAGCTGGTCCGGACCGTCCGCGACGGCGCGCGCCCGGCGTTGGGATCGGAACTGTTGTCCGCGGTCTTGGTGGTGTGCAGCCCGTAGCGAGGTGCGAGGGCTTGGCCGGGCACGGTGACGGCATCCTGCGCGCCGGGGAGCTTCCAGGTGAGATCGAGCGCCCCGGTATTGCCGGCACGGTTGTAGTACTCGACGCGGACCCGATGCCAGGCGCCGGGTGTCGTGTTGGTGTAGGTACCGGTCACCGTGGTGAGGGCTTTGTCGCTCCAGGAGTCGATGATCGAGACATCGTCGATCCAGAGTCGGACGCCGTCGACAGCGGTCGAACCCATGGTGTAGGTACCCGAGGCGGGAAACTGCATCTCCCCGGAGAACCGGGCGGACCAACCGCCGCTGTTCGCCACCGGCGGGTCGGCGCCCCAGGTCGCGGCCAGACTCCCGTCCGGAGTACCGATGCCGGTCTGCCACACCGCTGGTTTGCCGGAGAGCGAGGGGTTGTCGTAGAGCTGGGCTTGCAGGCCCCTCATGCCTTCGTCATAGCCGATGTGTTGGTGCGGGATCGTGGCGGCGCAGGCTGCCGTCGGCAGCTGTCCGTCGAAGCATGCCGCCGGGGCCGGGCCATAGGTATCGGTGAGGCGGTCGGCGTGATCGTAGATGCGGGTGGTTCGCCGCCCCGTCGTATCGATGACGGCAGTCGGTTTGTCCTTGGCATTCCACTCCATTCGAGCGGTGACATCGTTCGCGTTGGCCTCCGACAGCACTCGACCGGAACCGTCGAACGTGACTGTCTTGGCCGGAAGGATCGATACTCCGGCGCCTGCCAGATTCACCTTCGTGACGTTCTGCCCGATTGCGCCCCATTGATAGATGTGCATGCCACGCGCGTTCAAGGTGCGACCGTCGGGGGCAGGCGCCCAGATCCTGTCGGGGCGGGCGCCAGGGGCATCTCTGCCCACCACCGCCCAATAGTCGTAGACGGAGGTGTAGGCGATCGAGGTGACCTCGGCCGGGGTGGCGGCCGTGGACTGGCGGGCGAGCCAATCGGTGGCCAAGCTGCTGCGCACCTGGTTGATCGGACCGATCTGCGCGATAGCGTTCTGTGAGGTCAGGTTGTTGAGCCCGTACTGGGCGATGTAGAACTGAGCGGTGGCTTCGCGTTCGTAGGAGTAGTCACGAATATCGCCTCCAGGGTTCTCGATTCGGTCGAGCGTGCCTGCGATCGAGTACCACAGCCGCGTTTCGGTGCCGTCCCAGTACTTGATTCGGCACAGCATCTGGTTCGGCGCGTTGCCGATGACGTCCTCTCTGAGGAAACTGCCCTCGCCGTTGTAGCCGTCCGCCACCATGACCTTGCCGGGCGGCTTCGTCGCGCCGCCGTAGCAACTGTTGCTGTTGTCGGTGTTGTAGTACAGCGTGTGCGAGCGACCCGAGACCGGATCTCTGACCTCGGTCAGTCGTGGCAACGCGCCGCTGTAGTTGTATTGCAGCGCTGACGGTTTCTTCGAATCCAGCACCGAGGACACCATGGCCAGCGTGCCGTCGGCGTTGAACACCGAGAGGAGATCGCCCTCGGTCACGGTGATCCTGCCTGCAGTGTCGACCGCCAGGACGCCGTCCTCACCGACCGGCGGCGCGTACCCGCCTGTCGAGGTCTTCACCCAGGTGTGTTTGGCGCCGGTCGCATCGGTCAGAACGATCGACCCGTCGAGGCTCTCGGCGTCGGTGTAGCCGCTGCCCTGCATCGACAGCGTCCATCCCGCGGGCAGCGAGGGCAGGTCGGCCGAGTACAGCCACTCGGTCTTGACCACCTGGGGAGCGATGTTGTGCGCGCGAGCTCCGCCGAATCCGCTGTTGTCGGTGCTCTTGGTCCACAGCACCATCTTCGGCTTCTCGGTCGTACGGTGATACAACTCGACCTTGATCGGCACCCGCTGGCCGACGGTGAGCGACACCTCGCCGGGCTGCTTGGCCGACACGGTCGTGAAATCGGCCGCTAGTCCCGCGGAGTTCGGATTGTCATAGACGAGCTGGTTGTTCACCCAGATCTTGGCGCCTTCGGCGTGCAGGCCGCCGAAGCGGTAGTCACCGGTGGCGGTGGCCTTGAAGTGGCCCTCCCAACGGACGACGTACCAGTCGCTGTTCAGACCGGTCGGCAGCGGGTTCTCCCGCCACGGCACGTTGTCCATATTCTGGCTGAAGATGTTGCCCCAGTCGAGGTTCACCGTCGGCTCGGTGCGAACCAGAACGGGGACAGCATCGGGGGTGCCGGTATGCGTGGAATCGTTGAAGTAGGAGGCGCGGATTCCCCCTGGCTCACCCTGACGGGAGTTGTAGGCCAGACCGATACCCGATTTCCCTCCGAGAGAATCGAACTCGGGGCCCCCGGCCTCGGTGTGAACATTTCCGTTGTACAGGTTCACCGTGACCGGACCCACCCGGTCGTTGGAGGACTCACCGGTTTCACCGGTGCGCTGGTTGATCGTGAAGTGACCGACCCACTGCGGAGTCGTCGTCGTCACCCCGCCTTTCAGCGCGGTCAGCACCGTCCAGGTGTACTTGCCGCCGTCGTGCAGGATGTTCTTCGGAACGGTCCAGCTCGGATTGTCCAGGCAACCCGAGTCCACGACGCTGCCCGAGCGGCCGTCGAAGCCGGTCGAGACCTTGAAGCAATAGGTGGTGCCGTCACCGGAGGGGTTGGTCACCGGGTCGACCGACAAGGTCGGTGTCGTCGTCGCGATCACACTCTCGTCGGCCGGACCGGCCAGGGTCGCCGCGGGGGGCGGTGTGCCGTAGTCGACGATCAAGCTCGCCTGCAACGTCTTGTACGTCATGGCGTCGGTCTCGCCGCCCGTCAGCAGGAACCAACCGGTGTTGTCCCCGGCCGTGACCTTCCCGGCGAGGAATCCGGTCAGCGCGGACGAGAACATCGTTCCGGCGTCCCCGAGCGGAGCCGAGGCCAGCAGCGGCCCATTGGCGTTGTATCCGAGGGGGTTCGCGGCCTGATACAGGTTCGATGTCGCGGGCGCGGCGGTACCGGTCGCGCCGGTGCGCTTGAAATCGATCCGGGCGCCGATCACGCTCTTACCGAACAACGGGGCCAAATCGAACCGGAACGTCGAGCGCCAGAACTGATTCGTGTTGTTCGGGCGCGAGTTGCCCACCGCGATGCCGCAAGTGTTGACGCATTCGGTCACGGTGGTGGAGTTGTAGGCCCGGGTTTCGGCGGTATTGCCGAACCCGTAGGTGTAGGTCGGGTCGACGGTGATCGGGAACACCCGAGCCTCGTCGGTCAGCCACTTCGTGTCCACCGCCACGGTCAGCTCCCATGCCTCCCCGGCACGGTCGAGCGAATACCGACCACCCGTGCGAGCGGACACCGTCTTCCGGTCCTCGCCTGCCGAGTCGAACACCTCGATCGGCGGCAACGCGGCGACCTGCGCGCCCCGTGCGTCGGTGATGAGCACACCGTCGTTCTCGAGCCGCGGGGTCAGTCCGTCGCCGAGCTTCATGGTGAACACCCAACGGCCCTCACCCACCGACCCGACGTCCTTGACGATCACCGACTCCTTCACCGCACCGGGCTCCACCGTGTACTGGAGGTCCTGTCCGTTCAACACATCGGGATACAGCACCGTCGAGCCCTCGACCACGCCGCGGGATCGCTGGGCGCCGTTCAACGAGATCGACACGGGCGCGGTACCGGTGTCCACGCTCATCAGCGCGGGATCGTCGGCGAAGGCGGAGAACCGGGTGTTCGCGCCGTCGCGCGACACCACCGCGGCGTCCTGCCCCGCGATGAGACTGGTGTCCATCGCCACCCAGCCTCCCTGGTCGTCGCGCACACTCACCGGAGCCTGGTGCAACACCACCGAGCGCGAACCGTTCGCGTTGCGGTAGGTCACCGACTTCTCGGTGCGCGACTCCTCGACCGATGTCGCCGGATCGAAACCCTCACGCACACCCGTAGCGGTTACCTCCGCACCGCTCAACGGCGCGAAATCGGCTGCGGGAGGCGCAGATTCCGGCTCCAGCTGCCGAGGCTCCGGCCCTTTGGCCGGATTCAACACCGGCACCTCGGTCGCCGTCTTGGGCGCAGGCGGCGCGGGCGGCGACAGCCACACCCGCGCCAGCGAAACACCCAACGCCACCGCCACCACGAGGATGACCAGATGCAGAAACGACGTGTAGTACCTGTGTATCCAGATACGACCACGACTGCGTAGTTTCATGATTTCCCTACAGATCAGACGCCGCATATCGACGGCGGAACCATGTGGCCGACATCTGTTGATGCGGACACCTGCCGACACGAGCGCATCCGGATCCCGACGGAACCGGGTGCGAGCATCATCGGCACTTTCTTCGCATGACGAACCGACTCATGGAGCGCTGCACCGAACGGGTCGCTCGGTGAAGGCGCGCGCGCCGGTCTATCCCGTGCTCACCCGGTACGAAATCCCCTTCGGGCGTTCACCGGTCGCCGTCCGTCATCGCCCCTCACCGGGTCCGGGAGGAGACCACCGATCCGGGGCTATCGACAACGAGAAATCTGCGTAGGACACCCCAGATCGCCGACGAGCGCGATCTTCTCGGCACCCGAACTCGACAGACACGGATCACCGGGTTGTGACCGGCGCACCGCGCGTCCATGATTCGGAACGAGGTGCGTCGATACGTGGAACACGGTCGCGAACTCGACAACGCAGGAGCACGCCCACGCGCAGATGGCGGCGCAAACGACGGCGAGGGTACCGCCGAACCGATTGCTGGAAGAGGTTTCTCGGGAAAGCCCGATGAAGGCGCAACTATGGCGCTGCAACAAGCTTCACCTAAGTAGCGCTCGGAGTCAATACATCGAAACGAACACGCAGCTCACCGCAACCATCACCTGACAAAACAAGGCAGCGAACCGGTGGTCACGCCGACGGCGCCGACTCCGCACGAGTGCCCGCCCCGCTACGCACCACGGGCCGGTGGCAGCGAAGGTGGTCGAGTTGCCCAGCCATCAACCCAACGCCGGCACGCATCAGTTCGACTCATGCAGGCCAGTGTCCTGCCAGTGGAGCCGCAAGCGTCTTCACCCAGGCGCGCGAGATACGTTGCGTTCGGACTGACCTCTCAGATCGGTACAGCCTCAAGGCCGCCTTCATCGATTCCGTCGTTGGAGGTGTCCGAGGCTTCCAGCAGTGCACGCAGATACACCTGGGTGGACTGGCCACGGGCAGCGGCACGAGCCGCGATCGCGTCCCCGCACTTCCTCGGATACGTCCTTGATCTGAATCGCAACAGCCATGAGACTCACGGGTTCGCATACACCGTGCGTGCGGCCCATCCACCCTGTTCGTGCCAGGTCTTGGCAGGATGGAAACACCGCCTGAGCTGGGAAGGAGCAGCCTCTATCACGCATGGCAGCACCCCTTCGAACCCCTCGCGGGCAGCCAGGGTGCTGCGTGTCCGGGTGATCGATCAGACGGGTTTGCGCCGATTCTCTGCGGTACCGTCGGCGAATGTTCGCACTCGTGGTGAAGTTCGACTTGATCGACGCCGACAAGGCGGCAGCGTTCGACCTGCTCGTCGCCGAAACCGTGGAGGCTATTCGCGACCATGAGCCCGGCACGCTCGTGTACGTCACGCACGCGGTCGAAGGTGAGCCGCTGTCGCGGGTCTTCTATGAGGTATATCGGGACCGGGCCGCGTTCGATGAGCACGAGCGGCAGCCGCATACGCGGCGCTTCCTCGACCGGCGCGGCGAGTTCGTCGAGTCGTTCCGTGTCGAGTTCCTGGCCCCGGCGTCGGCGAAGGGGTTGCCCGTTTAGAGCCGATTTGTGATTCCGCACCACACAGCGAACCCGTGCACGGTGTCGACGCTGCGCGCCTCGGCACGCGCCAACGCCCGTACAGTCTCGTGGACACCGGGGTTGTAGCGGGTCTGCGCTGGTGCAATCGACTTCGCCGTCAGCAACGCGTCGAGGGCACGACGACGGTCACCGTGCAGCAGGTAGGCGCGGGAAAGGTCGATGTAGTGGTGCCCGGCGCGTTCCTTCGGCGCGTCGGCGGGGATTACAAGCGTGCGGGCGCGGTTCAACGCCTCGGTGCCGTCCATGGCCTCGACCGCGAGCGCGACACTCCAGATTCCGACGTTGGTAGGGCCGAACGACAGGATCGGGTCGCGATCATCGCCGACGCGTCCAGCGGTGGCCTGGGCCTCGGCGAGGTGCTGGTCGGCGAGGTCGCGTTTGCCCGATCGGGAGGCGGCGAGCCCGGATTGCAGGTGCAGGCCACCCCAGGCGACCAGATCATCACGCTGCCCTGCGCCGAGTCGCGGTTCGATGCTCGCGCGGCAGCGTTCGAGGAACGACAGCGCGGCCGTCCAGTCGCCGCCGGAGGTGAGCAGTGCGGCGCGTTGGAACTGCGCGGTGGCCCGCCACAGCGGACTATCGACCTCGGCGGCAGCCCAGGCGATTCGGTCGACCGCGAGCGCGGCCAGATCCGCATAGCCGAGCTTGTATGCGAGGGAGTGCGTCGAGTAGTACAGCTCGCACAGCATCACCAGAGCGCGATCCCGATCGGCGCCGCAGGTGCGGTGCACAACGGCGCGAACCTCGCTGAGCAGTGAGGGCAACGCGCCGCCGAGTCGGTGGAATGAAGCGTTGCGTCGATACCGGCACACTTGTTCGACGTCGGCGGCGATCTCCGCCAACCTGCGTAGTTGGGGGACGGCAGCGTTGTCGATGTCGTAGGCGGCCAGCTCGGTGCGCAGGACCGCAATCGCGGCGTGCACCTCGGTATCTGCCGGAGCGGGCGGGAACGGCTGGCCGTTGAGTTCAGCGACCGACACGCGCAACGCCTTGGACACCGCGCCGAGAAACGCGGGTGTGGCAGGCACGCGGCCCTGTTCTACCGACTGGACCAGCCCGACTGACACGTTCGCATTCGCGGCGAGCTGCCGTTGCGTCAGTCCGCCCAGCTTGCGAGCTTGGGCTACTCGGGCCGCTACGCCGCTGCGGTTCTTGCTCATGCTCACCACTCCATCCTGAGTGCGCCGAGGCTCCAAGGGTACGAAAATCCTTCGGACTTCGAGGGTGTCTGCGCTGCCAACGTATGCCTCAGCCCTCGCGCCGGGTCGAACTCGATTCCCTGGCGCGAGGGATTGCCACGGACAGCAGGGGACGGAAGGGCGCAGGGGATGGACGCGATCGGCTGGATAGATCCGTCATCGCCGACACCGGAGTGGGACGCAGCCCAGGTGCGGCGACTGGCGCGGCGATTGAGATACGCGCTGCACTGGGCCGATGCGGGTTCGACACTAGGTCTGGTCGAACAGATCACGGCGTGCAGTGCCGATGTGGTGCTGCTGCCGTCTTCGGCGCACATCGACGCGGTGACCTTGGATCGACTCATGGCCGTCGTCGACGTCGAATGTGCCGCGCCCCGTGCATCATTCGCCCGCTGGACGGTCATAGGTGGGATGCGATGAGCGGGGCTCAACTCGGACTCGCGGTTGTGGTCGGCCTGCCGCTCACGGTCGTTGTCGCCGTGATCTTCTGGCCCAGCGACTACGACGACCACGGTAAGTGACTCGCATCAGACAACTGGGAATGGCGGCCCAAAACTGGATGACACCTTGGCGCATACAAGTAGGTAAGCGGAATCGAAAACCATTCCGTCGCAAATAATTCGGAGGGACTCTATGAACGCGAGCAAGATGGTCGTCAAGACCGGCATCGCCGCCCTGGCGTTGGTCGCGCCGGTTCTGGCACCGGCCAGCGCCGGAGCTGCACCAGGGAACGGGAACGCTGCATGCCACATCACGGCCGACAACCCACACCATTCGAAAGGGTCGCCTGGATGGATCGTGGGCAAGGGGCGAATCTCCTGCACGGCCGACATCGACTCGCTGGAGATCGTGGTGCAAATCGAGCGGAGGCAAGGCGGCAAGTGGGTGGTTGTTTCCGGCCCTGACAAGACCCCATATCCTTCACCCAAGGCGAACCAGAAATATACTGGCCAGTCCAATTTTAGGTGCGAGCCGGGGGAGTACCGAACGGCTGCGAGCGGTAGCGGCATATACGGCGGACGCCCGTCCAGATCGATGGCCTGGCAGTACTCCGGTACTGTCACCAACCCCTGCGGCTGACAAGGAGCGATTGAAGATGAGCGAACAGGGTGGCTGGGACGAATTCGTTGTGGCGCTGTGTGATCTGGCAGTGAAGTACAACGCCGACACCTTCCTCCACGAATCCCTGGTGCTGCTTACGGCACGCGCGATACAGCCTGGCGACAAGTCGGGCAGGATCGCGGTCACCCGGTTCGACGACGAGGCCGCCCGAATAGAAACTGGATGGTGTTTCAACATTGTCACCGACTACGTCGCCGAGGACACCAGTCAGCCGGTGCCCGCACTGAGACTTATCGAGGCGATTTGCCGCGGCGACGCCGAAGAGCACTGCCTGATCGATGCCGATGGACGTTGGGTCGGAGTTCTCCTCAATGCGTGGGGGGAAGGTGGCAGTTGGAGGTCAGGTGACCATGACCGGCCCGAGAAGCGGGCAACGCGACGGTTCCCGAGCTGGAAGGAAGCCCCGTGACAGCAGCCAAGAGCTGTGCGGTAGGGCCGGTCAGTTCGTTTCGGCCAGTGAACGATACGGCGCCGCCCGGCTGACGCCGGGGTTTCCGCGATCACAGGCATTGGCGAACTGGATTGCGGGTCCCTGTGTGCGGCGTCGGGGACTGGTGGGCCCGGAAATACGGGAGCCGCCGACCGGCTTCGCATCTGTACCTTGCGGCGATTGCTGCCAACGTCCGTGGCGGACTGACGCTGCTCCGATGGAGACTGGCCAATGCATGGCAGATGGGTGGCAAAGGAAAAGGCGGTAGAGCACGAGGTAAAGGGCATCCTCGTCGTGACCGGGTGGAACGACACTCCACTCCGTGACCGCATTGAGCCAGTTTGCCCGGACCAGATGTTGCAGTACGCCGTCACACGCGGACACTGCCTGGTCAGTGCTGAACACCACGGGCAGGCTCGAGGGGTGGGACGCGCTTGAAATCCTCCAGCACTATCCGGATAGCGACCCGGCTTCGACACGCAGCTCTCAGCACGGAGACGATCTGGCAGAGGTGGCTGACCGGGCTTGAACTGCCCTTGCCGCTTCCGGCCGCCGGGCAACGCAGTAGTCGCAACCACTTCTGGGGTGCTCTAGCTCTACCTGCATCTCCTTCGGTGGGCGCAGAGGGGATCGAACCCCCGACCGCTGGTGTGTAAAACCAGTGCTCTACCGCTGAGCTATACGCCCGTGCCGTGACCGGCGGTTTATGAATCTAGCGCGGCGAGCGCTTTCTCCCAAGCCGCCTGGTCACGGGGCTCTCCGGGGCCGTTCATCTCGGCGAAGCGGATGTAGCCTTCGCGGTCGACGACGAACGTGCCCCGGTTGGGGTAGCCGGCTTTCTCGTTGAAGACGCCGTATGCGTGGGCTACCGCGCCGTGCGGCCAGAAGTCCGACAGCAGCGGGAAGGTGTAGCCCTGTTCGGCGGCCCAGATCTTGTGCGTGGGCGGCGGGCCGACCGAGATCGCGAGGATTTCCGCGTTGTCGTTCTGGAACTTGGGCAGCTCGTCGCGGACCTTGCACAGTTCGCCCTGGCAGATCCCGGTGAACGCGAGCGGGTAGAAGACGATCAGAACGTTCTTCTTCCCGCGGTAGTCCGCCAGGCTGACTTGCTGGTTGTTCTGGTCTTTCAGCGTGAAATCCGGCGCGAGAGTGCCAACCTCTAACGGCATAGCGAATCCTCCATCGTGTCGGGTTCCACCGGGCGGGGGTGCGACACCGCCCTGGTGGAAACCTTAGCGCGGCGGGTCAGCGCTGCTTCGAGGGAGCCTTGGGCTGCACCAGGCGACTGCCCGTCCACGCACCGAGGCTGATCGCGGAGGTCTGGGTGAGACCGGCGGTCGGCGCGGACTCGGCGATCTCGCTGGGCTCGACATGTCCCGGCTGCCCGGTCTTGGGCGTGAGCACCCAGACGAAACCGTCGTCGGCGAGCGGACCGATCGCGTCCATCAACGCATCCACCAGGTCACCGTCGCCGTCGCGCCACCACAGCAGCACGACGTCGATCACCTCGTCGGAGTCCTCGTCGACGATTTCGCCGCCGACCGCCTCCTCGACATCGGCCCGCAGGTCGTCGTCGACGTCCTCGTCCCAGCCCAATTCCTGGACAACCAAGCCGTGTGAAATGCCAAGCTTCTGAGCGTAGTTCTGCGCGTCCGCCGCGGCGACCACGGTGGTGTCCTCCTCAACTCCCGACAATAGATAGTTGCAAGCGAACATGGTTATGAGCTTCAGCGCAAGCCGATCCGGTGAAATAGCTGCCGAATGTCGTGTTGCGATGGTGTGTCAGGGCGTGCTCAGCGTTTCGGGCAGGAGTCGCGCACGGCGTTGCGCGCGTCGTTCACCCGTCTGCTGGCATCGTTGAGCGACGCGACCGGGGCGAGGTAGGTCATCGTGCGCGTTTCGGCGGCCAGCGCGCGCGCCGCGCTCACGTACTCGGTGAACAGTGCGGCCAGGTCGGGCGGCAGCATGTCGCTGGCGGCGTTCACGCCGCTATCCACCGTGTTCGCGGCGTCCTCGAGGGTCTGGACGGCCGCGTCCCGCTTGGCGACGTAGTCGGGCGCGTTCGAATCGTGCGCGTCGACGAATTCGTTGTACCTGGTGACGCCGATGCTCGTGGTGGTGGGGAACTGGCCGCAGTTGTCGGCGATGGCCGTAGCCTGGGCCGCCGCGCGCCGCGAGGAGGTCGCCGCCGCCGACGAGGACGCCGCCTCGGTCTTGTACGCGGCCAGATCGCTCTCGTTCGGGCTCGCGGAGCCCTCCACCTGGTTGGCGCATCCGGCCACGATCAACCCGATCGTGATGGCGCCGGTAGCGCACACCATTCCGAACCCGCCTGGGTTCAGCAGCTTCATCGTCCTCCCCGCTCCTCACGGCTGCCGCGGCTCATGCTCACCTTGCCTGTCGAACTTACTGGATTTGCGACTGAGATGATGACCTGGGACGCACCATCGGCAAGGATGGATGGTGCGCCCGAACCTTTCGTAAACGGGCGGTCCGCCAACCACGCGAGCCCGCCCGGGGAAATAGACGCCATCAGCATGTCCACCCCTGTACGAGGAGCAGTTTTGACCGACCTGATCCACTCTCCCGCACCGGCGAAATCCGCCGGCGCCAGCTCCGCCCCAGCTCCCGCCGTGAGCCGCGATCCGAATGGGTCGCAGGCGCCGCAGCAGGGTGGCCGAGTGCGGGTGATCCGCGAGGGGGTGGCGTCCTACCTACCGGACATCGACCCGGAGGAAACCAGCGAATGGCTAGAGTCGTTCGATGAGATGCTCGACCGGGAAGGCCCCGGCCGTGCGCGGTACCTCATGCTCCGCCTGTTGGAGCGGGCCGGTGAACGTCGTGTCGCCATCCCGTCGTTGACCTCCACCGACTACGTCAACACCATCCCCACCGAGAACGAGCCGTGGTTCCCCGGCGACGAAGAGGTGGAGCGGCGCTTCCGCGCCTGGATCCGCTGGAACGCCGCGATCATGGTGCATCGCGCCCAGCGTCCCGGCATCGGCGTCGGCGGGCACATCTCGACCTACGCGTCCTCGGCGGCGCTCTACGAGGTCGGCTTCAACCACTTCTTCCGCGGCAAGGACCACACCGGCGGCGGCGATTCCATCTTCATCCAGGGTCACGCTTCGCCGGGCATCTACGCCCGCGCGTTCCTGGAGGGCAGGCTCTCGACCGGCCAGCTCGACGGGTTCCGGCAGGAGTACAGCAACGGCGGCCCCGGCCACGGGCTCCCGTCCTACCCGCACCCCCGGCTGCTGAACACCTTCTGGGAGTTCCCCACGGTGTCCATGGGCCTGGGTCCGATGAACGCGATCTATCAGGCCCGGTTCAACCACTACCTGCACGATCGCGGCATCAAGGACACCTCCGACCAGCATGTGTGGGCGTTCCTCGGCGATGGCGAGATGGACGAGCCGGAGTCGCGCGGCCTCGCGCACGTCGCGGCTATGGAGGGCTTGGACAACCTGACCTTCGTGGTCAACTGCAACTTGCAGCGCCTGGACGGCCCGGTGCGCGGCAACGGCAAGATCATCCAGGAGCTGGAGTCGTTCTTCCGCGGCGCGGGCTGGAACGTCATCAAGGTGATCTGGGGTCGCGAATGGGACGCGCTGCTCGGCGCCGACCGCGACGGGGCCCTGGTGAACCTTATGAACAGCACCCCCGACGGCGACTACCAGACCTACAAGGCCAACGACGGCGCCTACGTTCGTGATCACTTCTTCGGCCGCGATCCGCGCACCAAGGCACTGGTGCAGGACCTGTCCGACCAGGAGATCTGGAACCTCAAGCGCGGCGGCCACGACTACCGCAAGGTGTACGCCGCCTACGCGGCCGCGATGGCGCACAAGGGCCAGCCGACGGTGATCCTGGCCAAGACCATCAAGGGCTACACCCTCGGCAAGCACTTCGAGGGCCGCAACGCCACGCACCAGATGAAGAAGCTGACCCTGCAGGACCTCAAGGACTTCCGCGACCTGCAGCGGATTCCGATCAGCGACGCCGAGCTGGAGAAGGATCCGTACCTGCCGCCGTACTACCACCCCGGTATGGAGGCGCGGGAGATCCAGTACATGCTCGACCGGCGCCAGGCGCTGGGCGGATTCCTGCCCGAGCGGCGCGCGGCGGCCAAGCCGCTGAAGCTTCCCGGCGACGAGGTCTACCGCTCGGTGCGCAAAGGCTCCGGCAAGCAGAACGTGGCCACCACGATGGCGCTGGTACGGCTGATGAAGGAACTGCTGCGGGATAAGGAGATCGGCAAGCGGATCGTGCCGATCATCCCCGACGAGGCCCGCACCTTCGGTATGGACTCGTGGTTCCCTTCGTTGAAGATCTACAACCGCAACGGCCAGCTGTACACGTCGGTCGACGCGGAATTGATGCTTGCCTACAAAGAGAGCGCCGTCGGGCAGATCCTGCACGAAGGCATCAACGAGGCGGGCTCGACCGCGTCGTTCACCGCCGCGGGCACCTCGTACGCCACCCACGGCGAGCCGATGATCCCGCTGTACATCTTCTACTCGATGTTCGGCTTCCAGCGCACCGGCGACGGCCTGTGGGCGGCCGCCGATCAGCTGGCCCGCGGTTTCGTGCTGGGCGCGACCGCGGGGCGCACCACGCTGACCGGTGAGGGTCTGCAGCACAACGACGGGCACTCGCTGTTGCTCGCCGCGACCAACCCGGCCGTGGTGACCTACGACCCGGCGTTCGCGTTCGAGATCGCCCACATCGTGCGCGACGGCCTGCGCCGGATGTACGGCGGCGGTTCCGCGCCGGAGGCCTTGGCGCCGCTGCCGGGCACCCGCCCGCACGGCAGTGCGGGTGAGTTCGGCGGGGAGGATGTCTTCTACTACATCACCCTCTACAACGAGCCGTACCCGCAGCCCGCCGAGCCGGAAGACCTGGATGTCGCGGGTCTGCTCAAGGGCATCTACCTGTACAAGCGCGGGGGCGAGGGCGCGGTGCGCGCTCAGATCCTGGTCTCCGGCGTCACCGTGCCGGACGGCCTGCGCGCGCAGGCGCTGCTCGCCCAGGAATGGGGCGTGCAGGCCGATGTCTGGTCGGTGACTTCGTGGGGCGAACTCCGCAAGGAGGCGCTGGACAAGGAGATCGCCGCGCTGCGCGACGCGGGCGCCGAGCCGGGCGTCCCGTACGTCACCGAGGCGCTGTCACGGGTCGAGGGCCCGTACATCGCCGCGACCGACTGGATGCGCGCGGTGCCCGATCAGGTCCGCAAGTGGGTTCCCGGTGACTTCACCACGCTCGGCACGGACGGTTTCGGCTTCTCCGATACCCGCCCGGCCGCGCGACGGGTGTTCAACGTCGACGCGCAGTCCATCGCGGTCGCCGCGCTGGCCGGCTTGGCCCGCGCGGGCAAGATCGACGCCGCCAAGCTCGCCGAGGCGGCGGCGAAGTACCGGATCGCCGACGTGGACGCCGCGCCGAAAGCGGCGGTGAGTTCGGACGAAGACCTCGCGTAGCGGAATATTGGATGGTGGACCGTAAACCGCCGCGGCCCCGGCGGATCTCCGAAGGCTCCTCCGAGCACGAGGTGTATCTGCCGACGGGCGCGCTCTCCCCGAACCCGCAGACCCGCGACCCTCTTCCGGACACGCTGCTCAAACGCGTCAAGCAGTTCTCCGGCCGCCTCTCCACCGAGGCGGTGGGGTCGATGCAGGATCGGTTGCCGTTCTTCGCCGATCTGGACGCCGCCCAGCGGGCCGGTGTGCAGATGCTGGTGCAGACCGCGGTGGTGAACTTCCTGGAATGGCTCCAGGACCCGGACAGCGACATCCGGTTCAGCCTGGACGCCTTCCAGGTGATCCCGCAGGATCTGGCGCGGCGGCTGACGCTGCGCCAGACCGTGGACATGGTGCGCGTCGCCATGGAGTTCTTCGAGCAGTGGTTGCCCGCGCTCGCGCGCAACGACCGGCAGCTGGTCGCCCTCACCGAGGCGGTGCTGCGTTACGGGCGCGAGCTCGGGTTCGCCGCCGCCTCGGTGTACGCCAGCGCCGCCGAGTCGCGCGGCGCGTGGGACACCCGGCTGGAGGCGCTGGTCGTCGACGCCGTGGTGCGCGGCGATAGCGGCCCGGACATGCTCTCCCGTGCCGCGACGTTGAACTGGGACGCGACCGCACCGGCGACGGTCCTGGTCGGCACACCGCCGGGCGAGCAGGGCGTCTCGTCGGTGGGAGCGGTGCATTCCATCGCGGCACGGCACGGTCGCGCCGCGCTGGCGGTGGTGCAGGGCACCAGGCTGGTGATGGTGGTGTCCGGGCATCTCGGCGATACCTCGTATGTCTCCCCGTTCCTGGCCGACCTGCTCGCCGAAGTGTTCTCGGACGGCCCGGTGGTGATCGGGCCGACCACGCGCACCCTGGGTGCGGCGCATGCCAGCGCGGTGGAGGCACTGGCGGGCATGGAGGCCGTGGTGGGCTGGCGCGGGGCGCCGCGCCCGGTGCACGCGGCCGAATTGCTACCGGAACGAGCTTTGTTGGGTGATCGGGCTGCGATCGACGCGCTGAACGAGTACCTTGTCCTACCGTTGGCCGCGGCGGGGTCGTCGCTGGCGGACACCCTCGATGCCTATCTGGATTGCGGTGGAGCGGTCGAGACGTGTGCGCGTCAGCTGTACGTCCATCCAAATACGGTCCGGTATCGCCTGAAGCGCATCGCCGAGATCACCGGCCGTGATCCGATGAATCCGCGCGACGCGTACGTACTCCGGATCGCCGCAACAGTGGGTCGTTTGACACGAACCCGTAACGAATCGTCAACACCTACCCCAGAAGTCACCCAAGTCGCGTTCGGTCACGAGGGCGTGTAACGCGTTCGGGGAATCGGTCGATTCGGACAGGCCACGTGGTCTTTTGTGGAACCCCCACAAAAGCTCCTCGGAACCTTCATTCGCGTCGACATCTCGTGCGGCCGGTCTCACAGTGTTTTCTTAGAGACGTGATCGCGTTGTTCGCCCCTGGACAGGGCTCTCAGACACCCGGCATGCTCGCGCCTTGGCTCGACCTTCCCGGCGCGAACGAGCGCCTCACGCTGTGGTCCAAGGCCTCCGGCCTGGACCTGGTGCGTCTCGGCACCACCGCGACGGCCGAGGAGATCACCGACACCGCCGTGACCCAGCCATTGGTGGTCGCCGCGGCGCTGCTCGCGTTCTCGGAAGTTCCGCAGGACGCGCTCCCTGCCGCTACCATCGTTGCCGGACACTCGGTCGGCGAACTCGCCGCCGCGGCGGTCGCCGGAGTTCTCTCCGCCGACGACGCGGTCCGCTTGGCCGCCATCCGCGGAGCGGAGATGGCCAAGGCGTGCGCGCTGGAGCCGACCGGTATGTCCGCGGTACTCGGTGGCGATGAGGCCACCGTGCTCGAACGGCTCGCCGAACTCGACCTCGTCCCGGCCAACCGCAACGCGGTAGGCCAGATCGTGGCCGCGGGTCGGCTGGACGCTCTCGCCGAGCTCGCCGCGAATCCTCCGGAGAAAGCCCGGGTTCGCGCGCTGCCCGTCGCGGGCGCGTTCCACACCGCGTTCATGGCTCCGGCACAGGATGCTGTGACCGAAGCCATAACGAAGATCGCTCCGAACGAGCCGACCAAGACCTTGCTGTCGAACTTCGACGGCAAGCCCGTCGCGTCCGGACAGGACGCGATCGACAAGCTCGCCGCGCAGGTCACCCGGCCTGTCCGGTGGGATCTGTGCACCGAGACCGTCCGGCAGGCCGGTGTCTCGGCGGTGGCTGAGCTGCCGCCGGCGGGCACCCTTGTCGGCATCGCGAAACGGGAACTGAAGGGCACGCCGACGCTGGCCCTGAAGACCCCCGAAGACCTCCCCGCGTTGGCTGAGCTGACCACATCCGGCTAGCTTTCCTCCGCGACCGATGCATCCATATGCGAGGTCGTGACCGAGCAGGTGGTAACCATCTGCCTGCTCGATCCGAAAAGAACCAGTAGAGCCCTACAAAGTATCAAGAAGGGAGCCACGAAGTGGCAGCTCTGACCCAGGAACAAATCGTCGAGGAACTCGGCAAGATCATCGAAGAGGTGACCGGTATCGAGCCCTCCGAGGTGACGATCGAGAAGTCCTTCGTCGATGACCTGGACATCGACTCGCTGTCCATGGTCGAGATCGCGGTGCAGACCGAGGACAAGTACGGCGTGAAGATCCCGGACGAGGATCTGGCCAGCTTGAAGACGGTCGGCGACGCCGTCGGCTACATCCAGAAGCTCGAGGCGGAGAACGCTGAGGCGGCCGCCGAGCTCAAGGCCAAGTTCGACAACGCCGAGTAGGGCCGACACTGTGACCACTCCTTCCACCTTGAACGGGAACTTCCCCAATGTCGTCGTAACCAGCCTGGCGGCGACCACGTCGATCGCGGGTGACGTCGATGCGACGTGGAAGGGACTCCTCAACGGCGAGAGCGGCATCGACGTTCTCGAGGATTCCTTCATCGAGGAATACGACCTTCCGGTCCGCATCGGCGGCCACCTGAAGGTCCGGCCCGACACCCTGCTGTCCCGTGTCGAATGCCGGCGCATGGCCTACGTCGAGCAGCTCGCGACCGTGCTCGGTCGCGAGGTGTGGCGGAACGCGGGCAGCCCGGAAGTCGACCCGGAGCGGCTGGGTGTGGCCATCGGCACCGGATTAGGTGGTGGCGACGCCCTCATCGATTCCGTGGACAAGCTGAAGAACGGCGGCTATCGCAAGATTTCGCCGTTGGCTGTGCAGATGGTCATGCCGAACGGCCCTTCGGCCGTTGTCGGCCTCGAACTGAAGGCCAGGGCGGGAGTGGTCACTCCGGTCTCGGCATGCTCGTCCGGCTCCGAGGCCATTGCCAACGCGTGGCGGATGATCGTCATGGGTGACGCCGACATCGTCGTCACCGGCGGCGTCGAAGGCTTCATCGACGCGGTGCCGATCGCGGCGTTCACCATGATGCGCGCCATGAGCACCCGCAACGACGACCCGAAGGGCGCCTCGCGTCCCTTCGACTCCGATCGCGACGGCTTCGTCTTCGGCGAGGCGGGCGCGCTCATGGTCATCGAGACCGAAGAGCACGCGAAGGCGCGTGGCGCCACCATCCACGCGCGCCTGCTCGGCGCGGGCATCACCTCCGACGGCTTCCACCTCGTCGCGCCCGACCCGACGGGCGACGGCGCGGCGCGGGCCATGACCAGGGCGATGCAGTCGGCGGGATTGACCAAGAAGGACATCACGCACATCAACGCGCACGCGACCGCGACGCCGATCGGTGACACCGCCGAGGCGAACGCGATCAACAAGGCCGTCGGCAACCATGCCTCGGTGTACGCGCCCAAGTCGGCACTCGGCCACTCGATCGGCGCCGTCGGCGCTCTGGAGTCCGTGCTGACCGTGATGAGCATCCGGGACGGCATCGTGCCGCCGACGCTGAACCTGGAGAACCAGGACCCGGAGATCGACCTCGACGTGGTGAAGGGCGAAGCCCGCCGCCAGGAGATCGAGTACGCGATCAACAACTCCTTCGGCTTCGGTGGGCACAATGTGGCGCTCGCCTTCGGTCGGGCATAGCCGCGCGACCGACTGCACAACGATTCCCGGCGGGGTCGGCCAGTTGACCTGGTTCGACCCCGCCGTGGTTCTTCATACGCAGCCGCGGCAGCGGCACACACTCCGTTAGTGAGGAGACAACGCGATGACAATCATCGCTCCCGCGTTGCGCCAAGAGACCGCCACCGACCCGCGCGATCCGCTCGGTCGACTGCAGCGCTTCTTCGACCCCGGCACCGTTCTTCCGCTCCATCCGCGGGACAAGTCCGGTGTGCTCGCTGCCATCGGTGAAGTGGACGGTGTTCGCACCGTGGCCTACTGCTCCGACGCCACCGTCATGGGCGGCGCGATGGGTGTGGAGGGCTGCAAGCACATCGTCGACGCCATCGACACCGCCATCGACTCCGGCGTCCCGGTGGTCGGACTCTGGCACTCCGGCGGCGCCCGCCTGGCCGAAGGCGTCGAGGCGCTGCACGCGGTCGGCCAGGTCTTCGAGGCCATGGTTCGCGCGTCCGGGCTGGTTCCGCAGATCTCCGTGGTGCTCGGCTTCGCCGCCGGTGGCGCCGCCTACGGCCCGGCACTCACCGACATCGTGATCATGGCTCCGGAAGGCCGCGTCTTCGTGACCGGTCCGGACGTGGTGCGCAGCGTGACCGGCGAGCAGGTCGACATGGCCACCCTCGGCGGCCCGGAGACGCACGGCAAGAAGTCCGGCGTCACCCACATCGTCGCGGGCGACGAGGCCGACGCGCTGCACCGCGCCCGCCGCCTGGTGTCGATGTTCGCCGAGCAGGGCGAATTCGACCTGGTCGCGGCCGAGCACGGCGACGTCGACCTGAAGGCCATGCTGCCGGAGTCGGCCAAGCGCGCCTACGACGTGAAGCCGATCATCCACGAGCTGCTCGACAACGTCGACGGCGAGTCGACCTTCGAGGAACTGCAGGGTGGGTACGCCCGCAGCATCGTCACCGGCATCGGTCGCCTCGGCGGCCGCACCGTCGGCGTACTGGCGAACAACCCGATCCGGCTCGGCGGCTGCCTGAACTCCGAAAGCGCCGAGAAGGCGGCACGGTTCGTGCGGCTGTGCGACGCGTTCGGCATTCCGCTGGTCGTCGTCACCGACGTGCCTGGCTACCTGCCGGGTGTCGGCCAGGAGTGGGAAGGCGTGGTGCGTCGCGGCGCGAAGCTGCTGCACGCGTTCGCCGAAGCGCGCGTTCCGCGGGTCACGCTGGTCACCCGCAAGATCTACGGTGGCGCCTACATCGCGATGAACGCCCGCTCGCTCGGCGCGACAGCGGTCTACGCGTGGCCGGGCTCCGAGGTGGCTGTGATGGGCGCCAAGGCCGCGGTCGGCATCCTGCACAAGAAGGCCCTCGCGGCCGCGCCGGAGGAAGAGCGCGAAGCACTGCACGAGCGGCTGACCGCGGAACACGAGCGCATCGCAGGCGGCGTGGAGCGCGCCATAGCGATCGGCGTGGTCGACCAGGTCATCGACCCGGCCAAGACCCGCAGCACCATCGCCGCCGCGCTCGCCGCGGCTCCGGCCCGCGCGAGTCACCACAAGAACATCCCCCTCTGAACCAATGCGCCGAAGCGGGCTCCAGGGCACCCTGGGGCCCGCTTCGCGTTGTGGGTCGCCGGGTAGCCGCATAGTGAGATCTCACGAGGGCGAACGCGGCGTGACGCTCGGTAGCATCGGGGAGTGCGCTACGAAGAACTGGCCGATGTGCCGTGCTCGATCACGCGCCCGCTCGTGATCTTCGGTGATCGCTGGACTCTGCTGATCCTCAAGTCCTGCTTCTCCGGCATCCGGCGTTTCAACGCCTTTCAGAGCACACTAGGCATCTCCCGCAGCCGGTTGCAGGATCGCCTGGACCGCTTGATCGATCACGGCATCCTGGTCAAGCAGAAGGCCGCTGCCGGCGCGCACGAGGAGTACCGCCTCACCACCAAAGGCCACGACATCTACCCGATTCTGCTGGCCATCCGCGATTGGGGCGACACCTACATGGCGCCCGAGGGACCTCCGGTGCGCTACCGCCACCACGAGTGCACCGGCGAGGCGCATGTGCGGCTCGAATGCGATTCGTGCAGAAGTGAATTGACCGCACGGGATGTCGACCCGGAGCCCGGGCCCGGTCTGCTCGATGCCACCGGAGCCGAGAACCCTGCGGGCAGCGCGCGCTAGCGCAGACGGCGCGCCGATCGATCTCAGTCGACGAACCAGGTGATGACGTCGTCCGGTTCGGCGCGCGCGGTGCGGAAGCCGTTGACGGGGTGGTCGGCATCGGGGTATCCGAAGGAGATTCCGGCGACCACCCTGCGGTGATCCGGGATGCCGAAGTACTCGCGGATGAAGGGAGAGTACGAGGCCAATGCGGCCTGGGGCGCCGCGCCGAGACCGAGACTCTGCGCGCCGAGCAGGAAGCTGCCGATGTAGAGGCCGCAGTCGACCGCTCCGTAGACGCCGAGATCCGCCTCGCTGGTCACGATCGCCACGTGCGGGGCGTCGAAGAGTTCGAAGTTCCGCACGGCTTGCCGCGTGGTCTTCTCGTGATCGCCTTTGGCGATACCGACACTCTGGTACAGCTGCATCCCGCATTCGCGTCTGCGGTCCCGATACACCCCGGTGTACTGCGCGGGGAAGTCGAAATCCGGTGTGGGCGTCCCGGTCACGACGTGCTCGAGCAGTTCCTTCCGGAATCGGTCGGTCCCGGCGCCGTCGGTGACCACGATCTGCCAGGGCTGGGTGTTGCACCAGGACGGCGTCCGCTGGGCCAGCCGCAGCAAAGCCTGGATGGTCTCCCGTGCCACGGGCTGCGGGTGGAACTGCCTGCAGGTCCACCGCTCGTCGAGCACCCGCGTCAGCGCCGCGAACTCCTCCGTCGTCGCCGTCATATCCCAGCCCTCTCCATGTGGTCCTATTTCGAGACCAAACGCTAGCATCGAACGCTTCACCGGGGAAGGTGGGAGACATGCAGCGCCTCGCGGAGAAGACGGCGGTTTTCCCGCTCACGGGAGGATTTCGGCTGGCGCGACGCGCCCGGCCAGGGACCAGTTGCCCGCGTTGCCGCGATCACCCGGCCCGGACGAGGCACAATCCCGATATGGCGTCCGAAGCCACCGCCGCGCGGGACCGCAAACGGCATGGCAGGCACTACACGCCGCCCGCGCTGGCCAGGTTCCTCGCGCAGCGGCTGCTGCGGCATGTGACGCCGTCGGCATCGGGATTGCTGCGCGTCCTCGATCCGGCCTGCGGCGACGGTGAGCTGCTGTTCGCCCTGCATGCCGAGGCGGCGGTGCGACTGCCTGGCGTCCGGCTGGTGCTGATCGGCTACGACCTCGACGCGGCCGCGCTCGCGGTGGCGCGCGAACGCGCCGGTGCGGCAGGAATTGTCGCGACCTGGCGCGGCGCCGACTTCCTCGCGGTCGAGGCCGAACTCGCGGACGGCTCGTTCGACGCGGTGATCACCAACCCGCCGTACGTGCGCACCCAGCAGCTCGGCGGATCGACCGCGCAACTGCTGAGCAAACGGTTCGGTCTGCGCGGCCGGATCGACCTCACCCATCCGTTCGTCGCGACGCTGCCGCGGTTGCTGACAGTAGGCGGCGCGCTCGGCCTGCTGTGCGCCAACCGCTTTCTGACCACCAAAGCCGGTGCGAACATCCGCCGCCTGTTGCTCACCGAACTGGCGCCCGTCGAGCTGTACGACCTCGGCGACACCAAACTCTTCACCGCCGCTGTGCTGCCCGCGATCACCATCGCGCGGCGCGAGAGCTACCGCGAAGGCTGCCGGTACGTCTCCGCCTACCAGGTAGATGGCGAAATGCCGTGTGAAAAACTGCTTTTCGAAGCGCTTGCCGACGAGCACGGCTCGATTGTCGAGCACAACGGGCGGACGTTCGTCGTCGAAGTCGGCAGGTTGGTCACCGGGCGCGAACCGCCGGTGATGCGCAACGCCGTGCTGGATGCCGGTACCCAGATCGCGGTCGTCGGCAATGGGAAGCGTGCACTCGTCGTGGGACGAAATCCGGGCAGTCCCGGAACGCATGAACCGGAGATCGCGTGGCGCATGTCGCACGACGCGGTCGATTCCTGGCTGACCCGCATCGGCACGGCCACCTGGCGCAGCTTCGGCGACGTGGCGCGCATCCGGGTCGGCATCAAGACGACCGCCGATCGCGTGTTCATCTCCGACCGCTGGGCCGAGGCCGACCCGTGTCCCGAGCCCGAACTGCTGCTCGCGCTGATCACCCACCACGACCTCGTGCCCTGGCGGGCCACGCGCGGACGCGATATCCGCGTGCTGTACCCCTACGATGTGGCGCGCTCCCGCCGCACCCCGATCGATCTCACCGAATTCCCCTGCGCCGCCGCGTATCTGCTGGCCAACAAGGAGACGCTCGCCGGTCGCCGCTACGTCACCGAGAGTGGTCGCGAGTGGTTCGAGATCTGGGTTCCGCAGCGTCCACATCTGTGGCGCGAGCCGAAGCTGGTGTTCCCGGACATCAGCGATCGTCCCCGTTTCGCGCTGGACCGTTCGGGCGCGGTGGTCAACGGCGACTGCTACTGGATCTCGCTGCCCGATCTGGCCCGCGCGCCTGCCGAGGCGATCCGGCTGGCGTATCTGCTGATGGGCGTGGCCAATTCGGCGCTCGGACTGCGGTACTACGACGCGGTCTGCGGCAACCGGCTGTACTCGGGCAGGAGGCGCTGGATCACGCAGTACGTGTCGCGGCTGCCGGTACCCGATCCGGCGGCCGCCAGGTCCGCGGACGTGATCGATCTGGTGTGCGAGTTCGTCGAGGGCCGCGTGCCCGACCAGGCGGCGCAGGCGGAGCTGGACGAGCGGGTCGCCGCCGCGTTCGGCGTCCGGTTACGCGCTGAGCTGGACGCCGACCATCGGCAGCAGGGTGCGGCGGGCGAACTCGCGTGCGGCGTTCTGGTCGGTGGCCGGTATCAGGCCGTCGGGGGTGAGCGCGAGCGACAGCGCCAGCCGGGCCATGATCTCGGCGACCAGGTCGGCGTCGAAATCGTGCGTCCCACCGGTATCCCGTAGCTGGCGCAGCTTGCCTGCCAGATAGTCGCGGCCGACGGCGAGGACCGGCCCGGCATCGGTGGTGAGGCGGGGCAGGATCAGGTCGGGCTCGGTCCGCAGCAGCCTGCGCAGCAGTTCATTGCCCGCGACGGCGGTGATGAACGCGACGAAGATCTCCACCAGCTGGTCCTCGGTGCCGGACACGGTCTGCACCCGCTTGTCGATGCCGGCGACGAAGCGCTGCGCCTCCCGCACGCTCACCGCCTCGACGAGGTCGTTCTTCGACTCGTAGCGCCGGTACAGCGTGGCCGGGCTGATCCCCGCGCGGCGGGCGATCTCGCCCATGCTGGTCCGCTTGATGCCGAAGTCCAGAAACGCCGAGAGTGCGCTTTCCAGCAGCTTTTCGCCGTCGGCGACCGGTTTCTCCAGGATGCGCTGCAGCATGGGCGAGAGGGTGGGCATCGGATCTCCAGTATGTTCGGCGCGGCCAGGCCGTGGCCGGTGGGGCGCGGCATCGCGACGGGTGCGGACGGGACGTTCATTATTTCATTGGGTCGGCCAAGCGTGACCGGGCATTGCCGAACCCCGTGCGGCGGCGAGCGAGAGCCGCCGGTCGGGTCGACGTGCGCACGGGTCGCCTCGGATCAGCAGGTCGCATGTCCAGATTCGACTGACTAGCCTGTGGTTGGCGCTCGGCCGCACCATCGGCTGGCGCGGAAAGGGGTTGGGCCATGGGATATTTCGCGAATCTAGTAGTGGCGGTCACGGGAGCGGGCTCCGGGATCGGCCGGGAGTTGGCGGTAGCGCTGGCCGGTGCGGGAGCGTGGCTGGCGGTGTCGGACAAGTCTGCGGAGGCCGTCGCGGAGACCGGGGCGCTGTGCGCGGCCGCCGGCCGGGAGCCGATGGTGAGCACGGTGGACGTCACCGATCGGCAGGCCGTGCTCGCGCACGCGGAACAAGCCGTCGCTCGCTTCGGGCGGGTCGAGGCGCTGTTCAACAACGCGGGGATCCTGCACGTCGGGAGCGTGGCCGAGTCGCCTTTCGGCGATTTCGAACAGGTGATGGACGTCGATTTCTGGGGTGTGGTCAACGGCACCAAGGCGTTTCTGCCGCATCTGCTGACGGCCGAGCGCGCGCACGTGGTCAATATGTCGTCGGCGCTGGGGTTGGTGGCCGTGGCACGCCACGCGCCCTACAGCGCGGCGAAGTTCGCCGTGCGCGGGTTCACCGATTCGCTGCGCCAGGACATGCGAGCGGCAGGCGGGAGCGTGCGGGTCACCGGCGTGTACCCCGGCGGTGTGCTCACCGGCATCGCGCGGTCGGCGAGCGTCGCGCCAGGTGTCGACGCGGCCGAGCTGGTGCGGCGATTCGAGGGCCGGGTGGCGCGGACCAGTCCGGCCGCGGCGGCACGGACGATCCTGCGCGGTGTCGCGCGCGGCGAGGCGAAGGTGCTGGTCGGATTGGACGCCATTGTTGTGGATCTGGTCACAAGAATCGCTGGGTCGTACCACGAACGGGTGCTGGACATGGTATTCCGTTCCTGACCGCGCGCACGGCATTCGGACAGGGACGGGTATTGGCGGAATGGCAACTGGCCGAACGCATCTCACCATACAGGAGACTATCGACGAAAGGAATGCCGGGGGCGGCGCGGCTCGGGGGAGAGTTGGATGACGACGAAATGGATTCTGGTCGAATGCTTTTCGGGCTTCCCCGGGCGAGTCATCGCGCTGGGGACGGCGCCGAAGTCGTTCGTGCCGCTGACCAATATCCTGCGCAATCCCTTGTCTCGGGACGATGCGGAGTCGGCGCTGCGGCAGGCGTGCGCCACCGGTGCGCCGGTCGCGCGGGTCTCACCGGACGGTCGGCGCATGGTGCGCGCCGAGCCGCTGCTCATCGCGCCGGGGCGCGTACACGGTGTGCGGCTGTGGGTTGGGCCGGTGCGGGAGCCGGTCACGTCTCCGGATCCGATGGGCGCGTGGTATTTCGATCTCACCACCAATCGCTCGGTGCGCAGCATCGATCTGCTGGACCTGTACGGTGTCGCACCGGAGAACCGTGCCGCCGAGCTGGCTATCGCCGGTGCGTTCACCAGGCTGGTCACCAACCGCGACGAGAGCGAAGCGCTGGCCAAGATCGTCAACTCGGCGCCGGGTACCGAGCATCAGGCGGTCTGGACCATCCGTCGCGACGATGACGCGTTGCGTGCCGGGCATTTCGCCTGCCGGATCGTCGAGGAGCGCGACGACTCGGGCGCGCGCCAGGTGCTGATTCGCGGCGTGACCCAGGACATCGGCTCGGCCATGGCGGTCTCCCTCGCGCCGCCGCCGATGATCCTGGAGTACACCCTGCTGGAAGCATCGGCGGAGCCCGGCGAATACCGCGCGATCGTCAATCTGCGCTCGCTGCGGCTGATCCGGTGGATCGGCGCGCCCATGCCCGGCATCGCCTGGGAGGACCTCCCCGGTCAGCCGCCGCCGCAAATCCATCCGGACGATCTGGAGGCGGCGCGGACCATGTCACGCGATCTGGCACGGCATCGCACCGAAGGGACGGTGCGCATCCGGCGACTCGACGGTGGTTGGCAACCGGTGCGGGTGCGGGCCGCGTTGATGGCGCTGGATCAGCACACCACGGCAGGGCTCGCCACGGTCAGCGCGGTATCGTGACCGCGGTGACCGTGGCGTCGAAGTCATTGGCGCGGCAGATCCAGCTCGGCCATTTCCTTCTCGATCGCATTCGCGGCGAAATCCACGCCACGGGAACGCAATTCATGAACCCGGCGCTGGAGTGCCTCGACTCCACCGGGCTGGGCCGCGATGTCGGCGATGCTGATCCTGCCCTTGGGCCGATGCACACCCGACTGCACGTACGACACCGTGATACCTCCTGCCTGCACGCTCGCCCACCCACCGACCCGGGTGGGTTCCCCACTGCGCTACAAGTCGCACGACAACCGTGTCGACAGGAGAGCCCGGGTCGCCGGGCACGCTGGCTGAATGTTATCAGCGATTTCTGCTGGACACTTGATCAATGTGCTCTGTATCACAGCTCATTTGCCGTGCGATGCTGGGCCGTATTTGCTATGTAGACAGTCGCATTCAGGCGAATGCGATCTTGCTCCTCGGGGCCGAGCTCCCTGCGGACCTTGCCCGGCACGCCCGCAACCAGTGAGCCGGGCGGAATGTGCGCACCCTCCGGGATCAGCGCGTTGGCCGCGATCAGGCTGCCCGCCCCGACGGTGGCGCCGTTGAGAATGGTGGCGCCCATGCCGACCAGCACGTCGTCGCCGATGGTACAGCCGTGCAGGATCGCGTTGTGTCCCACTGAGACCCCGGCGCCGACAGTGAGCGGGAAGCCCGGGTCGGCGTGCAGTACACAGCCGTCCTGGATATTGCTGCCGGCGCCGACCTCGATTCCCTCCAGGTCGCCGCGCAGCACCGCGCCGTACCAGACGCTCACCTCGCCCGCGAGCCGCACACGGCCGATCACCGTGGCATTCGGCGCGATCCACGCGCTCTCCTCGATCTCCGGCGCATACTCGCCCAGCTGAATCCGCATGATCACGAACTTAGCGGTCGCAAAGTCCGCCCGCGGACCGGGACAGGTGGGGTGGCCGGAGCGAAGCTTGCCCGGTGGGCGGCCGGGCTGGTGCCGAGGATGCGGTGGAAGTGGTGGCGTAGGCTCACCGCCGTGCCGAAGCCGGTGTCGGTGGCGATGCGCTCCACGGAGTCGGCGGTGGACTCCAGCAGCAGTCGTGCGCGGTCGGTGCGTTGCAGCAGCAGCCACTGCTGCGGACTGCTGCCGGTGCGGTCGCGGAAGCGGCGGGTGAAGGTGCGCCGCGACATGAGCGCCACCCGCGCCCAGCTGTCCAGGTCGATCGGGTCGCTGAGATGCGTTCGCGCCCAGACCATGGCGCGCTCGATCGGATCGTCGTCGGTGGCCTCGGGGACCGCGACCGGAATGTACTGCGCTTGCGAGCCGCTGCGGTGCGGGGCGGTGACCAGCGCTCGGGCGAGTTCGGTTGCCGATTTGCTGCCCAGATCGCAGCGAACCAGGTGCAGGCAGCAGTCGAGGGCGGCGGCGACACCCGCGGAGGTGACGATGTCGCCCAGGTCCGACCAGAGGGTGTCGGCGCGGACGCGGACCGCGGGGAACGCGCGGGCCAGTTCCGCGGCGGCGGCCCAGTGTGTGGTCACCTCGCGTCCGTCGGCCAAGCCGCTGGCGGCCACCGCCCAGGAGCCGAGGCACAGGCCGACGATCCTCGCGCCGCGGGCGTGTGCGGTGTGCAGCGCCGAGCGCAGCTCGGCGGACAGCGGCATGCCGGGCTCCCAGCTCGGAATCACGATCGTCTCGGCGCGGGTGAACGTTTCGAGGCCGTGGCGCACATCGATGTCGAAACCTGCGGGAGTATGCAGCATTCCGGGCTGCTCGGCGCATACGTCCACCTGGTATGGCGCAGGGCCGCCCGCCCCTACCCGTCCGAAAACGAGGGAGGGGACGGACAGGTGGAACGGGCTGATTCCGTCGAAGGCAATGACGGCCACTGTGCGCATGGCCTGATCTTAGCGATAGGCGGCTTACGGGCCACTGTTGGTATACGTTCGTGCTCGACAAGATCAACGGCATGAGCGAGCGCAGCGAGCGAACAATGAACACAGCCGAGCACTCGCTCGTGCCGGAGCCGAGCGTGAGCGAGGGCGCAGGCATGAGCGAGCAGATCTCCATAGCGCAAGACCGATCCGAGCGTCAGGGCGGTGCGGGCGACACCATCGAACGGACCGCGTTCGAAGTCCTGCACGTCGGTGGCCCCACACTGCGGTTTCGCTACGCGGGCAGCACCTGGCTGACCGACCCCACCTTCGACCAGCCGGGCGACTATCCGGGGCGCGTCACATTGCACAAACTGATCGGGCCCGCGGTGTCACCGCAGGAGGTCGGCCCGGTGGACGTCGTGCTCCTATCGCACGATGAACACGCCGACAACCTGGACTTCAGCGGCCGGGAATTCCTGACCACCGTGCCGACCGTGCTGTCCACCCCCGGTGCCGCTACCCGGATCGCCGGTGTGCGCGGACTCGAGAACTGGGAGACCGTCACCGTGCAGGGCGTCCAGGTGACCGGAGTGCCCGCCCTGCACGGCCCCGAGGGATGCGAGCCGATCACCGGAATCGTCACCGGGTTCGTGTTGCGCGCCGACGGGGAGCCGACGGTGTACGTCTCGGGGGACAACGCCTCCGTGCAGGTGGTCGAGCGAATCGTCGAGCGAATCGGCCGCGTCGATATCGCCGTGCTCAACGTCGGCGCCGCGAACATCGGTCTCTTCGGCGACGCCGACGCCACCTTGAACGCGCGCACCGCCCTGCTGGCCGCCGAAGTGCTCGGTGATGCCCTGATCGTGCCGGTCCACGGCGATGGGTGGGCGCACTTCAGTGAAACGCTCGACCACCTGTCCCGCGTGTTCGGCTATGCCGGTCGCGCCGAGCAGCTGCGGATTCCGCCCTTGGGTCGGGTGGCCAGCGTCTGAGTCGAGAGCGGTTGCCTGCCCCAGGTGGGCAACGTGCCGAGAAAGTCGCAGGAAAAACCGGACCGGGTGGTCGCCGTGCGCGATCGGCGCGTCGGTCGTGGCGCGGGCCCGGCCACGGGGCGACGATGGCGGTATGAGGATCGGAGTACCGCGGGAGGTCAAGGAGCAGGAGTTCCGGGTGGCACTGACTCCGGCGGGCGCCGGGGAACTGGCCGGGCACGGACACGAGGTGCTGGTGCAGGCGGGCGCGGGCATCGGCTCGGGTTTCCCCGACGCCGAGTACGCCGCGGCCGGTGCGCGGCTGGTCGCGGACGCCGACGCGGTGTGGTGGGACGCCGAGTTGGTGTTGAAGGTGAAGGAGCCGATCGCGCAGGAGTATCCGCGCATGCGCCGCGGCCAGGTGCTGTTCACCTTCCTGCACCTGGCCGCTTCGCGCGAGTGCACCGACGCCGTTCTCCGCTCGGGGATCACGGCCGTCGCCTATGAGATGGTGCGCGCCCCTGATGGGTCGCTGCCGCTGCTGGCCCCGATGAGCGAGATCGCGGGCAAACTCGGTACGCAAGTCGGCGCCTACCACCTGATGGCCCCGCTCGGCGGCGCCGGACTGCTGCCCGGCGGCGTCCCCGGGGTGCGCCCGGCGGAGGTGGTCGTGCTCGGCGGTGGCGTCGCGGGCTCGAACGCGGCCACGGTCGCCGTCGGGATGGGTGCCCGGGTGAGTGTGCTGGACACCAACTTGCAGCGGTTGCGCGACCTCGATGCCCGCTTCGGCGGCCGGGTCACCACGATCGCGTCGAACGCCGCGGAGATCCAGCGCGCGGTGTTGTCGGCCGACCTGGTGATCGGCGCGGTGCTGGTCCCCGGCGCGCGTGCGCCGAGACTGGTCTCCGACGATCTCGTCGCGGGTATGCGACCCGGCGCGGTGCTGGTGGACATCTCCATCGACCAGGGTGGCTGCTTCGCCTCCTCACGGCCGACGACGCATTCGAATCCCACCTTCCGTGTGGCCGACTCGCTGTTCTATTGCGTCACCAACATGCCCGGCGCGGTGCCGCACACCTCGACGATCGCGCTCACCAACGCCACACTGCCCTACGTTCGCGCGATCGCCGATCTCGGCTGGAAGGACGCGTGCTCGGCGAACCCCGACCTGGCCCACGGTCTCACCGCTGACGCCGGCCGCCTGGCCTCGGCGGAAGTCGCGGCTGCGCACGGCTATTCGCGTCCGCTCGGTGTCGCGGGCTGAGTGGACGCGAGCGCGGCGCACCGGGATCGCGTCTCGGCTGGAAGGACGCGTGCTCCGCGCACCCCGACTTGGCCCATGGTCTCACCGCTGACGCCGGCCGCCTGGCCTCGGTGGAAGTCGCGGCTGCGCACGGGTGTTCGCGTCCGCTCGGTGTCGCGGGCTGAGTGGACGCGAGCGCGGCGCACCGGGATCGGCGCCCACGCGGCTACCCGTGCTCGCCCAAGGGCCGGTCGGGGAAGGGCAGCCCATGAGGTGCGCTCGGCAATCTGCCGCTCTGCTCAGGGCATCCGGGTCGGTTGCTGTTGTTCGAAGTAGCCGCTGGGCACGGGTTTCGCCGACGCTCGGCATCACGCCGACCGTGGGCGAAAGCGACGGTACCGCCATCGACCACAGGTGAGCACGCGGGTCGCGCCGTCGTCTTCCCGCGGGCCGACCCGAGCCGTCGCGGCAAGCGGCTACTCGTGCTCGGTCCGGCCCAGGTACCAGTCGGGCTGATCGGTGGAGGGCAGGTCGTGCAGCTTGTCCGGGTTGCGGACCACATCGATCGCGACGATGCGGCCGTCGTCGACGGTGAAGGAGAAGACGCCGGTGTGCGTGCCGTCGAACACCACCAGGCCGGGCTGGCCGTTGACCAGCACCGCGCGCCCCCAGGCTCCCACGGCGGATGGCGCGTGGTACCAGCCGAGCAGCATCTTGGCCACCAGTTCGGCGCCGTGCACGGGCTGCCGGATGGCGGGCACCTTGCCGCCGCCGTCGGCGGTGAGGCTCACCTTGGCGTCGAGCACGCCGAGCAGAGCGGCGAGATCGCCGGAACGCCAGGCCAGCGCGAAGGCCGACACGACCTTCTTCTGCTCGTCCGGTGACGCGGGGAAGCGCGGGGTGCCGTCCTCGACTCGCTTGCGGGCCCGGGAGGCCAGCTGGCGCACCGCGGCCGGGGTGCGGCCGACCACCTCGGCGACCTCCGGGCCGCTCATGCCGAAGACGTCTTGCAGGACGAACGCGGTGCGCTCGGCCGGAGACAGGGATTCGAGAACGACCAGCAGCGCGGTGGTGACCCGCTCGTCCTGGGTGATCCGGTCGGCGGGGTCGTCCCAGTTGGTGACCTCCGGCTCCGGCAGCCATTCGCCCACGTACTGTTCGCGGCGCACCCGGGCGGAGCCGAGATGGTCGAGCGCGAGCCGCCCGGTCACGGTGGACAGCCAGGCGAGCAGGTTGTCGATCTCGCCCGCGGTGCCCGCCTCGTACTGGCGCTGCAACCGCAACCATGCCTCCTGCACCACGTCGTCGGCGTCGGTGAGGCTGCCGAGCGTGCTGTAGGCGAGCCGGCGCAGATACGGCCGGTGCTCCTCGAACCGTCGGGCCAGCTCGGCCTGGTCGAGGGGCTCAGAGGAAGACTGCTCGGAGGTCACTGCTGTTCGCCGTTCGTCGTTCGGCCCCGCAGGGCGAGTCTATGGATGCGTCAACAGTTCGACGACGCAGGGGCACAGAGTGTGACACGTGGGCGACGGGATGGTGTGCGGGCGGTCGCCGAGGCCACCCGATACTCTCGCCGGGTGCAGAAGGGGACTTCCACCGCAGTCGGGCTGCTGCTCGGATTCGCGCTCGATCGGGTGTTCGGCGATCCCGGGCGGTGGCATCCGGTGGCCGGATTCGGTTCGGCGGCGACCGCTTTGGAGGCGGTGACCTACGCCGACCGGCGTGCGGCGGGACTGGTGCACGAGGCGCTGGCGGTCGGCGCGGTGGTCGGGCTCGGGGCGGCG
>NZ_BDBA01000062.1 GCF_001612745.1 Nocardia amamiensis NBRC 102102 | reverse complement strand
CGAAAAGTCGGTTTCGCGTCACGGAGCAGGGTTACCATGCGAACGATGGAGGTAGATATGGTTGTCGCGACGACGCCGAACGCCTCGGCGCCGCTCGATCCCAGCACGTCGGCGCAATCGCGTTGGCGGCGGCAGAGATTGCCCGCGACAGCCGGTTATCTGGCGGCGCTGATCGCCGTCTCGGCGGTTTTCTCGGTGCTCAGTGACTCCGCGCAGACGCGGATTGTGCTGCACGCGAGCACCAATCTGCACAACCTGCTGAGCGGCCGAATGGGGACGCTGCTGTCCAGCGCGTTCGTGATCGGTGACGTCGTGGGAGCCTTGGTCATCATCCCATTGCTCGCCGGTCTGCTCGCCCTTGCGGAACTCCGTTTCGGTGCAGTGCATTTGGTCGGCGTCTTCCTGGCCGGTCATATCGGCACCACGCTGCTTGTGGCGGCCGGTTTGTGGTTGGGCGTAGAAGCGGGGTGGGTTCCCGGGAGCGTCCGTTGGGCAGAAGACGTCGGCATCAGCTACGGAGCCATGGCGCTGGTGGGCGCACTGATCGCGGCCGTGCCGCAGCGGTGGCGGATCGCTTGGACCACAGCGTGGTCAGCCGTCGCTGTCGGGGGCGTACTGATCGGGCAGACTTTCACCCACGTCGGTCACCTGGTGGCATTTATCATCGGGACGGCCGCCGGCTTCTGCATGATTCACGCGAGAACCACCGCCCGGCGCAGGCTCACCCGGGTCGAAATCGCGCTGCTCGTCGTGAGCGCGCTCCTCGCGGCGATGCTGCTGATGGGCTGACCGCAACGGCATTTGGGCGCTCACCTACAGTGCTTGGGTGCGCCTAGTGATTGCTCGCTGCCAGGTCGACTACGTAGGGCGACTCACCGCCCATCTTCCGATGGCCCGCAGGCTGCTACTGATGAAAGCGGACGGCTCGGTGCTCGTGCACTCCGACGGCGGCTCGTACAAGCCGCTGAACTGGATGAGCCCGCCGTGCCGGCTGGAGGAACGCAACGGCGACAGCCAGCTCCCTGATGGCGCTGAGGCGCTGTGGGTGGTCTCGAACAAGGCCGGGGAAGAACTCCGCATCACCATCGAGGACATCGAGCACGACTCCTCCCATGAGCTGGGCGTCGATCCCGGCTTGGTGAAGGACGGGGTGGAGGCCCACCTGCAGGAGTTGCTCGCCGAGCACGTGCAGACGCTGGGCGCGGGCTACACACTCATCCGCCGCGAGTACATGACCGCGATCGGACCGGTGGACCTGCTGTGCCGGGACGCCGACGGCGGCACGGTCGCGGTCGAGATCAAACGACGCGGCGAGATCGACGGCGTCGAACAGCTCACCCGTTACCTGGAGCTGCTCAACCGCGACCCGCTGCTGGCCCCGGTCACCGGCGTCTTCGCGGCCCAGCAGATCAAACCGCAGGCCCGCACGCTCGCCGAGGATCGCGGCATCCGCTGCCTCACCCTCGATTACGACGCTCTGCGTGGCACGGAGAGCAACGAATTCCGCCTGTTCTGAGGCGTCCAGTTCGTAGGCGACCGGATGTACGGACGGCCCGCGAGTGGGTAATAGGCTTGTCGCATGCCCCGCCGGAAACCGCGTTCGGATCGCGACGCTGATCGCTCGCGGACTGCCGCGCCGCTCGGGGGCGTGTTCGGGCGCACGGAGTCGGGACCGGACGGTGACGAGACGTATGTCGTCCGCGCGATCCCCGGCACTCGTGCGATCAAAACTTACCGTTGCCCCGGCTGTGACCATGAAATCGCGCCTGGCGTCGCCCACATCGTCGCCTGGCCCGCCTACGGTGGTGAGGACGATCGCAGGCATTGGCACCGCGGATGCTGGAACAGCCGCCGCACACGCAGAATCACCCGGCGGTGGTCCTGACCCGCGGAAGCCGGTCTCGCAGTTCCTAGGGAGTCCAGGAGCGCCACGGCGCTGACTGCCTGGGGAGTGCGCGCCTGATGGACGGCGCGGCATGGTCTGATCATGCTGCCCCGGTACACCGGATGTCTGTCGCCGGTGTTCGGCGGATCGCGAATGTGGTTGCGGGCGTGGGGATTCACTGCCCTGGAATTAGGGAAGGCCGCCCCGTTGCGGGGCGGCCTTCGGTGAATTCGGTTGGAGTACTGCTTCAGTCGCCGTTGGCCCGACGTCAGTTGCTGATGTCGGCGCTCTCGCGCTCGTCCGAGTCGATCTCGTCGTCGGTGGCGACCTCGGGGATTGCCTTCTGACGCGAGCCGGTGACCGACTTGGTGCTGCCGCCGATCGACTTGCGCTGATCCGGAACGCCGTCCAGCAGTTCGCTTTCCCGGTTGACCGCGGCGAGCATCGCGGGCACCGAGTCGAGCTGACCGCGGATACCGAGCAGCTGGGCGAGCACGCGGCCGCGCAGCACGCGCATCTCCTCGGCCAGTTCCTTCGCGTGCGCGATCTTGCGCTCGGAGGTCTGGGTGGCGGAGGTGATGAGGCGGTTGGCCTCGTCGGTGGCGTCCTTGATCCGCTGGGCGGCCTCGGCGCGGCTGGTGGCCTCCAGCTCTTCCATCGCGCGGGTGAGCTTGGTGCGACGCTCGGCCATGGTGGCCTCGAAGTCCTGCTGGTTGGCCTTGCGCTTCGCGTCGGCTTCCTTGCCGATGCGGTCGGCCTCGGCCTGGGCAGCCTCGATGATCTTGGCGGACTCGGTGCGTGCGTTCGCGAGGGTCTGCTCGAATTCGATTTCGAGCGCCTCGCGCTTCTCCTTGGTCTCGGCGAGCAGCGACTCGTACTTGCCACGCATCTCGGTGGCCTGCTGCTCGGCGATCGACACCATTTCCGCTGCCTCGGCCTGCGCCAGGGCACGGACCTCGGACGCCTCGTCGGAGGCCAGGCGCAGCATGCGGGAAATGCGGTCGGACATGCCTTCCGCGGTGGTGGGCGGCACCGAGAGTCGGTCGACCTCCTTGCGGAGTTCGTCGATCTCGTCGCGCGCGTCTTCCAGCTGGCTTGCGAGGTTACGTGCTTGTGCCGCAGCGGCATCGCGGTCGGTGGCGGTGACTCTCAGTTCCGCGTCGAAGCGGTCGAAGTAATTACGCACCTCGTCTTGCGCATAACCCTTGCGCACAACGGTGAAGGGCAGTGCAACGAAGCGATTGCGATCGGACTCGGGTGACGACATGGCACACAAACTACAGCCTGAAGACACCCGATGGTGACTCGACTGCGAATGTCATTCCAACGAGTTTTCTCGACCTGACCTTGATACTAGTGCGTAACATTCGCGTTCGGTTCGACCAACTCGATCAGCACACCGCCAGCATCCTTCGGGTGGATGAAATTGATGCGGGAATCGGCCGATCCGGGCCGTGGAGCCTCGTACAGCAAACGCAACCCCTTGGCGCGGAGGTACGCGGAGACGGCGTCGATGTCGGTCACCCGGTAGGCCAGTTGCTGCAAGCCCGGGCCGCTGCGATCGATGAACCGCGCGATGGTGGACTCCGTGTTGAGCGGCGCCAGCAATTGCAGGGCGGTCGCTCGGTCCGGCGCGCCGGGCAGCGACAGCATGGCCTCGTGCACGCCCTGCGACTCGTTCACCTCGCGATGGGTCTCGACCATGCCGAGGTGCTCGGCGTACCAGGCCACCGCGGCATCCAGGTCGGGCACCGCGATGCCCACGTGGTCGACCGCGGTCACGTAGTCCGCGGGGATGAAAGATGACTGATCCGTAACGGTGCTCACCAGTCGAACGTAGCGCGACCTGGCCCAGGACGCGTGGACCGGACCCGCTACCGTTGAGTAGGAAAACTTGCTCTCGCGCCGCGGGTAGGCGCGGGCAGATCTACGAATGCGAGGCTCGTCGTGACCACTTCCGTGATCGTCTCCGGTGCGCGTACCCCGGTCGGCCGGCTGCTCGGGGGTCTGAAGGACTTCAGCGGCTCCGATTTGGGCGGTTTCGCCATCAAGGCGGCGCTGGAGAAGGGCGGCGTCGCGCCCGACCAGGTCGACTACGTGATCATGGGTCAGGTGCTCACCGCAGGCGCGGGCCAGATCCCCGCCCGCCAGGCGGCGGTAGCCGCGGGCATCCCGATGGACGTGCCCGCGCTGACGTTGAACAAGGTCTGCCTGTCCGGCATCAACGCGATCGCCCTCGCCGACCAGTTGATCCGGGCCGGAGAGTACGAGATCGTCGTCGCGGGCGGCCAGGAGTCCATGAGCCAGGCGCCGCATCTGCTCGAAAAGAGCCGCGAAGGCTTCAAATACGGCGACGTGACGCTGCGCGACCACATGGCCTACGACGGTCTGCACGACATCTTCACCGACCAGGCCATGGGCGCGCTCACCGAGCAGCGCAACGAGACCGACCAGATCAGCCGAGCGGACCAGGACGCGTTCGCGGCGGCCTCGCACCAGCGTGCGGCGGCGGCATGGAAGAACGGCGTCTTCGACGACGAGGTGGTCCCGGTCGCGGTGCCGCAGCGCAAGGGCGATCCGGTGCTGGTGAGCACCGACGAGGGCATCCGCGCCGACACCACCGCCGAATCGCTCGGCAAGTTGCGCCCCGCCTTCAGCAAAAGCGGCACTATCACCGCGGGCACCGCTTCGCAGATCTCCGACGGTGCGGCCGCGGTCGTCGTGATGAGCAAGGAGAAGGCGCAGTCGCTCGGTCTGAGCTGGATCGCCGAGATCGGCGCGGCAGGCGTGGTCGCAGGCCCGGACTCGACCCTGCAGGACCAGCCCGCCAACGCCATTGCCAAGGCCTGCGCCCGTGAGGGCATTTCGCCCGCCGACCTGGATCTGGTGGAGATCAACGAGGCGTTCGCCGCGGTCGGCATCGCCTCCACCCGCAAGCTTGGCATAGACCCGGAGAAGGTGAACGTCAACGGCGGCGCCATCGCCATCGGCCACCCACTGGGCATGTCGGGCGCGCGCATCTTGCTGCACCTGGTGCTGGAGCTGAAGCGCCGTGGTGGCGGTGTGGGCGCGGCAGCGCTCTGCGGTGGCGGCGGTCAGGGTGACGCGCTGATCGTCCGCGTCTGACGGCGGGCACGCGACGTCCCGTGCCAGATCATCGACTGATGGCCGTCCCGATCGTGGGCGGTCATAAGTCGTTTGGGCTCTGCTGCTGTAGGCGTGGAGGGTGTTGGGCCGTGAGGTGGGCGTCTGGGGCCGAGCGTGGGCGTGGGGCCCGCTGCGTAACGGCGACGCGTGGGCGACATGTGCGGGTGTGATTCGTTCCACTACGACGGCCCGTAGTGCATCCGGCACAATGGGGCGCATGGGCAATGTCTTCGACCTGAGCACGGTGGCCAAGCGGTTTCGGTTCATTGCGGTGCTCGAGGCGATCTCCTGGGTGCTGCTGATCATCGGCATGGTGTTCAAGCGGATTCCCGAGCCGGTGATGTGGCCGGTCAAGGTGTTCGGCATGACGCACGGAATCGTGTTCATTATGTTCGTGATCCTCGCGATCGTGACGGCGCGCGAGCTGCGCTGGAACGCCAAGACCACCGTGCTCGCGCTGCTGTCGAGCATTCCGCCGTTCTGCACTGTGCTGTTCGAGGTCTGGGCGGTGCGTTCGGGTCAGCTGGGTGAGCTGAGCAACGGCATTTCGGCCGAGTCCGCGGCGCCCGCGTCGGCCACGTCGTGACAAACTGGACGTTGTGAATCGACCAGCCGCACGCCGTCCTTCGCCCTCCGTCGCCGCCGCCATGTCCGGCGCGGTCGATCTGTCCAGCCTGAAGCAGCCCGCGAGTGGCGCGGGCGGTGCGGCCGGCGACTATGCGGTGTCCGAGGCCGACTTCGAGACCAAGGTCCTGCGTCGCTCGATGCAGGTGCCCGTGGTGGTCGTGCTGTACTCGCAGCGCAGCCCGGGCAGTGTCGAACTGGTCCGGACGCTGGAGCGTCTGGTGGCCG
>NZ_BDBA01000061.1 GCF_001612745.1 Nocardia amamiensis NBRC 102102 | reverse complement strand
TGCCCGCCGATGGCGGCGCCTGGGACCTGGCCACCGTCGAGGCCGAGGCCAATATGCGCATCGCGCAGGCGCTGCGGGTGCAGGGCATCCCCACGGTGATCGCGATCGCGGCCGGTCAGCCGCTGGCCGACTTCGAGGGTGCGCAGCCGGAGCCGCAGGTCCGGCAGTGGCTGAACGCGGTGATAGACGCGGTGGCGGGCAAGCTGGAGGGCGGTGGACAGCCACAGCAGCCCGCCGAGGACCCGCGTTTCGCGGCGGCCGAGGCCGCGCTGGAGCAGGGCGACCTGGCCGGCGCGGAGGCGGCCTACGAGGCCATCCTCGCCGCCGAGCCGACGAACGAGGAGGCCAAGGGCGCGCTGCGCCAGCTCCGGTTCCTCGCCCGCGCGCAGGAGCTTCCGGAGGGGGCAATCGCGACTGCGGACGCCGACCCGTCGAATGTCGACGCCGCGATCGACGCCGCCGACCTGGAGCTGTTCCAGCAGCGACCGGAGGCGGCATTCGACCGGCTGATCGAGGTCGTGAAGCGCACGGCGGGCGACGAGCGCACGAAGGCGCGCACGCGCCTGCTGGAACTGTTCGAGCTGTTCGACCAGGCCGAGCCGTTCGTCGTGTCCGCGCGCCGTAAGCTCGCCGCCGCACTGTACTGAGCCCGCGCGCCGGCACCTTTCCGAGTTGACCGCGGTCCGCCTGACCGCGACTTCTCTGGATGCCCGCGAAGATCGCCGCGGAAACCAATGGCCGAGCCGGGGCGGAACTGGGACCATCGGCTGATGCCGCACTGGGTTCACGTTCTTCCCCAATTCCTGCTGGCCTGCCTGGTTCTCGCGGCGCTGCCGGGACCGGCGACCGCGCTGTTCCTGCAGCGCTCCGTACAGGACGGACGCACCGCTGGCTTGGCGGCCGTGGCCGGGAACGAAATCGGCGTGCTCGGCTGGACGCTCGCGGGCGGGGCCGGTCTGTCGGTGCTCCTGGTCGCGAATCGGGCGATGCATACCGCGGTGCACATCGTCGGTGCGCTGGTGTTGATCTGGCTCGGCGTGCAGGCGTGGCGGGGTGCGCGCGGCGGCGACGAGTTCGGTAGCGCGATGACGAAGTTGCTCCCGCCGGGCCGCGCGCCCGGCTCCGCCTTCCGCGCGTCGTTGCTCTCGATCGCGGCGAACCCCAAGGCGGCCGTCTTCGGTCTGACGATCCTGCCGCAGTTCCTTCCCACCAGCGGGCCGGTGCTCCCGACCGTGCTAATCCTGGCGCTCATCCAGTTGGTGATCGACACAGCCTGGTGCGTCGGGGTGGTCTTGGCCGCCGACCGCGCGGGCGCCTGGCTGCGCCGGACCGGCATCCGGCAGCGGGTCGAGCGCGCGCTCGCCGCGATCCTGGTCGCCCTTGGTCTCGGACTGGCCGCTGACGCACGCTGACCGAGCTCACCCGCCCGTCGGCGGGTTACCGCCCCTCGACCAAGCGGGCCGGATGGGCATACAGCGGAGCCGGACGTGCGGCTCGGCGCGGTCTTGGTCGCCTTCGGCCGGGGCTTGCCGAGGACGCACGCTGACCGAGCGCCTCCGCTTCGGCGCATTCCAGTCCCGCTCACGCGCTCCTTTCAGCACCGATCAGGGTCGAACGCCTCTCGCCACGATCCGATCACGTGGCCACGGCCGCAACCGATCGGACCGCGCCGCTCGCGTGTATCGCGACCACGTCCCGAATGCGCTCCGGAATGCCCGCTGACCCGGTCCTCGGCGTGGTGTACCGGTAGGTTGGTCCCGTGACCGGCCGCATCGCTATCGATGACACTGCCCCGTCCATCGCAGGCGGTCGGCCTGCCAAGGCCGTGGTCGGCGAGGTATTCCCGGTACGCACCGTGGTGTGGCGAGAAGGCCACGACGCTGTCGCCGCCACGCTGGTCGTGAAAGGTCCCGGCGCGTCGCGGCCAACCCGTGTCCGCATGACGCCGGACTACGAACCCGACGTGTTCAATGCCACGTTCACCCCGAACGCCGCGGGCACGTGGACTTACCGCATCGAAGGGTGGAGCGACCCCATCGCCACCTGGCGGTCGGCGATCGAGGCGAAGCTGGCCGTCGGGCAGAGCGCCGCCGACTTGGACAACGACCTCGAGCTGGGTGCCCGGCTGTTCGATCGCGCCGCGCAGGCCGTTCCGAAGAAGCAGTTCGAGCACCTGCGCGCGGTCGCGGCGGCGCTGCGCAGCGCCGAGCAGCTACCCGCGCGGGTGGCCCCTGCCTTCACCGAGGAAGTCGCCGACATTCTGCGCGCCACGCCGCTGCGCGACCTGGTCACCCGCGGTCCCCAGCACACAGTCCACGTCGAGCGGCACCGCGCGCTCTACGGCTCGTGGTACGAATTCTTCCCACGCTCGACCGGCGGTCGCGACGCCACCGGCAAGCCGGTCCACGGCACCTTCGCGACCGCGGCCGAACAACTCCCGCGTATCGCCGGTATGGGCTTCGACGTGGTGTACCTGCCGCCGATCCACCCGATCGGTGAGGTGAACCGCAAAGGCCGCAACAACGCGCTCACCGCGGAGCCGGGTGATGTCGGCTCGCCGTGGGCGATCGGTTCCGAGCACGGCGGTCATGATGCTGTGCACCCCGGGTTGGGCACGGAGGCCGATTTCGCCGCGTTCGTCGCGGCGGCGCACCGGCACGGCCTGGAGGTCGCGCTCGATCTCGCACTGCAATGCGCGCCCGACCATCCGTGGGTGCGGGCCCATCCGGCATGGTTCACCACCCTGCCCGACGGCAGCATCGCCTACGCCGAGAACCCGCCGAAGAAGTACCAGGACATCTACCCGGTCAACTTCGATATCGACCCCGATGGCCTCTACGCCGAGGTGCTGCGCGTGGTACGGCACTGGATCGACTCGGGCGTCAAGATCTTCCGCGTCGACAACCCGCACACCAAGCCCGCCGACTTCTGGGAATGGCTGATCGCGAACGTACGCCGCACCGACCCGGACGTGATCTTCCTGTCCGAGGCGTTCACCCGCCCCGCCCGCCTCTACGGGCTGGCGCGGCGCGGATTCAGCCAGTCCTACACGTATTTCACCTGGCGGGTGGCGAAGTGGGAGCTGACCGAGTTCGGCAACGAGCTGGCCGCGAAGGCCGACGAAGCCCGCCCGAACCTGTTCGTGAACACTCCGGACATCCTGCACGAGAGCCTGCAGCACGGCGGGCCGGGCATGTTCGCCATCCGTGCGGTGCTGGCTGCCACCCTCGCACCCACCTGGGGGGTGTATTCGGGTTTCGAGCTGTTCGAGCACCAGGCGGTGCGTCCGGGGAGCGAGGAGTACCTGGACTCGGAAAAGTATGAGCTGCGTCCGCGCCCGTTCGCCGAGGCGCTGGCTCGCGGGGAATCGTTGGAGCCGTGGCTCACCCGGCTCAACGAGATCCGTCGCGCGCACCCGGCCCTGCAACAGTTGCGCTGCCTGCACTTCCATCACGTGGACAACGACGCGCTGCTCGCCTTCTCCAAGATCGACCCGGCCAGCGGCGACGCCGTGCTGGTCGTGGTGAACCTGAACCCGTTCGGCGCGGAGTGGGGCATGCTCTCGCTCGACCTGCCCGCGATCGGACGTGAGTGGCACGACCACCCGGTGGTGTACGACGAGGTCAGCGGCGAGGAATATCACTGGGCCCAGACCAATTACGTGCGATTGGACCCCGCCAACGCGGTCGCGCACATCATCACGTTGCCGCCGGTATCCCAGCAGGCACGCGCCGAGCTGGCCTACCGCAGGACGCTGCGATGAGGCGACGGGACCTCATGCTGCTCGCGGCGGGCACGCACGCCGACCCGCACACCGTGCTCGGCGCGCACCCCCATCCCGACGGCACGGCCGTGCGGGTACTGCGCCCGCACGCGGAAACGGTGTCGGTGCGAGTGGGTGGCGTCGACCATGCGCTGAAATCCGTTGGCCACGGCGTGTTCGCCGCAGTGGTGCCGCATCCCGAGCTCATGGACTATCGCGTCGTGACCACCTATCCCGGTGGTCAGACGATCATCAGCGCCGACGGTTACCGCTTCCTTCCCACGCTCGGCGACCTCGACCTGCATCTGATCGGCGAGGGCCGCCATGAGCGTCTGTGGGAAGTGCTCGGCGCGCATCCGCGCCGGTACACCACCCTGGACGGGGAAGTCGATGGCACGTCGTTCGCGGTGTGGGCGCCGAACGCGCGCGGCGTCACCGTGATCGGGGATTTCGACGGCTGGAGCGGTAGTACCGCGCCGATGCGCTCGCTGGGCTCGTCCGGTATCTGGGAGGTCTTCGTCCCGGGTGTCGGACCGGGCAGCAAGTACAAATACCGGGTGCACGGCGCCGACGGACGCACCGTCGATCACGCCGACCCGCTGGCGTTCGCCACCGAACAACCCCCTGCCACAGCTTCGGTGGTCACCGAAAGCCATTACGGGTGGAACGACCACGCCTGGCTCGAGCGGCGCGCGGCCACCGACCCGACCCGAGCGCCGATGAGCGTCTACGAGGTGCATCTCGGCTCGTGGCGTCCCGGCCTCGGCTATCGGGAAATGGCCGACCAGCTGGCCGAATACGTGCAGGCGGCCGGATATACCCACATCGAATTGCTTCCGGTCGCCGAGCATCCGTTCGGCGGATCGTGGGGGTACCAGGTCACCTCCTACTATGCGCCGACGGCGCGCTTCGGTTCCCCCGACGACTTCCGCGCGTTCGTCGACCGCATGCACGCCGCGGACATCGGAGTACTGCTGGACTGGGTCCCCGCTCACTTTCCCCGCGACGAATGGGCGCTGGCCCGTTTCGACGGCACCCCGCTCTACGAACACGCCGACCCGCGCCGCGGCGAGCAACTCGACTGGGGCACCTACGTCTTCGACTTCGGCAGACCGGAGGTACGTAACTTCCTGGTCGCCAACGCGCGCTACTGGATCGAGGAATTCCACATCGACGGCCTGCGCGTGGACGCGGTCGCCTCCATGTTGTACCTGGATTACTCCCGCGCGGAAGGCGACTGGGAACCCAACGTGCACGGCGGCCGGGAGAACCTGGAGGCCGTCGACTTCCTCCAAGACCTCAACGACACCGTGCACCGCAACCACCCCGGCGTGGTCACCATCGCCGAGGAATCCACCACCTGGCCCGGCGTCACCCGCGGCACCGACGTCGGCGGACTCGGGTTCACGATGAAGTGGAACATGGGCTGGATGCACGACACCCTGGGGTTCCTCGGCCGCGACCCGGTGCACCGCAGCTGGCACCACAACGAGATGACTTTCTCGCTGATGTACGCCTGGAGCGAGAACTACGTGCTGCCGATCAGCCACGACGAAGTGGTGCACGGCAAAGGCACGCTCTGGACCAGGATGCCGGGTGACGATTTCGCCAAGGCGTGTGGCGTACGGGCGCTGCTGGCCTACATGTGGGCGCATCCCGGCAAGCAATTGCTGTTCATGGGGCAGGACTTCGGCCAGTTCCGCGAGTGGTCGCACGACCGCGGCCTGGACTGGCACGAACTGGACAACCCCCTGCACCAGGGCATCACCGCGCTGGTGCGGGACCTGAACGCGGTCTACCGCGCCTACCCCGCCCTCTGGAGTCAGGACACCACGCCGGGCGGCTACGCGTGGATCGAGGCGAACGACCGGGTCAACAACGTGCTGGCGTTCCTGCGCTACGGCTCGGACGGCTCGGTCGTCGCGTGCGTCTACAACTTCTCCGGATCGATGCACGAGGCCTACCGCGTCGGCCTTCCGCATGCGGGCTGCTGGGTCGAACTGCTGAACACCGACGCGGCGCACTACGGCGGCGCCGGTATCGGCAACCTCGGCGAGGTAATGGCGACCGACGAACGTTGGCACGACCGACCCGCCTCGGCCACGGTGACTCTCGCGCCGAACAGCGCGGTGTGGCTGCGGCCCGTTTGACGATGGGGTCGACGTGGCCGCGCGTCGGTCGTGCTGCGGAGAGTGCCTAGGTGAGCGAGCCGTTCAGGGTGTCCGATGGGCGTGCGGTCCCCGTTGCTCGGCCTGAGCGGCTGTCCTGCACGGTGGCCGCATCCGGCTCGCTCGCGCCGCACCGCTGTTGGGCGCTTACGGCATTACCAGGCACGCGATCCCGAGGTTCATACCGTTGCCGACCGTCATCGCGGGTGTGCTTACGGCGGCCGCTCCCTGCGTCATGGAGGTCCCCGGTGTCGTGGCGGTCCCTTGTTTCGCGGAGATGGTGTGTTGTCCGGTCGCGGTGGGCGTCCAGACCGTGGTGGCCTGGTTGCCGCTCACCTGCGCGGGATTCGGCGAGAAAGTTCCGCCGGCGCTGTCGGTGAACATGACCGGGTCGGAAGATGAAGCACTGTCCATCATGGCCGTCACGCGGTATTCGCAGTTGGTGCCGTAACTCGCGAAACCGAAGCTCATTCCTTGGGCCGCGCTGACCGAGGTGACTGCCGCCCCGGCGTTCGGTGCGACGAGCACGAGCGCGGTCGCGATGGCTCCGATCCCCGTGATGCCTACTCCAGCCCGCGACAAGTGGCGTTTGCGGGCGCGATACGGGTGTGCTGTCGTCCACATCTTGATCACTCCCGGACTGATTCGGTTGATGCGGCCGGATGGTCCGCACAGCTTCTGGGTTTGCCCCGCGCTCCGCAGTTCACAACCGAGCGTGGGTCTCGATCGGGTAGCGGGATGTGTCGTTCGCGACGATCCCCGGGACGTCCGGGCGGCGGAGTTTGCGGCGAACCCGCCGGTGAGCGTCACGTGTCCGTTCCGTGACGGTAGAGATGCCTATCCGGCTCTCGGTGGCCGCGCCGACGACCCGGCATCGGCCGGAATATGCAGGTCAGAAGTCATTCGACGATGAACCTCAGCGGAGCTCCGCTCGCTCCGGTGTGCCCAATGGAGCACTGCGTCGATGCGACGCCTACGGAAGGAATTCCCGGTAGCGCGGATCGGAGATGACGCTCCTCTCATCGGAGCGCCCGTGCGGGCTTCACGAGCCCAGCCTCCACGAGCACCCGGAACGCCGCGGCCTTGGCGTCGCAATGCTCGGCGTCGCAGCGAATCAGCTTCTGCATGACGATCCGGGATTGCGCGACGGTGAACGGCACCAGCGGCGCGGGATGACAGCGTGATTCGACTAGTCCGCCGTCAGGGACAGGCCCGGTTGCCTTTTCGCGGCGGTCGAGAAACCTGGGCAGGCCGTCGAATATCAGCCAGAGCAGAGCAAGAACCGTCGCGATGATGAGCAGCGTGGTGACAAGGTCATCGGGCATCTGGATCCCCCTGGCGCTATGTTGGTGTGGTTGGTGAGCACCCGGCGCCGGGGGCGGCTCAACCCGGCGCCGGGGCCACATTCAGAGTCGTCCTCCGGATCGTGTCCGCGCGATGGCGGAATCGGCGTCAATCCATAGCTATTCAGGGCGACATTTAGGCGTCAAAGGGCTACCGTGACGTCATGCCCACCACTCCGAATACGGCACTACGCGCGGCCAGGAACGCGCGACTGATGAGCCAGGACGATCTAGCCAGAGCGCTCAGGGAGGCCGGGTGCGCGAGCGCCACCAAACGCCTTGTGCAGCGCTGGGAGTCCGGCCTCACCACCAACCCCCGGCCGTCGCACGCACGAGCACTCGAGAAAGTCATGCGGCTCCCGATCGAATCGTTGGGATTCGGCGCCGTCATGGCAGGCCGAAGCCTGTCCGGCGGTGAGGACGGGACCGAGGTCGACTCGGCCATCGGTCAGGTGGAAACGGAGCAGTTCGCGAACGCGCGACGACCGCGGACTCCCGGCAACTACTCCGGGATCTGGCTGTCGCGCTATGAGTACTACTCGTCCGGCCGAGACGCGACGTTCACGGCCGTGCACCACGTAGTGGTGCTACAGCACGACAACCGCCTGACTGTGCGTAGCCTGCCGAACTCCGCACAGTCCTCCATGGAGATGGACCTGACAGTCGACGGGCACGTTGCCACGGGCACATGGAACGAGCACACGGCGCAGGAGGGCTACTATCGCGGCGCCTACTACCACGGCGCGATCCAATTGTTGATCGAGCTGACCGGGACTCGCATGGCGGGCAAGTGGATCGGGTTCGGCAAGAGCTTCGAGATCAACTCCGGTCCGTGGGAGCTGGTGTTGCAGGACTCCTCGACCTCGAAGGCCACGATCGAGGCGTACGATCGACCGCCGGATGTGGCCTGACCAGCGCAGCACTTTGACCGGGTATCCCCAGGTCAGAGCATCGCTGAAGATCACGCCAGGACGCAGCAGCGCACCGCCGACCCGTGTAGTTTTTACCCAATGAAGGCATTGCGTCGTTTCACCGTCCGTGCCCATCTGCCCGAGCGTTTGGCGGCCCTGGGTGAGCTCGCCACCAATCTGCGCTGGTCGTGGCATCCGCCGACGCAGGACCTGTTCGCCGCGTTGGATCCGCGGCGGTGGCAGGAGATGGGGCATGATCCGGTTCGGATGCTGGGCGAGGTGCCCGCGGTGCGGTTGGACGAGCTGGCCGCCGATCCGGATTATGCGGCGCGCGTGGACGCCGCGGCCGCGGACTTGCGCGATTACCTGGCGGCGCCGGGTTGGTTCCAGCGTCGGGCGGGGGAGGAGGGGGTGCGCGGCATCGCGTACTTCTCGATGGAGTTCGGCGTTACCGAGGTGCTGCCGAACTACTCGGGTGGGCTGGGCATCCTGGCCGGCGATCACCTGAAAGCCGCGTCCGATCTGGGACTGCCGCTGATCGGCGTGGGACTGCTGTACCGCTCGGGGTACTTCCGGCAGTCGTTGTCCGCGGACGGCTGGCAGGCCGAGCACTATCCGGCGCTGGACCCGCAGGGTCTTCCGCTGCGCGCGCTCACCTCGGGTGGTTCGCCGGTGCTCATTCATGTGGCCATGCCCGAGGGCAGGGTGCTGCGTGCGCGGGTGTGGATCGCGCAGGTCGGCCGGATTCCACTGCTGCTGCTCGACTCGGACATCGCCGAGAACGATCCGGAACTGCGCGCGGTCACCGACCGCCTCTACGGCGGCGACCAGGAACATCGGATCCGGCAGGAGATCCTGGCCGGCATCGGCGGCGTCCGCGCGGTCCGCGCCTACACGGCCGTGGAAGGGCTGCCTGATCCCGACGTGTTCCACATGAACGAAGGCCACGCGGGTTTTCTCGGTGTCGAGCGCATCCGCGAATTCATCTCGGCCGGAAAGGATTTCGATGCCGCGCTGGCCGCAGTGCGGGCGGGCACGGTGTTCACCACGCACACTCCGGTCCCGGCGGGCATCGATCGGTTCCCGATGCCGATGGTGCGCCGCTACTTCGGCGGCGCGCACGGCGAATCCGAATCCGCGCTGCTACCCGGCCTTTCCGTGGACCGGATCGTGGCGCTCGGACGGGAAGCCGACCCCTCCGTGTTCAACATGGCCCACATGGGGCTGCGGCTCGCGCAGCGCGCCAACGGCGTCTCGAAGTTGCACGGCGAGGTCAGCCGATCCATGTTCGCCTCGCTGTGGCCCGGATTCGACCCCGCGGAGGTGCCGATCGGGTCGGTCACCAACGGCGTGCACGCCACCACCTGGGCCGCGCGGGAATGGGTGGACAAGGCCCGTCAGCACATCGGGGCGGAGCTGGTCGAGGAGGCGCGCGGCTGGGAACGCCTGCGCGATGTCGACCTCACCGAGCTGTGGTCGACGCGGAACACGCTGCGCGGCATCCTGGTCGAGGAAGTGCGCCGCCGAGTGCGGGCGTCCTGGCTGGAGCGCGGCGCGGCGGAGGCCGAACTCGGCTGGGTCAACGGGGTTTTCGATCCGAACGTACTGACCGTCGGGTTCGCGCGGCGGGTGCCGACCTACAAGCGCCTCACCCTGATGCTGCGCGACCCGCAGCGATTGCGCGCCCTGCTGCTGGACCCGCGCCGTCCGATGCAGTTGGTGGTCGCGGGCAAGAGCCACCCCGCCGACGACGGCGGCAAGGCGCTCATCCAGCAGGTGGTGCGCTTCGCCGACGATCCGGAAGTGCGGCACCGGATCGTCTTCCTGCCCGACTACGACATGTCGATGGCTCGCTTCCTGTACTGGGGTTGCGACGTCTGGCTGAACAACCCGCTGCGCCCGCTGGAGGCGTGCGGCACCTCCGGCATGAAGTCCGCGCTGAACGGCGGGCTCAACCTGTCCATCCGGGACGGCTGGTGGGACGAGATGTTCGACGGCGACAACGGCTGGGCCATCCCCACCGCGGACGGCGTCCGCGACGAGCAACGCCGCGACGACCTGGAGGCCGCCGCGCTCTACGACCTGTTCGAGGGCACCGTCGCGCCGCGCTTCTACGATCGCGACGCGTCGGACATGCCGGTCCGCTGGGTCGAGATGGTCCGGCACACCTTGCAGACCTTGGGACCGAACGTGCTGGCCTCGCGGATGGTCCGCGACTACGCGGTGCAGTACTACGCCCCTGCCGCCGCGGCATATCAGCGGGCGACGGCCGACGATTTCGCCGTCGCGCGCGCGATCGCGGAGTACCGCCACCGGGTGGAGTCGGCGTGGCCGTCGGTCAAGGTGATCCAGGTGGACAGCGCGGGACTACCGGACACGCCGGTCATCGGGGCGCGGCTGTCGCTGACCGCGCGTGTCGAGCTCGGCGGGTTGAGCGTCTCGGACGTGGTGGTCCAGGCGGTGCTCGGACGGGTGTCCGCGACCGACGACCTCTCCGACATCACGACGGTCCCGATGACGCACAGCGGGTCCGATTCCGGCGTGGAGCTGTTCACTGTCGACACCCCGGTACCGCTGTCCGGCGCGGTCGGCTACACCGTGCGCGTTCTGCCGCACAACGACCTGCTGGCCTCCGACGCGGAGTTCGGCTTGGTGTCCGCGCCGAGCGCGTAGTGGGCGTGGCGCTGGTCATGACCTGCGACAGCGTGCCAGGCCGGTGTTGTTGTCGGTGGCGGGTGTCATGATGCCGGGTGTGACCAGGAGCGGTGTACCGAATGGGCGGGTGGTGCAGGCGTACCGCTTCGCGCTCGACCCGACGTCCGGTCAGGTGGACGCGCTGCGGTCGCATTGCGGCGCGCAACGGTTTGTCTACAACTGGGGCCTGCGCACAATCAAAGCGAACCTCGACCAACGGAATGCGGAACGCTCTTGCGGCATCGCAGACGATGATCTGACTCCATTGGTCGGGTGGTCAGCGTACGGGCTGCGCAAGATGTGGAACCAGGTCAAGGACGATGTGGCGCCATGGTGGCGGGACAACAGCAAGGAGGCGTACTCGTCGGGGCTGGCGAATCTGGCCGCCGCGCTGTCGAATTGGACGGCATCGCGTTCCGGAGATCGCAGCTACCGGCGAGTGCGGTTTCCGCGCTTCAAGTCGGGGAAGGCGCTGTTGTCGTGCCGGTTCACCACTGGCGCGTTCGGGCTCGCGCCCGGCACCGACCGGCGGCATCTGCGGCTGCCACGGATCGGGATGGTGCGTACCCACGAGTCGACCCGCAAACTGGCCCGCCGGATCGAGGCGGGGACCGCGCGGATCCGGTCGGCCACCGTCACGTCCAGCCGGGGCCGTTGGTTCGTGTCGTTCTCGGTCGAAGTTGCCCGCACTCACCGCGCACCGCAGCTGCCGGACACAGTGGTCGGGGTGGACCTCGGCGTGATGCGGCTGGCCGTGCTGTCGCGTCCTGTTACCGGCGTCTCCGACGAGCACGGGATGGTGGCCAACGCCGACCATCTCGAACACGCCCAAAAGCAGCTGAGACGGTTGCAGCGCCGGGCCGCGCGCCGCTGCGGACCGGACAAGCGGAGCGGTGCGACCCCATCGAAGCGCTGGCAGCGCACGACCACAAAGATCGCGCGATTGCATGCGCGGGTGGCGAACGCGCGGGTCGACGGACTACACCAGCTCACCACTGCGCTGGCCGACCGGTTCGGCACAATCGTGATCGAAGACCTTAACGTCACCGGCATGCTGCGTAACCGGCGGCTGGCCCGGCGTATCGCCGGGGCCGGGTGGGGTGAACTGCGTCGGCAACTGGACTACAAGACCAGGTGGCGCGGTGGCCGACTCGTGGTCGCTGACCGCTGGTTCCCGAGTTCGAGAACCTGCAACTGTTGTGGCGTGGTGAAAGCCAAACTGCGCCTGTCTGATCGTGTATTCGGTTGTGAGATGTGCGGTCACACCGCTGATCGCGACATCAACGCCGCCCGCAACCTCGCCGCTATCGCGGCAACGGTGACCGGCGGTGGGTCCTCCCCGAGTTGCGGGGCGACTGTAAACGAGCCCGCTGGAAACCCATGTAAGACCAGCTCTGCTGGCAGCGGGTACCGCCACGGGAAGCCCCACGAGGGCAACGCCGCGTGAGCAATCACGCGACTGCCGACGAGCTTGCAACATATGCACACTCCACGGCAACGGCTCAACGCGTTCTTCGCGACGACGATGCGATGATGTGGTTTACCTAATCCTCGCGGAGTAACCTCTCGCTCGCTTTCGCGCTGAACCATCCCACTCACCGGACCGTGGAATAAGCGGAGTGGGTTGGGCAGTTGAGCCCTTCGTGCGACAATCGGACCGCAGTCCGGTTTGTTTAGCCGGGGCACCATGTCCGCCGGAACGACTTGCAGGGATGAGGACCAGCATGACCATCAAATCCGTACTCGAACGCAGCAGCGGAAACACCCAGTTGGACGCGATCTCCACCGACATCGGCTTGCTGATCGTGCGCGTCGTCTTCGGCGGCTTGCTCGCCGCGCACGGCGCGCAGAAGCTCTTCGGCTGGTGGGGCGGCCCGGGCTGGCGAGCCAACGCCGACGGCTTCGAGCAAATGGGCTACAACCCGGGCAAGATCTTCGGGACGCTGGCGGGCCTGACCGAACTCGGTGGCGGCCTGCTTCTCCTGCTCGGCCTGCTGACCCCGCTGGCCGCTGCCGCCGTGCTCGGCACCATGATCAACGCGATCAACGTCACCTGGAGCGGCGGCCTGCTCACCGGCAAGGGATATGAGATGGGATTGCTGTTCGCGGCCGCGGCCGCCGGGCTGGCCTTCACCGGTGCCGGCAAGATCTCGCTGGATGCGGGACGTCCGTGGGAGCGTCAGGGATTCGTGTGGGGTGTGGCCGCGGTGATCCTCGGGGTCGTGACCGGCGTCCTCACGCTGATCCTGAAGTGGGTGCTGTGAATCATTGCCGAATCGCGGCGCGGTGACCTCGGGTCACCGCGCCGCGGTCGTTTATGGCCGATGTCATGTCACACTGCGGCCTGCTGAATCGTCGTTTCGGTGTTGCAGCAGAAGACAACCGAGCAAGGAGATGACCATGGCCATCGAGATCAGCAACCCCGCCGAACTGCACGACCCGACCGGATTCGGCTACAGCCATGTGGCGACCACACGCGGGGAGTTGGTGTTCATCGCGGGGCAGTACGACTCGGACGCCGAAGGGCACACCACCAGTACGGATTTCGCGGCTCAGGTGGACAACGCGTTCGCCAATCTCGGCATCGCGCTGCGCTCGGTGGGATTGGGCTTCACCGACGTCGCGCAATTGCGGACGCATATCGTCGACCACGACCTGGACAAGCTGGCCGTGCTCGGCAAAAAGATCGCGGCGATCTGGGGGGACAAACCCCCTGCGCAGACACTGACCGGAGTGGCCGCGCTTGCGCTGCCCGGGATGTTGTTCGAAGTCGATGCGGTGGCCGTGCGGGGCTGAGATCGCGTCGCCGGACAAAGGATTCGGTGGTGTCCCCGCGCCGCGTGCAGGGCTTGGCGCGGGGACGATCGATACGTTCGGTGTGGGAATTGGGGGTCACCGAAGTACCGCACACCAATCTACTTCCGTCTGGAAATATAGACCGGCGGGTGTGCGCGGTATCACACCGCCGCTGCTGCGGCGAGTCGTCCTAGCGCTTTGACCACGACGTCGGGGTCGGCGGTCTCCCAATAGGGCGGCAGTGAAGCGCGCAGATATCCGCCATAGCGAGCCGTGGCGAGGCGGGAATCCAGGATGGCCACCACACCGCGATCATCGACGCTGCGCAGCAGGCGCCCGGTGCCCTGCGCCAGCAGGAGCGCGGCATGGTTGGCGGCCACCGTCATGAATCCGTTGCCGCCCCGCGACTCCACGGCGCGCTGCCTGGCCGTGAGCAGCGGATCGTCCGGGCGTGGGAACGGGATGCGGTCCAGGATCACCAAGCTCAGCGAAGGGCCCGGCACGTCGACACCCTGCCACAGCGACAGCGTGCCGAACAGCGAGGTCTCCGGGTCGTCGGCGAACTTGCGGACCAGCGCCCCCGTGGCATCCTCGCCCTGGCACAAGATCGGTGTCCGCAACCGGTCGCGCAACGCGTCGGTGGCCGCGCGCGCCGCGCGCATCGAGGAGAACAGGCCGAGGGTGCGCCCGCCCGCCGCGGTGATCAGTCGCTCGATCTCGTCCAGGTACGCGGGCGCCAAGCCGTCGCGTCCCGGTGCGGGCAGGTGCTTGGCGACGTAGAGGATGCCGGACTTGGCGTGGTCGAACGGAGAGCCGACATCGAGCGAGTTCCAGCGGACGGTCTCGGCGTCCGACGGCGCCTCCGCGCCGTTCGCGGTGGCCGGGTCGACGCGGTTGCCCGACTGCGCGGGCAGGCCCCAGGTGATCGCGAGCCCGTCGAACGAGCCGCCGATCTGCAACGTGGCGGAGGTCAGCACCACGGTGGCGGTGCCGAAGAGCCTGCTGCGCAACAATCCGCCGACCGAGAGTGGGGCCATGCGCAACGAACGGCGCACGACGCCGCGGACCTCGTCGGCGGCCAACCAGATGACGTCGCGCCGGGCGGCCGGATCGGGCTCCTCGAACGCGGTCAGCGCGCGGACCGCGCTGTCGTGCACCTCATCGATCGCGGCCAGCGCCAGATTGCGGGCCGCGGCGCTCTCCGGATCGCCCTGCGCGGTGGTGGCGCCCGGCGGCGCGAGGGCGGTGCGCGCGTTCCAGGCCGCGTCCCGGATCAGGGCCAGTACCGGGGCGACGCCGTCGGGGAGGGTGTCCCAGCGTGCGGCGGGCAGCTCGTCCAGCACGGTGTGCCAGGCATCGGCGGCGCCCTCCAGGCGGTCCACCTCCTGCTCGTCGATCAGTTTGGCGCAGCGTCGCGCGGCGGCGCTGATCGCGGAAGGGGCGAGCTCGGCGGTGGCCACGCCGGTGACCCGATCGACCAATTCGTGCGCCTCATCGATGACCACGACATCGTGCTCGGGCAGTACCTGGATACCGCTGATCGCATCGATCGCGAGCAGCGCGTGATTGGTCACCACCACGTCGGCCTGCGCCGATTCCGTCCTGGCGCGCTCGGCGAAGCAATCCTGGCCGAACGGGCAGCGCGACTTGCCCAGGCACTCCCGCGACGACACACTGACCTGTCGCCAGGCGCGGTCGCTCACCCCGGGGGCGAGTTCGTCGCGGTCTCCGGTCTCGGTGTCGGAGGCCCAGTCGTTGAGCCGCTGCACCTCGCGGCCGAGGCGGGAGATCGCGAACGCGTCGAACAGCTCCGCCTCGGCAGGCTCGTCCGGGATGGCGCTGTTGATCTTGTTCAAGCACAGATAGTTGTTGCGTCCCTTGAGGATCGCGAACTTCGGCGTCCGGCCCAGCGGCCCGCGCAACGCCTCGGCCAGCCGCGGCAGATCCCGGTCGACCAGTTGGCGCTGCAACGCGATCGTCGCTGTGGAGACCACCACGGTGCGACCGGTGCGCACCGCGTGGTGCAGGCTCGGCACCAGATACGCCAGCGACTTGCCGGTACCCGTGCCCGCCTGCACCGCGAGGTGCTCCTTGGTATCGATCGCGTGGTCGACCGCCGCGGCCATGGTCACCTGCCCGGCGCGTTCCTTCCCGCCGAGCGCCTGCACGGCGGTGGCCAAAAGGTCGGAGACGGGCGGAAGTTCGGACACGCGAGCAGCCTACTCGGTGCCTCCGACAGGACGGGCCGGTCGGCGAGACCGGGCGGTCTACCGGCTGATGCTTCCTTCGAGATCGACGCCCGCCCCGCGCATGCGGTCCAGCGCGGCGGTCACGGTGTCCGATGCCACCCCGGCGGTGAGATCGAGCAGGACGCGGGTGTCGAAACCCTCGATGCGCGCGTCCAGCGCGGTGGCGCGCACACAGTGATCGGTGGCGATGCCGACCACGTCGACGGCGTCCACGCCGCGGTCGTGCAGCCAGTCGGCCAGTCCGGTGCCGTCGTCGGTCGTGCCCTCGAAACCGGAGTAGGCCGCGGTGTAGGCGCCCTTGGAGAAGATCTGGTGGATCGGGTCGATGGTCAGGGCGGGGTGGAAGTCGGCGCCGGGCGTGCCGACCCGGCAGTGCGGCGGCCAGCTGTCCACGTAGTCGGGCTCGTCGGAGAAGTGCGCGCCGGGATCGATGTGGTAGTCGCGGGTCGCGACCACCACGCTGTAGTGCGTCGCCGCGAGATGCTCGCTGATCCGGGCGGCCACCGCGGCGCCGCCGGTGACCGCGAGCGATCCGCCCTCGCAGAAATCGTTCTGGACGTCGACGATGATCAGTGCTCGGGTCACGGTGACCTCCCGCGGTGTGACTGGTGACCTACCGAGATTCTGCCGCCAGGCCGGACCACCGGTTAACTCGACGCGCGGGAAATTCCGGTGGACGCGATGTAAACGCCGCCATCTGGTGCACCACGTCGCCGAGCGCAGGCGCTGACCTCAGGCGAAGGTGGTTACGATCGCCGGTTCGCCCGAGGACAACTTGAGGCCCTCCCACGGCAGGCTGATCAGCCCGCGGGCGACCAGGTCGCGGCTGTCGGACAGCGTGGGCAGGTCTTCCACCGGCTCACCTCCGCGGACCAGCGGGACGAGCAGATCACGGGCTTGGAAGCCGTTCGACGGCGGTACCGGTCCGCCCGCCGGGTAGACGATCTCCTCGACGATCGTGCCGGTGTCGCGGGCCAAGCGGACCGCCTTCTTCGTGCCGCCGCGCGACTGTTTGTGACTGCTGCGTTTGGCCACCGGCAACCCGTCCACCTCGACCAGCTTGTAGACCATTCCCGCTGTCGGCGCGCCCGACCCGGTGACCAGCGCCGTGCCGACGCCGTAGACGTCGACCGGTTCGGCGCGCAACGCGGCGATGGCGTACTCGTCGAGATCGCCGGAGACCACAATGCGGGTCTTGGTCGCGCCGAGCGCGTCGAGTTGGTCGCGCACCTGGCGGGCCAGCACGCCGAGATCGCCGGAGTCGATCCGGACCCCGCCCAGTTCGGTGCCTGCCACCTCGATGGCGGTCGCCACGCCCTTGGTGATGTCGAAGGTGTCCACCAGCAGCGTCGTCCCGATCCCGAGTGTCCGCAGCTGGCTGCGGAACGCTTCGGCCTCGTGCGCCCCGTCGGGACCGCTGTGCAGCAGGACGAACGCGTGCGCGCTGGTGCCCGCGCCCGGAATACCGTAGCGGCGCACCGCCTCCAGATTGGAGGTGGCGTCGAAACCGGCCAGATACGCCGCGCGGGAACTGTCGGGGGCGGCATGTTCGTGGGCGCGCCGCGAGCCCATCTCGATCATCCGGCGCCCACCGGCGGCGCTCACCATGCGCGCTGCCGCCGACGCGATCGCGCTGTCGTGGTTGAGAATCGACAGGACCAGCGTCTCCAGCAGCACGCATTCGGCGAAGCTGCCGCGCACCGAGAGGATCGGGGAGCCGGGGAAATAGAGCTCTCCTTCGGCGTAGCCGTCGATGTCGCCGGTGAATCGATAGTCGCGCAGCCAGTCGAGGGTTTGCCGATCCGAGAACGGCGCGATGACGGCGAGTTCCGCGTCATCGAAGCGGAACCGCCGCAGTGCCTCGAGCAGCCTGCCGGTGCCACCGACCACGCCGTAGCGACGACCATTGGGCAAACGTCTGGCGAACACCTCGAAGGTGCACTGCCGCTGCGCCGAACCGTCGGCGAGCGCCGCGGCGAGCATGGTCAGTTCGTACTGGTCGGTCAGCAGCGCCGTGCTCGCGGTGCCGTCACGCAGGTCCACGCAGTCACTGTAGACATGGCGGCCGGGCCGCAGCGGCGGGCATCGTGCCGGTGAACCGGGAAAGCGCGAATCGGGGCTGCGTGGGCTTGTTTATCGGGAGTCGAGTCGTACCCTTGACGTTATGGCCTTGTGCAACATAGTCCGGGGTGACGTCGTCATGGGCGCCGCGAACGCGACAGTTTCCGCGGCACAGGCGACGCCAGAGGCGGTCGAATACACCGAGATCCTGGAGGCGGAGGACCGCCCCTGGGTGACCGTGGTCTGGGACGATCCGGTCAATCTCATGCATTACGTCACCTACATCTTCCAGAAGCTGTTCGGCTACAGCAAAGCGAAGGCGACCGAGCTGATGTTGAAGGTCCACAACGAGGGCAAGGCGGTGGTCTCGTCCGGTTCCCGGGACAAGATGGAACATGATGTCCAGCGGCTACACGCCGCGGGCCTCTGGGCCACCATGCAGCGGGACGACTGACCAGAACGCTACCCTGACGCCGTGCGTAAGTGGAGCAGGAAGAACTCGCTGAGCGGTCTCAAACTGCGTTCCGAAATGGACGCACGCGAGGCCAACGTGCTTCGGTCACTGGTGGGAGCGGTCTCCGGGCTGCTCACCGAACGCGCCGCGTCCGCCCCCGATGACGATCTGGCCGCGCTGACCGGATTACGATCCGGCAACACCGTCCCGCCCGACGACCCGCGGCTGCGCAGGCTCCTCCCGGACTTCCACCGCAGCGAGCCCGGCTCGCCGGACGCCGAGCGCGCCGGTCTCAACAGCGCGCTGCGTGGCCTGCACGAGCCCGACATCATCGATGCCAAGCTGGCCGCTGGCTCGGTGGTGCTGGATACCGTGCCGAGCGCGGGCGGCAAGATCGTGATCACCCCGGAGCAGGCCGACGCGTGGCTGACCGCGCTCACCGACGTGCGCCTTGCGCTCGGCACGGTGCTGAACATCGACGCCGACACGCCCGACCATCTCGAGCCCGAAGATCCGCGCGCTCCGCACCTGGACGTGTACCACTGGCTGACCTGGATGCAGGACTCACTGCTGCAAGCGCTGGCTCCCTGACCGGCTTCGGTGCGAAGATCGGCGCGGTCGATCAGCCGCCGTGAGGAGTAGAGATGGTGAAAGCCGAGCCGGGGGAGAACAGTTCGCTCACCGATGTCCCGGGTGTGCTGGTCGGTCATCACCACGTCCTCGATCCCGACGCTGCACTGGGCGCCGGGGCGGCCACCGGCTGCACGGTCGTGCGCGTGCCGGGCGGCGCGGTGGCGTCGGTCGACGTGCGCGGCGGCGGGCCGGGCACCCGCGAGACCGACCTGCTCGATCCGATGAACACCGTCCGCCAGGTCGACGCGATCCTGTTGACCGGTGGCAGCGCCTACGGTCTCGCCGCGGCCGACGGCGTCATGCGCTGGCTGGAGGAGAACGGCGCGGGCATCGTGATGGATCCGACCGACCCGGGCCGGGTGGTGCCGATCGTCCCCGGCGCGGTGATCTTCGATCTTCCGGTCGGGGCGTGGGGTATCCGGCCGACGGCCGAGTTCGGCTATCAGGCGGCGAAGGCCGCGGCGGTCGATTTCGCCCGCGGGTCGGTCGGTGCGGGTGTCGGCGCTCGCGCGGGATCGATCAAAGGCGGGGTGGGGACCGCGAGCGTTGTGCTGAGCGAAGGCGCCGCCGCCGGGATCACCGTCGCCGCGTTGATCGTGGCCAATCCCGTTGGCTCGGTATTCGATCCGCGCACCGGGTTGCCGTGGGGGTGCGGCACCGACGGACCCGAGTACTTCGGCCTGCGCGCGCCGACGGCCGAGCAGTTGGCCGCGGCCAATGCACTGCCGGTGAAAGGCACGGTGCTCAACACCACGATCGGAGTCGTGGCGACGGACGCCCCGCTCGATCCGGCCGGGTGCAGGCGGGTGGCGGCCACCGCGCACGACGGCTTGGCCAGGGCGATTCGTCCCGCGCATTCACCGCTCGACGGGGACACGATCTTCGCGCTCGCCACCGGTACGGCCGAGGAGAGCCCCGATCTTCCGCTGCCGCCCGCCTTTCCCGCCGATCTGCTCGTCCTGGACGAGATTTGCACGGCGGCCGCGGTGTGCGTCGAACGCGCCGTCGTCGACGCGATCCGCTCGGCCCACGCGGTCGCGGGCATCCCCGCCTATCGCGACATATTGTCGGGCTGATCTGCCGCGAACGTCCCGGCGCCACACACCACAGACCCGCCCGATATGTTCGTGGGAATAGCCGAATATCCTGGCTCGTTGTCGACTGCGATGGGTCGGCGTTGCGGAAAGGGTGTGCGACTCGTGCTGGTGATCAGGGCCGACCTCGTGGAGGCGATGGTGGCGCACGCGCGCGCCGATCACCCCGATGAGGCCTGCGGTGTCATCGCCGGGCCAGAGGGCTCGGATCGACCGGAGCGCTTCATCGCCATGGTCAACGCCGAGCGTTCGCCCACTTTCTACCGCTTCGACTCCGGCGAGCAGTTGAAGGTCTGGCGGGAGATGGACGAGGCGGACGAGACGCCGGTGGTGATCTACCACTCGCATACCGCCACCGAGGCCTACCCGAGCCGGACCGACGTGTCGTATGCCTCCGAGCCGTTCGCGCACTACGTGCTGATCTCCACCCGCGATCCCGAGCAGCACGAGCTGCGCAGCTACCGGATCGTCGACGGCGAGGTCGCCGAGGAGCCGGTGCAAATCGTCGACGCGTATGAGACCTAGACCGATGCCTGTTCCGGAAAACGAGGAGTACCCATGCCGGTAACCGTGTCCATCCCGACCATCATGCGCGGCCTCACCGGAGGTGAGAAGCGGGTGCAGGCCGAGGGCGCCACGTTGGCCGCGCTGATCGATGACCTCGAGGCCAACCACCCAGGTCTTGCCGAGCGCCTGCTCAAGGAGGGCAAGCTCAACCGCTACGTCAACATCTATGTCGACGACGAGGATGTGCGTTTCGCCGGCGGTCTCGCGGCCGAGGTGCCCGAGGACGCGAGCGTGACCATCCTGCCCGCCGTCGCCGGAGGCTGACCCGTCCCGTGGCGCGTTACGAATCGCTGATCGCGACCCTCGGCAACACCCCGCTGGTCGGGCTGCGCACCCTGTCCCCGCAATGGGACGGCGAGAACCACGTGCGGTTGTGGGCCAAGCTGGAGGACCGCAACCCCACCGGCTCGATCAAGGATCGGCCTGCGCTGCGCATGATCGAGCAGGCCGAGGCCGACGGGCTGCTGCGCCCCGGATGCACCATCCTGGAACCCACCAGCGGCAACACCGGCATCTCCCTGGCCATGGCCGCCAAGCTCAAGGGCTACCGGCTGATCTGCGTGATGCCGGAGAACACCTCGGTGGAGCGCAGGCAGCTGCTCACCATGTTCGGCGCGCAGATCATCGATTCCCCCGCGGCGGGCGGCTCCAATCAGGCCGTCGCGCTGGCCAAGCAGATCGCGGCGGAGAACCCCGACTGGGTGATGCTCTACCAGTACGGCAATCCGGCCAACGCGCTGGCGCACTACGAGACCACCGGCCCCGAGATCCTGGCCGACCTGCCGGAGATCACGCATTTCGTCGCGGGTCTCGGCACCACGGGCACGCTGATGGGCACGGGCCGGTTCCTACGCGAGAAGGTGCCCGGCATCGAGATCGTCGCCGCCGAGCCGCGTTACGGCGAGCTGGTCTACGGTCTGCGCAACATCGACGAGGGATTCATCCCCGAGCTGTACGACGAAAGCGTGCTGACCACACGTTTCTCGGTCGGTCCTTATGACGCGGTCAAACGCACGCGCGAATTGGTGCTGGAAGAAGGCATCTTCGCCGGGGTCTCCACCGGCGCCATCCTGCACGCGGCGCTCGGCGTCGCCCGCAAGGCGGTGCGGGCGGGCACGCGAGCGGACATCGCGTTCGTGGTCGCCGACGGCGGCTGGAAGTATCTGTCCACCGGCGCCTACGACGGCACCCTCGAGGAGGCGGAAGAGCGGCTCGACGGCCAGCTCTGGGCCTGATTCCCAGCACGCGCCGGTACCCTCGGTGAGGCGGGGCCACAACCCCGCGCGGCGAGGAGGTGGCCATGACCGGCGCGGGACTCGGGCCGTCGTTCGACCCTGATCGGATCGCGGCGATGCGTGCGCGGGTGGGGAAGCCCATCGGCGTTCCGGGGCCGCCGCCCGCGCCGAGCGGGGGATTCACCACCATCAAGCGGCTGTGGTTGCGTTCGGGGGTGCTGATCCTCGGATTCGTCGGACTGCTCTACGGCGTCGAAACAGTCGATGTCATGCTCGGCGGTCGGCTCGACTACGCGGGCATCGAGCCGCGCGAGGCCGACGGGTTGACCGGCATCCTGTTCGCCCCTGTGCTACACGATGACTGGGGTCACCTGATCGGCAACACATTCCCGGTGCTGGTGCTCGGCTTCCTCGTCCTGCTGGCGGGTCTCGGCCGCGGGTTGGCCGCGACCGCGATCATCTGGCTCGTGGCGGGAGTCGGCACTTGGCTCACCGGAGCGACGGGCAGCGTGCACATCGGTGCGTCCGCGCTGGTGTTCGGCTGGCTGACATTCGTCATCTCGCGCGGCTGGTTCGCCCGCAATATCGGACAGATCGCGCTCGGTATCGTGGTGCTTGCCCTGTACGGCTCGCTGCTGTGGGGCGTCCTGCCGGGACAGCCGGGAATCTCTTGGCAGGGGCATCTTTTCGGGGCGTTGGGTGGACTGTTCGCTGGCTGGGTACTCTCTGGTGATGAACGTCGACACCGCCGCGGGGATCGAGCCGGAGTCAACGCGTCGCCGCGATGAGCGCGCGGCCCGTCGCGAAACGAGGGGGATCCTTTCGTGAGCCAGAATTCCGCGTGGCAGCATGGGGGAATGCGCCTTACCGTCCTCGGGTGCTCGGGCAGCGTGTCCGGCCCGGACTCTCCTGCGTCGGGTTACCTGCTCACCGGCCCGGATATGCCGCCGACGGTCATCGATTTCGGCCCGGGAGTTCTCGGCGCGTTGCAGCGCTACGCCGACCCAGGTGAGGTCGATATCTTCCTGACTCATCTGCACGCGGACCACTGCCTGGATTTGCCGGGCCTGCTGGTGTGGCGGCGTTACCACCCCACACCGCCGGAGGGAAAGGCGATCGTGCGCGGTCCTTCGGACACGTCGCTGCGTATCGGCAACGCGTCCGCCGAGGTCGGCGGCGAATGCGACGACTGGTCCGATGTGATCGACATGCAGCCGTGGGCCGAGGGACAGCCGGTCGAATTCGGGCCGGGCCACACCGTCACCGCGCGCCGGATGTATCACCCGCCGGAGTCTTATGGCCTGCGGATCGAGACCGTGAGCGGCCGCACATTCGTCTACACCGGCGACACCGCGCTGTGCCCGCAGGTCCACGAACTCGCCCACGGCGCCGACGTCCTGATGGCCGAGGCGTCCTGGACGCACGACCCGGCCAATCGCCCGCCCGGCATACACCTTTCGGGCACCGAGGCGGGCCAGATCGCCGCCGCGGCCGGAGTGAAGGAACTGCTGCTCACCCACATCCCCCCGTGGACTTCCCGCGAGGACGTGATCGCCGAGGCGAAGGCACAGTTCTCCGGCCCGGTACACGCTGTCGCACCGGGCGAGACCTTCGATCTCTGATCCGATGATGGCCGAAGGGCCGCGAACACGCGGCGCCGCAGGCGCCGCAAATTCAACACAGTAGGCTGTGGCCCGTGTCGAGACGAGCCGATGGCAGGGCGGACGATGAGCTCCGCGAGGTCCGGATCACCCGTGGGTTCACCACGCATCCAGCCGGTTCCGTGCTGGTGGAATTCGGGCAGACGCGGGTGATGTGCACCGCGAGTGTCACCGAGGGCGTGCCCGCGTGGCGCCGCGACTCCGGGCTGGGCTGGCTCACCGCCGAATACGCGATGCTGCCCGCCGCGACGCATACCCGCAGCGGCCGCGAATCGGTGAAGGGAAGGATCGGTGGGCGGACTCAGGAGATCAGCCGCCTGATCGGCCGCTCACTGCGCGCCTGCATCGACCTGGCCGCCATCGGGGAGAACACCATCGCGATCGACTGCGATGTGCTCCAGGCCGACGGCGGCACCAGGACGGCCGCGATCACCGGCGCCTACGTCGCCCTGGCTGACGCGGTGACCTATCTCGGCGCGGCCGGGGCCTTGGCCGACCCGCAGCCGATCTCGTGCGCGATCGCCGCGGTGAGCGTCGGCGTGGTCGACGGCCGGGTGCGCGTGGACCTGCCCTACGAAGAGGATTCGCGCGCCGAGGTCGACATGAACGTGGTCGCCACCGATACCGGCACCCTGGTGGAGATCCAGGGCACCGGCGAGGGCGCCACCTTCCCGCGCTCCACGCTGGACAAGTTGCTCGACGCCGCGCTGGTGGCCTGCGAGAAGTTGTTCGTTGTGCAGAAGGAAGCGCTGGCGCTGCCGTACCCCGGCGTGCTTCCGGAGCCGGCCGAGCCGAAGAAGAAGTGATGACCCGCCGCCTGCTGGTCGCCAGCCGCAATGCCAAGAAATTGAACGAGCTGCGCCGCATCCTCGACGAGGCGGGCGTCGCCGGTATCGAGATAGTCGGGCTGAACGACGTTCCCCCGTACGACGAGGCTCCCGAGACCGGTGCGACGTTCGAGGAGAACGCGCTGGCCAAGGCCCGCGACGGTGCCGCGGCGACCGGTTCGGCCTGTGTCGCCGACGATTCCGGCCTCGAGGTGGACGCCTTGAACGGCATGCCGGGTGTGCTGTCGGCGCGGTGGTCGGGCGGCCACGGGGACGACGCCGCCAACAACGCGCTGCTGCTGGCGCAGCTTGCCGACGTTCCGGACGAGCGGCGCGGCGGGCGGTTCGTGTCGGCCTGCGCGCTGGTGGTGCCGGGCGGCGCGGAGACCGTGGTGCGCGGCGAATGGCCGGGCTCGATCGGACGCAAGCCGGTGGGCGACGGCGGCTTCGGCTACGACCCGCTGTTCATCCCGGCGGGCGGCGACATCACCGCGGCTCAGCTGACAGCCGCCCAGAAGGACGCGGTCTCGCATCGTGGGCGGGCGCTGGCCCAATTGGTGCCCGCGCTCGCTGCCCTGGCCGACTGACGCGGGCGTAATCCGTCCACCCGGGCGGCGTTCGGTCCGCCCGGGGTCAGACCCCGAAGTCTTGCTTGACCTGCTTCGCGTTGACGTGCTCGACGAAGAACGACAGCAGCGGGATGGTGCCTGCGAGCAGCGTGCCGACGGTGCGCGGGACGGGCCAGCGCACCTTGACCGCGAGATCGGCCGTGACCAGCAGGTAGACGAAGTACACCCAGCCGTGCACCACGGCGATCCAGCTCGGGGGGTGCATGCCGAAGCCGTACTTGGCGATCATCTCACCGGTGAGCAGCAGCAGCCAGAGGCCGGTGATCCAGGCCAGCGTGCGGTAGCGCAGCAGCGCCGGGGCGATCTTGGCGGCCTTCGCCGTCGGCGCGGGGGCGACGGCGGTCTCGGCGGAATTCTCGCTGGTGGTCAACCGGCGCTCCTCTCGCGGGTGTGCAGGCGGACCTGCGCATCGATGTCGTTGGCGTGCAGTTCGGCGAGGTACCGGTTGTACTCGGCGAGCACGGGGTCCTCGTCCCGGACGGCCTTCGGGCGCTCGGGCAGCAGGCCCGCCGGGATCTCCTTGGGAGCAACCGGTTTCGCGGCCCGTCCGGATGTGGCGGCGCCGCGTCCCGTGTCGGCGGGTTCGCCCTTCTCCTCGGCCTCGCGCTCGAGCCGGACGAACCGGAAGTAGGCGAAGACGGCGAATGCCGCGAACAGCGGCCACTGCAGCGCGTACCCGAGATTCTGGCCGGTGCCGCTCGCCGACTCGTACCGCTCCCACTGCCACCAGGCCAGCGCCAGGCAGCCCAGCGCGGCGACGATCACCAGCGCGATGAGGGCCGGACGATTGTGTGCCGAGCGGCGAGGTGAGGCGGACACGGCCTCTACGGTACCCGTTCTACTACGCAGGCCGTAGAGCTGGGTTTGTTTGCGCGGTGCTCAGAACGAGTAGATGACGCCGGTCAGTCGCTCGGATTCCGTCCACAGCCGCTGCCACAGGTCTTTGTTCTTCGACAGGCCGGTGGACGAGGAGGCGCGCACCGGGCCCTGGGTGCCGAAGAGCCTGGTCGGGCCCCAGTACACCGTGGGGTCGGCGTCGGGCATGGTCGCCGCGAACAGCGTCGAGTGGGCTGCCTTGGCGGGGGAGTGCCCGATCAGGCGGATGAACGGCTTGGCGATGTGGTCGAGCGGCGTCTCGGTGTGCGCGAAGAGGTCGGTGGCCGAGACGCCGGGGTGTACGGCGTAGGAGCGTTTGGCCGACCCGGACTCCATCAGCCTGCGTTGCAGTTCCCGCGCGAACATCAGGTTGCACAGCTTGGACTGCGCATAGGCGAGATTGCGCTGGTAGCGGCGCTTCTTGTAGTCGAGGTCGTCGATCTGGAGTTTCGGGGTCTGCTTGTGCGCGATGCTGGACAGCGTCACCACACGGTCGGTGATCCGGTCCAGCAGCAGCCCGGTGAGCGCGAAGTGCCCGAGGTGGTTGACGCCCCACTGGGTTTCGAAACCGTCCTTGGTCCGGGAGAACGGCAGGTTCATCAGCCCCGCGTTGTTGATCAGCACGTCGAATTCGCCGCAGTCGTGGGCGAATTTGCGCACCGAGGCCAGGTCGGCAAGGTCGAGTTCGGCCACCCGGACATCGCCGTCGATGCGGTCGGCTATCTCCTTCGCCTTGGCCGCGTTACGGCAGCCCATGATCACGGTCGCGCCTTTGGCCGCGAGGACTTCGGTGGTCACAGTGCCCAGACCGCCGTTAGCGCCGGTGATGACAAAGGTACGTCCCGTCTGGTCCGGGATCTCAGTGGGTTTCCACGCCATGGGCCAACCTTACTTTGGAGTAAGTTTCTGGGGAAGGTGTGTGCGGGATTCGGCTTAGATCGTCTCAGACGCGAGCGCCGGTTTCCGAGGATCGCCGCCACGACACGGGCATTTGCGCGGTCGTCGAGCTGTCGATCGGCTGCTGCGTCGCGGGTCGGGACGCCGGGCGCCATGGCCGCACATCGTGTGCCCGCGCAGACCGGTCGTGGTCGCTGTGATTTCGCTACGGTGGAAGATGTGACGGCCACAGTAGGCAGGCAATACGGCGGGCGCGCCGTCGTCGAGCGGAAGGCCGAGCGGCGTCAGCGTTTCCTCGAGGCGGCAACGCGGATCTTCGCCGAGCGCGGCTACGCGGACTGCTCGCTGGCCGACGTGTGCGCCGCCGCGGGCCTGTCCAAGCGGCAGTTCTACGAGGAGTTCCACACCAGGGAGGACGTCCTGGTCGCGGCCTACGACCGGATCCAGGACGAGGCCGCAGGCGCCGTCCTGGCGCGGATGCGGGAACTCGACCCCCGATTCGATCTGACCGCCGCGATGACCGCCGTGGTCACCGCCTACCTCGAATCGATCGGCTCCGACCCCTATCGCGCCAAGCTCGCCTTCATCGAGGTGGTCGGGGTGAGCGACCGGATGGAGCGGCATCGCCGCGAGCGGCGCCACGCCTGGGCGTCCGTGCTGGAGTCCCACGTCGTGCCGGCGGTCGCGCCCGGTTCCCGGGTGCGCGGCGCACCCGGATGGGCAGCGAGCGCTCTCATCGGCGCGATCAACGGGCTTGCGCACGAGTGGGTGCTGGCCGACCCGCGCCCGGCCGTCGCCGAACTGGTCGATCTGCTCGTCCCGATCGCGATGTCGCTGCTGGAGCGGCCGGAGCAGAGCTAATCGCCGCGGACGGCGTAATCGCCGATCGCCTGTTCCAGCGTGTCGAACGCGGTGGCGATGTATTCGGCGAGGGCGCTGGCGATGTCGTCGTTGGATTGCCCGTCGAGGGTGCGGCGCAAGGTTTCATCGAACAGCACGCGGTGCACTCCGCCGAGTAACGCGGCCACCACGCGGGGCATGATATCGGTTGCGGCGGAGTCGGTCTCGTCGGCCAAGGTAGTGGCGAGCGCCTGTTCGCGTTCGTCGTGGAACTCGCGTAACCGGGCCACCAACGCCGGACTGCCGGTGATCATGCCGGCGAATTCGGGTCCGGAGAAGCCGGTCACCGGATCGTGCCGCGCCGCCGCGTCCAGATAGGCCCGACGCAGCGCTGCGACCGCGGACTCGCCGGGTCCGCGCTCGCGCACGGCACGCGCGAGCTGGCCGACGAACACGTCGTGCAGGTCGAGGGCGAGGTCCTCTTTGCGGGGGAAGTAGTTGGTCACCGTCATCTTGGCGACCTGCGCCGCCGCGGCGACGTCGGCGATCGTCACGTTGTCGAAGCCGCGCTCGAGAAACAGCATGGTCGCGTGGTGGGAGATGTTGTCCCTGGTCTGCTGCTTTTTTCTGGCGCGAAGCCCGAGGTCTGCTGAGCTCATGCCGCCACGATATCTGATATCGACACAAAAATCTTCTTGACATAATTTTAGGTGCAGCATAAGTTTGTAGTCGTCACTAGAACGAAGGAGTGCCGGCGCGGATGAACCACGCACTTGTCGAAGCGGCCTCGGCTCGCATCAGTTCCACCATCGACCGAAAGGGATCGGCCACCATGCCCGATAAGACCAGTGCTCACGCCGCCATCGAGGCCGCGGTTCGCCGGCTCCGCACCGAAGGAGGCGCAACCGCCATCTCCCCGATCGCCGCGGCGCGACCTTCCCACTCCTTCCCGAGCGCCTCGCGCCGAGAACGGAAGGGAACCACGCCGATTCGCCCTGCAACGGCCTATCGCGCCAAGCCGCAGCGACCTCTGCGGATTCCCGGGCGCGGCTGACCACCGCTCCCGACCCGCCGTTCGGCGGCGTGCTCCGCGCGCCGCCGCACGGTCCACCCGGCAGGAAGGACGTTCCGTGACCCAGTTGTGCACCCATCCGGCCCGTTTCACGGGATCCGTCAGCGAGGACCCGATCAAGGACTACCTGCGGCTCATCGGCCGCACCGCGTTGCTCACCGCCGCGCAGGAGTTCGAGCTCGGCGAGCGGATCGAGGCGGGCGAGTGTGCCGCTCGTCGCCTCGAAAACTCCGGCGAGGCAGCGGAACTCGACGCGCGGGAGCGCCGGGAATTGCGTCGCCGGATCTCGGACGGTCAACGGGCCAAGAACCATATGGTCGAAGCCAATCTGCGCCTGGTGGTCTCGATCGCCAAGCGGTATCCCACACCGGCGGGCATGTCGCTGCTGGACCTGATCCAGGAAGGGACGCTCGGGATGATGCGCGCGGTGGAGAAGTTCGACCACCGGCGCGGACTGAAGTTCTCCACCTACGCGACCTGGTGGATCAAGCAGTCGATCGGACGCGCGCTGGCCGATCAGGGCCGCACCATCCGCATCCCGGTGCATGTCGTCGACGTGCTCAACCGGGTGAACCGCGCGCAGCGCGTCCTCGCGCAACGTTTGGCCCGCCCTGCCACGGTGGCGGAACTCGCCGCAGAGCTGGAGCTGTCCGAGGAGAAGGTGCGCGATCTGCTCGACCTCGGCCGCGAACCGCTCTCGCTGCAGACCCCGGTCGGCGCGGACGCCACCGAATTCGGCGAGCTCATCGCCGATACCGCGCCGGATCCGTCCGACGCGGTGGCCGAGTCCGCCCTGCGCGGCCAGCTCGACAAGGTGCTCGGCTCGCTGACCGCACGCGAGGCCGAGGTGATCGCACTGCGCTTCGGCTTGCACGGCGCAGAACCGCGAACCCTGGAGGAGGTCGGCAAGACCTACGGAGTATCCCGCGAACCGGCTCGCCAGATCGAGGCCAAGGGCATGGCGAAGCTACGGCAGCCTGGGCGGGCCAAGGCGCTCGAAGGCCTGCTCAGCTGATTCGCTGCCGTGTCGCTGGGATCTCACCTCGGCGGCAACATCGGCCCTGACGAACATCGCCACCAAGTTGCTGGAAGACCAGGCACGCGAGGAGGAGTCCGTGCTCGCGTGAGCCACTTGCGCTGCAATACTCGTGCACGTATATTCGTAGACGAGTAAAGGAGGTGCCGCGATGAAGAAACGCAAGGTCGACAACCTGCTGGCGCTCGCGGTGCTGTCCGTGATCGTCGAGCGGCCGATGCATCGCTACGAGATCGCGCAGACCCTGCGCGACCGGGGCAAAGACCAGGACATGACGATCAAGTGGGGTTCGCTCTACACCGTCGTGCAGAACATGGCGAAGGTCGGCTTCCTCGAGGTCGTCGGCAGTGAACGCGAGGGCGCGCGGCCGGAGCGGGTGATCTACCAGATCACCGGCGCGGGCCGCGCCGAGATGGCCGACTGGACCAGGGAACTGCTGTCCACTCCGGAGCCGGAACAGCACCGCTTCGTCGCGGGTCTGTCCATTCTCGCGGTGCTGCCGCCCGGCGAAGTGATCGAGTTGCTCGGCAAACGCCTCGACGCGCTGGAGCGGACCATCGGGACGGTGCGCCGCGAACTCGACGAACTCAGCACAACGCTGCCCCGGCTGTTCATCGTCGAAACCGAATTCGGGGTGGCGATGCTGGAAGCCGAAGCGGCATGGACGCGTTCGCTGCGCGACGAGCTGACCGAGGGCACCTTCCCCGGTCTGGCGCAGTGGCGTGAGTGGCACGACCGTGGCATGCGACAGTCCGAGGTCGCCGATCTGGTGGAGAGGGGGATGGCCGAGAGCTAGCCGAAACCGGACCCGGCGAGGTGCGGCAACACCACCGCCGGGGCCGATCGAACAGTCTCGAACCGCGCCCGCGACGCGCACCCGGCTACAAGGCTGGCAACCACAGGATAACCGGGTGGATGGCGCGCGGGTTGGTTCGGGCAACCGAAACCCGTATCGCACGAATCCTGGAGACACCTATGTCCACAACACGTACCGCCCTGGTCATCGGAGGCGGCATCGCCGGACCCGTCGTCGCGACGGCCCTGCGCAAAGCGGGCATCGACGCCCGCGTCTACGAGGCCTATCCCGGCCCGTCCTACGGCATCGGCAGCGGACTCGCGCTCGCGCCGAACGGCGTCGCCGCGCTCGACATCATCGGAGCGGGTGATCCCGTGCGCGATATCGCGCTCCCGGTCAGGGGGATGAGCATGTCCGTGGGAGACAAGCGGCTGTCCCTGCCGATCCTGTCCGGCCTGCCGCCGCTGCAGTTGGTCGATCGGAGCGAACTGCACCAGGCGTTGCACCGGCACGCGGTCGAGGCGGGCGTCCCGTTCGAGTACAACAAGCGCCTGCTCGATGTGCGCGAGGACGAGTCGGGCGTCACCGCCCGATTCACCGACGGCAGCACCGCCACCGCCGACGTTCTGATCGGCGCCGACGGCATCCGCTCGACCGTGCGCACGCTGATCGACCCGAATGCGCCGGGCCCCGACTACACCGGCATGCTCGGCTTCGGCGCGATCACCGAGTGCGACGCCGACATCCCGCCGGACAGCATGACTTTCGCGTTCGGCAAGCGCGCGTACTACCTGTACTGGCCGATGGGGGACGGGCGGGTGGCATGGGGCGCCAACTTGCCGCACAAGGAGTACCTGTCGCTCACCGCGGCGCGAGCCATCCCCAGCGCACAGTGGCTGAAGATTCTGCGCGAGACCTACGGCGAGGACACGCCGGGTGGCGAACTGGCCAGGCGCACCACCGAGGAGCAGTTGGAGGTGGTCGGGGCGCTGCACATCATGCCGCCGGTGCCGCATTGGTACCGCGGACGGATGGTGCTGGTCGGCGACGCGGTGCACGCGCCGTCCAACAGTTCCGGCCAGGGCGCGTCGCTGGCCATCGAGAGCGCCGTGCAGCTGGCCCGCTGCCTGCGCGATCTGCCCGCCCCGGAGGCGTTCGCGGTCTACGAGCGTTTGCGGCGCGGCCGTGTGGAGGGTGTCGCGGCGCGTGCGGCGAAGATCAACCACAGCAAGACGCCGGGGCCGGTGGGGCGCAAGATGATGCAGCTGCTCGCGCCGCTCATGATCAAGACGGTGATGAACCCGGAGAAGACCATGGGTCCCGAGCAGCGCTACCGGATCGACTGGGACGCGCCCGCGGATCGCGAACTCGCGGCGGCCTAGTGGTGAAGTCCTGCCGGTTCACCGGACCGGCAGGACTTCGAGCGCGGGGTGCATCGGCTAGGGAATAGACTTGCGCGGTGAACGATAGGGATTCCGATGGGAATGTCGATCTGAACCAACTGCGCACCTTCCTGGCCGTGCACCGCGCAGGGTCGATCACGGCGGGGGCCCGGCTGGTGGGGCTGTCCCAGCCGACGGTCACCGGTCAGTTGCAGGCGTTGGAGAAGCGGCTGGGCGCACGGCTGTTCGACCGACTGCCCCGCGGGGTGGCGCCGACTGCGGCGGCGACCCAGCTGGCGGCGCGGATCGCCGCACCGCTGGACGCGCTGGACACCGTGGCGGGGCCGGCCCGTCGTGCCGAGCCCGCGCCGCAACCCGCGGTGAGGTTGGCCGGTCCCGCCGAATTCCTTGCGGTGCAGGCGCTCCCGGCGTTGGCGGCACTGATCGCCCGGGGCGTGCGGCTGGTGGTCGAGGCGGGACTGTCGGACGAGCTGCTCGGTGGGCTGCGCGCCGGACACTATGACCTGGTGGTGTCCACGGTTCGGCCAAGAGGCCGGACGCTGGTCGCCGAACCGCTGACCGACGAGGAATTCGTCCTGGTGGCCGCGCCGTCGGTCGCCGCGCGGATCGACATGGAGCGGTTGCGCTCCAAAGGCCAGGAAGCGTTGTCCGGCGTCCCGCTGATCAGCTATGCCGCGGACCTGCCGATCCTGCGGAGGTACTGGCGACACGTCTTCGGCATCCGGCTCACCGCGGCGGCGGCGCTCGTCGTCGCGGACCTGCGCGCGGTCACCGCGGCGGTCGCGGCGGGCGCGGGTATCAGCGTGCTGCCGCGTTACCTCTGCGCGGCCGAATTGGATTCGGGAGCCCTGGTGGCGCTGCTGAAACCGGACGACCCGCCGATCAACACGGGGTTCCTGGTGCGCCGGCCCGGCGCGGTCGCCCGCCCGCACGTCGAGCTGGTGTACCAGCGACTGATCGCGGCGGCCGAGCAGTGGTGAGCCAGGATGAGCGTGGCACCCACAGGCCTCTCAGCCCGCGTTATCGCTCTGCGTCTGAATCGGGCAGGCCTTGATTGCGCTGTCGGACCAGGCCGATCCTGGAATAGGCGCTTTCTGGCGCGCTGCCCGGACCGGGGCCGCTCGTACGTCGAGCTGGTGAACCAGCGGCTGATCGTGCGGGGGACCAGGCGGTGGTGCTCGTTGACGAACGCTACCGGCGCGCGGCGCGGTCGCGCAGAATGCGCGCGGTCTGCTCGTCGCCGGGGAGGAACGCCTCCAGCTGGAGTTCGGCGAGCGTGATGTCGACGGCGGTGGCGAAGGAGGTGAGTGTGGTGATCAAGCGCAACTCGCCTGCGGCGCAGCGCAGCCGCAGCGGTACCGCGAAGCCGAGGTGGTCCGGGCCCGGATCGGCGTGCGGCAGATAGCCTTCCAACTCGGCGATCAGCTCCTCCAGGGCCGGGTCGGGGCTGCGTGCCATCCGGCCGCGCAGCGCCTCGGTGACATGCCTGCCCCATTCCGGCAGGTTGACCACTCGCGCGGCCAATCCCTCAGGGTGCAGCGCGAGCCGCAGCACGTTGACCGGAGGTTCCAGCAGCCACGGCGCGGCGCCCTCGGCGAGCACATCGAAGGCGGCGTTGGCGGCGAGCAGGATGCCGTAGGGTCGCACAACCAGTGCCGGGTAGGGCAGATGACCGTCCAGGATGGCGCGCAGCGCCTCCAGTACCGGCGCCAATTCCGTGGTGCCGAGCTCCGATTCGGGGAAGACCGGCGCGTAGCCGGCGGCGAGCAGTAGTCCGTTGCGCTCGCGCAGCGAGAGTTCCAGCGATTCGGCCAGTCGCACCACCATCGTGCGTCCCGGTCGCGAGCGCCCCTGCTCCAGGAAGCTCAGGTGGCGCTGCGTGGTGTCCGCGCGGATCGCGAGGTCGAGTTGACTGACCCGGCGCAGCGTCCGCCAATGCCGGAGCTGCCGGGCGAACCCGGTGGGTTCCGTCGCCGTCGTCATAGCAGCAGTATCGGTCGCCGCGCGGTCGCTCGCCATACCCTGCGGGGAATCGCACACGATCGGACGACCGGCCAAGCTCTGCCGTATGAGCAACCAACTCGATGAGCAGGAACTGACGAACTTCGCCGAGCGGTATGTCGCGCTGTGGAACGAGCCCGACGCCGAGGCCAGGTACCAGCGCATCCGGCAGCTGTGGTCGGCGGACGGAGCCCAAGTGCTGGTCGACCCGCCGCAGGCGATGCGGGAAGCGCTGTCCGCGCTGTCCTTTCCGATCCCGACCGTGGAAATCCGCGGCTACGAAGCGCTGAATCGCCGCGTCGACCGCGCCTACGACGAGTTCGTCGCTCCGGGCGAGCACGTGTTCACGGCGAAGGGACCGGCGATACGCCTGTCGGTGAACCTGATCGGCATCACCTGGCACATGGTGACCAAGGCCGACGGCGCGGTGGTCGGCGGCGGATACGACGTCATCGCGCTGGACGACAACGGCCGGATCCGGTGGGACCACCAGTACATCGGGGTCGCCTGACGAGTGCCGTTCAGGGACAGCCGCTCAGTACGCGGGCCATGGCGTCTTTCTCGGGCTGGGTAACCCAGAGCTGGTAGGTGGCCTTCACCTGAATCTGCCTGGTCACGTAGGCGCAGTGGAAGCCCTTGTTCGGCGGCAGCCATTCCGCCGCGTCGGAATCGCTCTTGGACTGGTTGGTGGGGCCGTCTGCGGCCGCCAAGTTCAGCGGGTCGTTCGCCAGGTCGCGGCGGCGTTCGGCGGAAAGCCTCTGAGCGCCTTTTTGCCACGCATCCGAGAGCGCGACGACGTGGTCGATCTGCACATCATCGGATGACTTCACGCCGCGCGTGAACTGAATGGTCTTGGCCGTGTAGGGGTCGTCGAGCGTTCCGGTGGCGACGATGCACTTGCCCGACTTGAACGTCACGGCGGTCAGGTCGCGCTGCAGGATGTCGTTGCGGGTGTCGCAACCGTTGTTGCCGCCGGGCACCGACACGTTGTCCGACCACGGCGGGCCGAATTCCTCTCGGCTGTAACCGGTTTTGGGGGCGCGGTCCGCGACGCGCAGGGAGTTCAGTAGGGCGATGGCCTCGCGGCCGGGTATGGCGGCGGCGCACGCCTTGCCGCCGGAACCGCAACCTGTCGCCGCGGACGACTCGCTGGTTCCGAGGTGGGCGCAAGAGACCAATCCGAGAGAAGTCGCGACCATGACGCTGATCAGGGCCAGGCGGTGTGCTGTGGATTTCATCGAACTTCCTAACGCCGAACCCACCGGAAACTGTAACCGGCGTCAAAATATCCACTGGCCGCGCCGACACAAACGCACGGCGCATATGAGATTCGGCACAGCTACCCGGATCGGACTGGTGCGCCAAGGCAGTTGGACAGCAGAGATGGGCCCGCCCCCGAATCGCCGTGCCGGCGCCGATTCGGGGGCGGTTCATCACGAGGAGGCCTGGCACCGCGCGGTTGTGCGGATGGTTGTCCACTCCGAAGACCGCACTGGGACGACACCACGGGGCTGATGAGGGGGAGGTCCCGAGGTGTCGAGCCGCGCCTGCTCCGGACTCACTCGTGACGATCAGGGATGATCGGGATCCGCCCGGTGCGGGTGGGTCGGGCGACCTGTAGCCGCTTGCGCACCAGCACCTTTTCGCTCCATCTCGATCATGCTTGATTCTACGTATCGAGACAGTAGATAGCCGGGACGGCGATTGGCAAGTTCGTTCAAATGTTCCGGAAAATTTCTCAGATGATTGTCAGTTTCCACCATGCATCTACTGCATGACTACGGATGTACGCGTACTGTGGCACCGCATCGACACCTGTGACGAGTGTCACCACGCGGCCGGTCACAGGCGGCCGTGATCGTGTGTCGAAACCAGGTGAAGGCAAGCAAACCGGAACCTGGAAGGACGACCACATGCCTACCGTCGAAGTACTCGACTCGTTTCTCCACTACCGCGACACCAGCGAGGGTTCGACCCCGGTGGTGTTCCTGCACGGCAACCCCACCTCATCGTACCTGTGGCGCAATGTGATTCCGCACGTCGCCGATCGAACCAGGGCGCTGGCGCCGGACCTGATCGGGATGGGGGGGTCGGGCAAGCCCGACAGCGGCTACCGCTTCACCGATCACGCCGCCTACCTGGACGCTTGGTTCGACGCGCTCGGGCTGGACCAAGTGGTCCTGGTCGGGCACGATTGGGGCGGCGCGCTCGGCATGCATTGGGCTGCCCGGCATCCCGGCCGGGTGCGTGGCATCGCGCTGATCGAGACCTTTCTGCGGCCGATGGCCTTTGACGAGCTGCCCCCGCTCGGCGCTGAGCTGTTCCGCAAGTTCCGGTCCGCCGAAGGCGAGCGAATGATCCTGGAAGAGAACACCTTCATCGAGTTCAACCTACCGAAGGGCGTCGCCGACCTCGCCGCCGAGGACCACGACGTGTACCGCGCGCCGTATCCGACCCCGGAGTCGCGCAAGCCGCTGCTGGTGTGGCCGCGGGAATTCCCGCTCGACGGCGAACCCGCCGATGTGGTCGCCATCGTGCGCGAGTACGGCGCGTGGGCGGCTGCCACGCCCGAGGTGCCCAAATTGCTGATGGCGCTGGAGAACGGCGTCGGCCTGGGTTCGCCGGAAGCGATCGACTGGGCCGCGACCACCTTCGCGAGCGCCGAGGTCGCGCCGATCGGTCCGGCCGGGCACCACGCGCCGGAGGACCGGCCGGACGAAATCGGTCGCGCGGTCGCGGACTGGCTGGACCGGCACGCTCTGCTCGGGGCGGCCGCACGGTCGTGACGCGGGCGCTTCGCCGAACGGCTCGGCGGAGTCCGTGCCGGCTCCGGCGCAGGCGGTGACCGGTGCCGCTTGCGCAGGCCACGAGACAGGCCGAATGATGGCCGGATGGGCACGGAGCAGGACCTGGTCGCGGCGGATGAGAAGGACATGGTCGCCCGCGCGGTCGCGGGCGACCGGGACGCCATCGGGCAGGTCGTGCGCCTGCTGCAGGACCCGCTCTACCGGCTGGCCCTGCGCATGGTCTGGCGGCCCGCCGAGGCCGAGGACGCGACACAGGAGATCCTGCTGCGCGTCCTCGACCACCTGCACACCTGGCGCGCCGAGGCGAAGCTGCTCACCTGGGCCTACCGCATCGGCGTCAACTACCTGCTGAATCTGCGACGGCAGACCCCGCAGGAGGCCGCGCAGCTGAGTCTGGACGCCTATCGGGAACGACTGGCCGACGGGCTCGCCGACGCGGACTACCGGGGACCGGAGGCGCAATTGCTGACCGCGGAGGTGCGGCTCACCTGTAGTCAGGGCATGCTGCAATGTCTGGCCCGCGACGAGCGGATCGCCTTCGTGCTCGGCGATGTCTTCGAGCTGAGCTCGACCGAGGCCGCCTGGGTGCTCGGCATCACCCCGGCCGCCTACCGGAAACGGTTGGAGCGCGCGAAGAAACGGCTCGGCAACTTCATGAACGCGACCTGCGGCCTGGTCGACCCGGCGGCGTTCTGCCGCTGCTCACGCCGAGTGGACAAGGCGCTGGCCCTCGGCCGCGTCGACCCGCACAAACCGGAGTTCGCACACCATCCGGTCAGCGCTGGCGGTCGCACCGCAGCCGAAGCCGAACAGCAGATGATCGATCTGCACGACGCGGCATCGGTCTTGCGCGCGCACCCGGATTACGCCGCTCCTCAGGCGAAAATGGATGCGATCGCCGGCCTGCTCGGCTCCGGCCGCTTCCCCATGCTGGGCGAGGGCTGATCCGCTAGTTCGGTTGGAATGGCCGGACGCCGTGCGGTCGGTCGAGGCTCACGTTGTGCGCAGTTCGGTTGCGAGCCGGGCGATGTCGGCCGGGCCGACACGGCAGCATCCGCCGATGACGCGTGCGCCCCGTGCCACCCAGGCGCGTGCCTGTGCCGGGGCGAATCGGGCGGAGCCGGCCCAGGTGCGGCGCGCGGCGTCCCAGCCTTCGCCGCTGTTCGGGTAGGCGACCACAGGTTTGCCGGTGCCGGCTGCGAGTTCGATCGCAGCGGTGACATCGGCGGGCGCGCAGCAGTTCACGCCGATCGCGATGATCGAGTCCGACGCGGCGGCGACCGCGAAGGCGTCCGCGAGCGGCTGCCCTGCCCGGGTGCGGGTGCCTTCGATGGTGTAGCTGAGCCACGCGGGCACACCGATGTCGGTCACCAGGTCGACCAACGCCTCGGCTTCGTCGATGTCCGGGACGGTTTCCAGCGCGAGCAGATCGGCGCCGGCGTCCGCAAGCACCTCCAGTCTCGGCCGATGCCAAGCCCGTAGTTCGCCCACGCTGCGTCCATAGCGTCCGCGGTACTCCGAGCCGTCGGCCAGGGCCGCGCCGTACGGGCCGATCGAGGCGGCGACCCAGCGCTGCCGCCCGTCCGCACAGGCGTCACGCGCTGCCCGCGCCAGGGCAACGCTGCGGCGCAGCAGCCGGATCGAGTCCGCCCGGCTCAGCCCGCGCGCGGCGAATCCCTCGAACGACGCCTGATAGCTCGCTGTGGTCGCGATATCGGCCCCTGCCTGGAAGTACGCCGCGTGCACGGCCTCGATCGCGGCGGGATCGTCCACCAGGAGCCGGGCCGACCAGAGTGCGTCGGACAGGTCGTGGCCGCGCGCCTCCAGCTCGGTGGCCAAGCCGCCATCCGAGATCAGCACCCCCGACGCGAGGTCGAACAGCACGGGTCCACTCTATGCCTCGACCATGAATGCTCGTCGTGTGCGTGACACGCCAACCGTGTCGGCGCACGCACTCCGGTCGTTCGCGGCGCTTCGTCGAGGCGGCGTCGGCGATACACCGTTCGCAGCGATGGAATCCACAGCCTCGCCGCTCATCTCGGCTACCGCAGCGCTGCGGGGCGGAGCAAGTACCCGCCGGTGCGAGCGACAACAGCGCTTCGGGTTCTCGTGGATTTTCGCGTAGTGAACTACGCAGGACCAGGCCTGATTCGCGGGGATACGGTCCGAGTCCCATACTTCGGCGAACGGATCGAGTGATGACGCAATTCGGTTCCCTCACCCATCTCGGGCTGTATCTGATCGACAAGGAAACCGGCGGACCGATTACCCGCCACCCCATCTACGCCGAGGTTGTCGTCACTCAGTACGACCCCGGTTCCGATCGCGGTCGGATAGACGAGGCTGTCTCGGCGGGGGTGTACGCGGTCGACGCCGATATTCGGCGGCAAATGCACGACGCTGTCCGCCGCGCCGTCAGCCAGGCGATCCGCACCGGGCTCGCACCCGCCAGCGTCGAGAAGCTCTGCGAGAATATCGATCTCACTGCCGAGTTGACCGAAAACGTCCTGCGGCACATGCTCGACCGAGCCGGGGTCGAGCACGTGGGCGCGCTGGACACCGAGCAGATCGACTCGATGGCCGCGGAAGCGGTAATCGACAACGCGACCGGGATGGACCTGGAGCCGATGGCGGCCTCGGATCGGTCCGTCAAGTGGTCGGCGCCGCTCGGTGTGCTGTGGACCGACCACGTGGGGTACGCGTCCTACGACCTCACCCGGCTGCCGTCGCTGGTCTGCCACTATCTCGACAGCGAGGCCGGCCTCCGCCGCGCCGGGGTGGTCCGCCGCGGTGGAGACGGCGGCGGGGAGGAGGCCATCAGCATCCGCGCGCTGCCCTATGGATCATCGGGGTGGATCGACGTCCTGAACCAGAGCCGGTTCACCGACGGCGCGGTTGTCGGCAGGCTGGTGGTGCCGCAGCCGGGGCTGCGGCCGCCGCATTACGAGGCGGGCATGTCCTCCATGCAGAACCCGAGCCTCACCGACTGGCAGTTGTCCCCGTCGTCGTTCGCGACCAATCCCAACCAGCTCATCGGCGAGAACGGCTGCGAAAACCTCTACCCGGCAACACTTTCGCTGCACGAGTTCGTCACCAGACAGGTGGTGCGGCTCAGCGACGACCCGCCGGGCATCGACATCCCGGACCCCTACCGCGCCGCCTACATCGATGAGTACAAGGTCACTTGGAGCGCGCTCGGGCATTCCCTGGGCGAGATCCTCTACAGCATGCCGCTGGCTCCCGGTGAGTCGGTGAAGCTCGCCGTGATCGATTGGTCCTGGGACAGCCTCACCAAACGCGATGAGAACACCAAACTGACCGAGGAGATCCTGCACCAGACGCACCGCGACCGCACCATCAGCGAAACGGTCCAGGCCGGGCTACGCGAAATGCAGCACGGCTCCAATTTCATGGGCGGTGTCGCACACTCCGGCGGCGGCAGCGGCGGGGCAAATCTCGGTGTCGTCGGTCTCGGCGCGGCCGTCGGCGACGCGTGGAGTATGGGCGGCTCCACCGCGACCAGCGAGGGCAGCCGCGATTTGACCGCCCAGAATGTGCAGCGACTCAGCGACAGCTTCAGCCAGGCCAGCTCCGCACAGCGCGAATTGAATTCGACGGTGGTGATCCAGGCCAGGCAGGAAGAGAAGGAAACGATCCAGACCCGCACCTTCTCCAACTACAACCGCGCCCACACGCTGACCATCCTGTACTACGAGGTGTTGCGCCACTATCGGGTAACGGTGCAGTTCCTTCGCCGGCGTCCCGCGGTGCTGGTGAAATATCCAGGGGCGATCACCACTTTCGGCATGGCGGAACTGCTGCGGCACCGGGCCGCGCTCGAACCGGTCCTGCTGGACCCGACGCTCGCGCCCGGGTTCGCGGCCCTGGTCAAGCAGGATCAGGTCGCCAGGAACCAGACGCTGCACAATGTCGACCCCACGAAGCTGGACAAGCCGATCCCGCAGTTCTGGGAGGGCGACATCCGGTTCGCGCTCTTCGAATTCGGCGTGAAGACGTCGGATGGCCTGCGGGACAAGACCGACGAGCTGGCGATGGTGAACCTCATCGTGGTGGACGGCAATTCGACGGTGACGCGGCCACTGCTCAAGCAATGGGAGAAAGGATCCGAGACCGACAACATCAATGTCGGCGAGCGCCTCAACGACACCGCGATGGGCTGGTTCATCACGAAGCCGTCCAGCGGTCCGATCGCGTGGCGGGATCTGGTCGGATTCGAGTTCGTCCTGCACGACGATGACGAATGGCGGATGGACCGTCTCGCCATCAGGGCCTTCCATCCAGGCGGTGCCGTCGCACTGCTCGACGACACCGACGTGGACTTCTACTTCCCGCTCAACGGCGCCTCCAACACCGTTACGTTCATTCGCAGGCCAGGCCCCCGCCCGGCCGACCTTCCGCCCACCTGGTCCCCCGCGAAATCGCTGACACCGGAGGAATATCAGGCGGCGCAGCGCCTGATCGATCACGCCAACAGCAACAACGCCTATTACAACCGGGCGATCATGCTGGCCACTCGGACCGCCGACATCAGCGTCGCCTTCGAATCGATGCCGTGGCAGGACGGCAAGACGCTCGCGGATGTCGCGATGCCGACCCCGCTGGAAGTGTTCGGCAACCATGTCGCCTACCCACTGACCGCCATCGGCGTCGTGGTCGGTGGTCCGCCGCCGGAGGCACAGGCCGAGCGGCTGATCACCATGCCGACCCGCGGTGTGTTCGCGGAAGGCAAGCTGGGGCATTGCAATATCGCCGAGGAGATCGACAACACCCGATTCTGGAAGTGGGAGGAACACCCGATCCCGATCCAGGCGCCGGATATCGCGCCGGTTACCCCGACCACCCCGAACCCGACCCCGACCACACCGACGCCGACACAGTTCCCGCAGTCCCTGGTCAATGTGGTGTCCCCGACTGCGGCGCCCGATCCCGTCGGCTTGGCGGCCGCATTGCAACTGCTCGGAACCCCGGACATCTTCCGCGACATGTCCGGTCGTGCCGAGGTCGCCGATCTGCTGAAGAAACTGTCCGACAACACGATTTCGATCGCCGAGGCCGCCAACCGGGCCAGGGAGATCCAAGCCAAGTACGGCAGTTCCGCCGCCGGAGGCAGTGGCGGCGGTGCGGCCGAACCCTCCGTCGGGCTCGGCTCCGGCCGCACCACACCGAGCGACCGGTCTTCGACGACCACCCAGGACCTGCAGGATCTCCAGCACGTGCTGGGCAATGCGCAGGCGAAGAACCTGATGACACCGCAAACCGCGCAGGACACCTTCACCAAAGCGGCACAGCGCGCCTACGACCCGGACTACGTCACGGTCGGCACCCGGGCGCCGGGCACAACCGTGCCGGTCACGGCGGCCAACGACACCCAGCTCGGCCAGGCCGCCGCGGTCGAATTCTTCAATGCCACCGACGTCGACAACTACTTCCTGGACACCACCGGCAAAACCTTCGCCGGATGGTTCAGCGCCACCCTGGCCGGACGCGGTAGCTGGGGGCCGCTATCGATGTCGATGGACATCGATACGCTCAACCGGTTCACCGAAACCTGGAATGCCTTCCCTGCGATCGTCGGCACCGACCGCGGCGCGGGCGTCCCCGGCATCTCGCTGCCCGAATTCGCCACGTTGATGGCGAAATTCCTGCACGAAACCGGTGGGCGGTTGTTGTTCCGTGGCGCCGAAACCGTCGGCGGTTACGGTCATCCCGGACTGTCGTACGCGTTCGATTCCTTCGTCATCCAGCGTCCCGGCGAGAACCCTTTCACCAAGGGCTCCTACAACACCAGCAATGGCAACCGCACCGCCTTCGCCTGCTTCCACGACCCGGTCTATCTCGCCGTGTTCGGGACGCTTGCGCCCACCGCGCAGGTGGTGCGTGATCGCACGGAATGGAAAGGCACTGTCTGGCCGTCCGGCGTGCCGACCACGATCGACAGTTCGACGGCGTTCCTGCAGGAGGCCGACTTCTACAAGTTCCGCGGCCGTGGCGCCATCCAGTCCACCGGCCGTGTCGCCTATCTGCCGATCGTGGACTTCGTACGCGGATACACCGGCGACGACTCCCGCATCACCGTCGTCAAACAACGCTGGGCCACTGTGGCGACCACCCTGGCTTCCCAAGGAATCACGCTCACCACAAACGACGACTTCGCCACCGCATCGAGCAATGCCGACTGGGATGCACTCTTCCAGTCGATCACGATCCAGGCGGTCGCCATTCGCGGTCACAACAACATTCCCGGCAAGCACTATCTGCCGATGTCGTCCAGCGCGGCCGTGCTGCGCGGCACCGGCCGAGGTTCGGCCTACTTCGTGGCCATCGCCATCGCGGGCAACAATCCGTCGTACGGAAACGATGTGCGCCAACGCATGCTGGAATTCATCGGGACCCTCTGGCGCACACCGATGCCCGCGCCGGGATCGGGAGGCGGCACTATCGAGCTCTAACACTGATCGCGTTCACCCGATCGGGAGCGACAGCGCGCTGGGACCGGAATCCCAGCCCCTTGACCGGCGAACGCTCGTGGCCGAGGCGCTCGGCCACGAGCTCACTCGTCCTCGCTGGGCTGGGCGGTCGGGGGAACGCCGGTGTCGAGGAAGCGGATCAGCCGATCAATACGTGCGGTGTGATCGACGCAGCGCTCCATGTGGTGTCCGAGCAATGCGTTGTCGATCGCCATATCGGTGGGCGGCTGGGATGCGGGGTCGCGCAGCGCCGAATGCAATTGCTGGTGGAGCGTTTCCATCGATGGTGCGGCGAGCGTCTCCTCGGACAGCGGTTGCTGACCGGCAACCGCACGTCCTGCCAGTGCCGTATGCTCGGCGGCCAGCTTTCCCATCGCGGCGAGGATGCCCAGGATCGGCTGCGGAGCGACCTGCGCGGGGTGACGCTGATACACCTGATCGGCGACCCGGCTGGCCAGCCACCCGATCCGGGATAGTTCACCGGCGATCTGGATCGCGGTCACCACATGCCGCAGGTCGCGGGCGACGGGCGCCTGCAGCGCCAGCAGTACCACGGTGCGCGCCTCGCACGCGCTGTACATCTTCTGCAGCTGCTCGTCGAGCGCGAAGGCCTCGTAGGTGGCGGCGAGGTCGGCGTCGACCAGCGCATCGGTGACACGCTCGACGGCGTCGTGGGCGAGCGTGCTCATCAGCGTCAAGTCCTTGGTCAACGCAATGAGCTCGGCAGTGAACTGGGTCCGCACCGCCAAATTCTCACCTATCGACCGGCGCGGGGTCGATTCCTTACCGGATGTTCTTCGGTAACGACATAGCCTCGGCGCTACCCCCCTTGCGCTCGCCGTCGTCGGAAGATCGGCGGCCGCCCTTGTTCCGATCGGCGAAATACCTGGTAGTGCAGCAGGTTTCAATTCGCGGCCGGCTTCGACTACGAGCGATCCGTCGGCGTCGATCGATGCGTCGGCGAAATCGCCATGGCGGCAGCTGCGGTGGGTCCCACGCGCAGAGGTATCGCGGCACTGAGCATCGTGGCGTGCGTCATACCAGCTGCCTATCGCGCATAAACCCTGATCAGGCCAATAATTGCCGCGGTGTCGAAGCATGCCGACCAGTAGCGGCGCTGTTACTGTCGCCGCATGCCGAACATGCGCGACATCCAGCATCGGGTAGTGACGGCGTTCCAACGCCGCGTCGCCAACCCGATCACTCGCACCGTGCCCATCCAGACTCTGCTGGAAACCACCGGCCGCGTCAGCGGTCAGCCGCGCGTCACCCCGATCGGCGGAAAGAAGATCGGCAGCGAATTCTGGCTCGTCTCGGAGTTCGGCGAGCGCTCGCAGTACATCCGGAACATCAAGGCGGACAACCACGTCCGGCTACGCCTGCACGGGCACTGGCACACCGGCACCGCGCACCTGCTGCCCGACGACGACGCCCGTACCCGCCTGGCCTCCCTGCCACGCGCCAACAGCGCGGCAGTCCGATTGGTCGGCACCGACTTGCTCACGGTGCGGATCGACCTGGACGACTGAACTGGGCGACCGACTCGACCGGCGCGTCCCGGGTTGACTCAAGCCGAGTGAACGTAGGCAACCAAGGTTTCCCGCATGTCTCCCGCAACCGAGGAATCCGGGAAGTGCTCTGCCAGTAGCCCTTCCAATTGGTTGAGACGCTTGCGCACCCACGAGAAATGAGCACTGATCGGGTTCTCCAACACTGGCGATACAGCGGCAATACTGCCGTCCAAGTCGCCGAGGCGCGCGCTCGCGGACGCCAAGTAGATTTGAGACAACATCTCGTCACCGGGGGACCGCTGCACTCGCCACGCGGCAATTGCTTCCTCAGACGCCTGCACAGACTTACGGAGCGTCTTCTTGTCGTCCGCCCACATTAGCGAAAAACCCCGATAGTAAATCTGTTTGGCTGGCGTGAATGTGAACAAGCCGGGTATTTCGTCCGGTCCCGCTGCGTCCCGTGCACGCTCGGCCTGGTCGAGCAGTTCGAGCGCCCGCGCCGAGTCGCCAAGGTTCGCGACCGACGCAGCCAGACCGCACAAGAGCCGGGGTTCGGCGGTGCCGGTCGAGTGCGTGACGTACCTCAGCCCGTCCGTTGCCGCGTCTCGTGCGCGTTCGAAATCCTTCACGAACCGGAACGCCAACGCTTGTGTACCGCGCGCCCATGCCCTCAACTGGTCGTGGTCCGCCCGGTCGCCGAGTTGGAACGATGCTTGTGCGTGAACGCGCGCCGTGTCCGCCTGCCCAAGGTCGAGCGTCAGGTACGACAACACTCCACACACACGGCCGAGCGCTATATACAGCTCGCGTATCTCGTCTGGCCGGTGCGCGCCCAACTTGATACGTCGCACCAACTCCGCGCGAATGTCCATAGCTCGACTCAGGGTTCGGTCATATGACTCGAACCGGGCGTTGCGGGCTACGTCGATGATGCCGGATTGCATATCGTCCAGCGGCACCGCGTCCGGTTCGGCTAGAAGCGCCTCGGACTCCCTCCGCGCCTGGTCGAGCATCCGCAACGTGTCATTGCGCCGCGCGTGCTCGGCTTGGTCCGCATCCCACGCCGAGATCAAGGCGCCACCTGCGTTGAGCGCCCTGTCCACGCGCTCGGCCCATCCGCGATCTTTCGGCCAACGTCGCCCCGCTTCAATGTTCGCCAGCTGCGAGTAGTCGCAGAACGTTACCGCTGCAAGTTCGCGCAAGGTGAGTCCGCGTTCGGTCCGTAACTGCCTGAGCGTACGGCCGGTTCTATCTAGTTCCATCCCGCACAATCGTTGCTCCGCTGACGGCATCTCACACCTCAAATGCGGACCTGTCGCTTGAAACGGCTTAGTCCAGCACACATGCACTCGCTCGTGCTGATGTTTAAAGTGCCTGGCCAGAGCAATAAGAAGCCCGGCGGGGCGTCGCATCAAGGCACCGGACGGACTTCGCGGTGTGGCGCTACGGGCGTTTGAACTCGCCATCGACCACGCCAGCGGTGAAGGCATCCCATTCGCCAGGCGTGAACACCAGTGCCGGGCCGGTTGGGTTCTTGGAGTCCCGGACACCGACCATGCCCCCGTCCAAATGCGCGACCTCTACGCATTCGCCGCTGCCCCCCGAACTGTGGCGTGATTTGAACCACTTCGCCCCCGTCAGGTCGACTTCAGCGTTCACTGCCATAACTCCTTGCTAGCTCTCTCAATAGGGTGCGGCTCGCGCGGGCATCCATAGTCGCTCCGGCCAGCGTACGGAACGTGTGCCGACAGCGCTGCACGTCCTCGCGCTTCTCTAGATACGCATCCCCCGTGTAGCTCTCTGCGTAGATGACAGATGGTTCCACTGGTCTGCCTTGTGAGTCCTTCGGGAAGGTCATCACAATGAACGGGGTGACGAGCCTGCCGGTTGGCAGGCCAGCTTCCTGCCTGAGTATGCGTAGCTCGATGTTGTCACGCGTACTCATGTCCGCCGCGTGTCGGCACTGATCGGCCATCACCTGCGGGTTGCCGACGATCGTCCGCAGTGCGTTCTCGTGTATCACGGCCGTGAGCTTGCACGGGTTCCGGGGCCGCGTGAGTAGATGCTGACGCCGGGCGCGAACTGCTGCCAATCGCTCCAAGTCCGCCTCCGAGACTTGAGGCTGTCTGGCTCGGTTCATGGCCTGCGCGTAGTTGTGAGTTTGAAGCAGACCGGGGATGATGAGCGGCTGAAATATCGCCAATTCGTTTGCGGTAGCTTCAAGTTCGACGTACGTGTTGAACTTCGGCTCCAGTACGTCACTGTAGGCTCGCAGCCAAGAACGGACCGGGGCCTGTCCAGCAAGTTCCTTCCACGCCACAAGATCTTCCGCGTCGACCCCGTACAGTCCGCCCAGGGCGTCAAGGTCTGTCGCTCTGACCGTCTTGTTGCGCCCGTTCTCCAGCCTGCTGATGGTTGCGTTACCCCAGCCGAGTGTCCGCGCTGCTACCTCCAAGCTCAGGCCCGCCTGCGTCCGTGCATCTCGTAGCAATCGGCCCAGTTGCCTACGCGGCAGGGTGGTTTCGGTGTCTTCTGGCCCGTCATCGTCTTCGGTCACCCCGTGCGATCCCCTTCCGCGTTGCGATGCAGCTTCCTTCCACAACGGAAGAAGCGTAGCTCTGTCAGGGGAAGGCTTGCTGCGCTTTCGCGCGACTTTCGCGACCCGGTCGCACCGCGCACCAAACATCGGCCCTTGACAACATCCTGTTCGCATGGCAACGACTACCCGACTCGACAAGGCGCAGGCCGATGCGATGGATGTACGGGCATGCGGAGCATCAACGAGCGGTCCGGGAGATCGGCAAATGCCGAATAACGGGCTTCCGCAACGAAACCCGTTCGTCGGTCCACCTGCCGCGCTGGCGGTCGATGTCCCTGCCGATGTTGTCCAGCGGTACCTGAACGCCCTACACGAGTGGCAACCCGAGCAGACCCCCACCGACCAACCTGACCAAGAGACCTAAAGCCGATGGAGCACACACCTTTCGGGGACACACCCCGGTCCCGCTGCCACTTCTACCGGCGTGTGTGTGATCTGCCCGCAGTGATCGACCCGCCCGAACTGGGACGCATCATCATGCGATCGTCGCACGTGGGGGCACTGACCATGCCTGCGCCATTGGGTCGCGCAGTCAGAGACGTGTTGCGGCGGCGTAGAGATGCGCTAGGACCGATCCTGGCGCATCCTCGCTCGAACAGGTGGACGTATCTGATCAGACCCGATCTTCCCGAGGACACGAAGCTTTTCGCCGAGTTGTTCCGTATCAACGTGTCGATTGTCGGGGAAGGTGGGACGGTCGCGTTGCCGTCGCCCACGGCCGAGTCCGGTGCGGTGCGGCATTGGATCGAGGCACCCCGCGACCGGTTCCGTCCGTCCGGACTTCTTGTCGTGGACTGCATCCGGGCGTGTGGCGGTCCGGGTAGGCGTTGGGCGGTCACCCATGTGTGACTGCACGGTTCCGCTGTCGCGGTGCCGATGGTGGAAGACAGCAGACGGCGCACCCAACGGGCAGCGTGGTTTCGTGACGCACGTCAGATGCCCGGACAGCCGACATTGCCTGCGCCTGGTCCCGCTGGTCGACGGCACGATCAGCGAGCACGACCGCAACATCGGTGGTGTCTGCCCGTGGATCGGGTTCCGGGTGGTTGATGACCGGAGGAATACGCGATGACTTCTCCGCTACCGAACGATCCGGATGTGCATCTGTCGGTGTTCCTGCACGGCGCACGGTTCGACTTCGCTGCCTGCCTCACTGCCGCCCTGATGTTCGTTCAAGAGCATCGGGAACGTCACTACATCGACGCCGTGAACATCCTCCCTGACAGCCCTGAAGGCTGGCCCAGATTGCCATGTGAACGGCTGTATGTCGAGCGATGATTGTTCCTTGCCCGGTGACCGTGCACGCGCGACACTGACCAGTTCGGACCATGACGAGAAGCGAGGTAAACGTGGGGAATGACGAGCAGCTGACCATGGATCTCGGCGTACCCGTCGAGCAGACCGCATGGGGAAAGTGGGTTGATCCGGACCGCCGTAAGGCGCAAGCCCAGATGTTCATGGACCATGCAGGTATAAGCCGCATTCCGTCCGAGCCGTGGCCGGAAGGCTCGGCGGAAGTGAAACGGCTGGACCCGATCGTTGCGGAGTTGTTCCCGGATATGGTTACTGCGATGGCTCCCGAGAACGCCGATATGGCCGATGCTTTCATTTGCTTCATCGGCGAATGCTTCATCAAGTTCGCGGGGGCCGCATGGATCGAATACGAATGGCCCGGCAGAGAATACACCTTCTATGAAGGCATAAATCCCGCACTTCGATTCGACACAGACGATGAAGATGAAATCACGGCATGGTACCTGATGGACAGCATGATTGGATACAACCCCGAAGATCACGAAGGGATGTTCTCGGATATGGCCGCAGCCATACGTGAATATGCGGGTTATCACGACGAGAAGCGTAGAGAAGATTCCCGCGCGTAACGTAGTCATTCACCTCCAGTCAACTGCTTCACGCCTCCGGGGGGCGCGGCAATGCCCGAGTACGATAGGGACCGGCATAACTACAACAACAACGCGCGTGGCAGGATATTTGAAAACGGCGCCGCTCAGTACTTTCGCGACCGTGAAAACGGATACGTTCAGCAGTCGAGAATTTTCAAGGTCCCGAATGTAGGTAATATTAGGTTCGACAAGATCAGAGACGACCGAGGGCTGATCTTCACGATTGAAGAGAAGTCTGGGAGGATGGAGAGTAAGAAGGATAAAAAGCAGCTGGAGGTTGTTCGAGCGCTTCTCGGCAAGGGTGAAATACAGCAACACGTACTCCGGACCGTCGAGGGCGAATACAGGTCGCCGGAAGTGCAGAAGCTTATCGACGGTTTAGTCCGCGACTTCAAGGAAAAGTTCACGCATCAGGTCATCCCTCGACACGTTGCCCGCGAGATTTGGGCGATCGGAATGCAAAGGGAAACGGGTAAACAGCTCGAATTGCCCGGTGTTCGCGAGAAGGCGGGGCAGGAAAAGGCGCAGGAGCTACAAAAGCGGAGAGATAAAATCGCGCTGCTGGCGAAGGCGCGCGGGCGGGCCGAGAAGTTCCGGAATATGCTGCGATTCCGCGATGGTGCTACCCGTGGCCGAGCGGAAGCCCCTGAGCGAGTCGAGCGTGACCGGCAGGCACAAGAACAAGCCAAGCTAGCCAGGCAGGCGCGCGAAACACCGGGTGTAGGGGTGGAACGTGAGGCTGCCGAGAGGGTGGCGCGAGAATTCCCGGTGCCCAATCAGTTTCAGGTGCGGGAAGCTGCCGATGCCGGGGAACAGGCAGTCCGAGAGGCAGCCGACGCCGCGGACCTGGAGCGTGCGGCAGCCGACGCCCGCACGGCGGAGGAGAAAGCGCGCGAAGAAGCCCGTATTGCCCGCGAGGCAGCCGACGACAAGGAACGCGCGGAAGAACTTGCACGACTGCAAGCTCGGGGAGTGCCGCCGGAAGTGGTGAAGCTTCTCGAACTCGGCCAAGCGCAACCACCGTCAGCGGCGGTGCGAGAGCACCCTGGTCATGCGCCGGGCGTGGTGCGAGGCGGCACCAGGCACGGACCGGAACGCTCGCGTGGAATATCTCGCGACCTATAGCCGAGCGTCCACCCGGTTGGTCGGTGGGCGGCCGTAGATGCAGGATGCGCCAGGTAGGGTCGCGCGGCCGGGGGAGCCGTTCGGTTCGCTGGTGCTCGCGATCGTGGTGGCCGTGATCGAGGTGGCAAACATCGAGGTCTCTTGGCCTGTTGTGGTTTAGGTACAGGAGAGACCCGCGTACCTCGAGAGGCTGAGCCGCGGGGCCGATTCCTGTGCAGACAGGCCCGGATTGCGGATGCCATCGGCACAGCGGAGGCGGTTATAGCATTCCGGCGGCTTCGAGTTGGTTCAGGATCTCCGACACTCGCGTGTGAATCTCTTTCAGGCTGGAGACAAGCGGCACGTCGTCAGTTGTGTCGGGCACGTCCACGACGACAGTTGCCCTGAGTCGGTTGTTGTAGGTGAGCCTGGACTGGGTTACGCCAGGGCGAAGTCTCAGACGGAAATGCTTGAAAACGGCTCCGGGCACAAGTTCGTGGACCGCTAGACCGGGGATGTCCACGACTTCGTAGTCATCCGATGGCGCGAAAATAAGCTCCGCCCGGAAATAGTTGGTGACGAGCACTTGGCGGTGTTTGTCGCGGTTGACGAGCTTGCAGAGAAGGCCTAGTGGGTGGTGTGTCGGCTCGGGATCGTTATAAGGCTGATGGTGGACAATTATCGCTGTAGTCGTGGCATCGAAGATCTCCTGAACGCGTATCTCCTTGCCCTTACTGTCGGTGCGGCTCAGCAAGGTTGGGAAATGCTCCGAATGCGGATAGACGGAATGGTCGAGCGCGGCCCGTAGGTTTGTGAGTGCATCGCCTGTGATCAGTGCCCAATCGTCGGGTACCTCGGAGACGCTTACGGCCGCTACTTGGCAGTCGACCTCGTTCTCGTATTCGGTGCTGGGGGAAAGGTCGACCCGGACCTCGACGGGGTTCGCCTCCTGGTATTCCGAGATCCTGCGTTCGAGGTCGGTGATGTGGTGATTTGCGCGGGCAAGCTTGTGCCGTGCGCTTGCGATGCCGGTAATACCGTTCATACTTTCGAGCCTACCGACAGTGCTGGAGTCGGCGGCGCATGCTCATCTCTGAACTTCGATCTCGAATCATCCCGATCGACGGACGACAGATTGGGAAGGGAGTTCTGGCTCGACTCCGAGTTCGGCGAGCGCTCCCAGTACAAGCGAAGTAGAGATTGATCGCCTGACCGGGATCCGAACAATTTGCTGGGACGATGGTCGGCATGATCCGTGTGTTGGCTGCCCGCTGGACCGCTCTCGTACCGATCCTCGCGTTTCTCGCTCTCGCGGCCACGTGGGGCCGCGGTCTGCCGGGTATCGCGGTGGTGATCGTGGTGGTCGCGTTGGTCGGGGCGGTGCTCGCGGCGGTGCATCATGCGGAGGTGGTTGCGCGGCGGGTCGGGGAGCCGTTCGGTTCGCTGGTGCTCGCGATCGCGGTGACCGTGATCGAGGTCGCGCTCATTGTCACGCTGATGACGTCGGGTGGTGACAAGACTTCCACGCTGGCGCGTGACACGGTTTTTGCGGCGGTCATGATCACGTGCAACGGCATCTTCGGTCTTGCCCTATTGGTCGGCGCGGTACGCAGGCGGGTAGCGTTTTTCAACGCGGAGGGCACCGGCGCCGCGCTGGCCACGGTCGCGACCCTGGCCACGCTCAGCCTCGTGCTGCCGACCTTCACCACGAGCAAGCCCGGCCCGGAGTTCTCTCCGGCGCAGCTGGCCTTCGCCGCGGTCGCCTCCCTCGCGCTGTACGGCTTGTTCGTCATGGTGCAAACGGTGCGCCATCCGGATGACTTCCTGCCAGTCGAGGCCGACGGCGTCGTCACCGAGGATGACGAGTACGCCGAGCGCCCCGGCGTGCGCTCGGCGGTGAGCAGCCTCGCCCTGCTGTTCGTCGCCCTGATCTGCGTGGTCGGGCTGGCGAAGGTGGTCTCACCCGCGGTGGAGTCGGCGGTCGACTCGGCGGGTCTGCCGCAATCGGCGGTCGGTGTGGTGATCGCGCTGGTGGTACTGCTGCCGGAAACACTCGCCGCCGTCCGCGCCGCCCGCCGCGACCAAGTACAGATCAGCCTCAACCTCGCGCTGGGTTCGGCCATGGCGAGTATCGGGTTGACCATTCCGGCCATCGCCGTGGCGAGTATCTGGCTGGACGGACCGCTGGTGCTCGGACTCGGCGCGACCCAGATGGTTCTGCTGGCCCTGACCGTCGTGGTGGGCGGGCTCACGGTGGTGCCAGGACGGGCGACCCTCTTGCAAGGCGGCGTCCATTTGGCTCTGTTCTCGGCCTTCGTGTTCCTTGCCGTCAGTCCCTGAGCGGTCGCTCCGGGTACTTGGCCGCGTATTCGCGGTGTTTTCCCAGCGCTTCGGTAGCGGCGACAGAGTGGGAAGTCGAGTGCGACATCTCCGCTGGAGATCCCGGCGCCGGCGCGGCTGCTCGATACCGTGAGATCCATGCACAACGAGCCGGGCCCGCTACGCATCCCCGAGGTGGACGCGATACGGGGTTTCGCGCTGTGCGGGATGCTGGTGGTGACCATCCGGCAGATCGCGGACATGGCCGCGACGGACGAGACCGGCATGGTGATTCCGGTGGGGCACGCGCTGACGGTGGTGTTCGAAGGGCGGTTCTTGCCGATCTTCTCGTTCGTGTTCGGGCTCGGCTTCGCCGTGCTGCTGGACCATGCGGCCGAGCGGAGCGAGCGTCCGCGACTCGTGCTGGTCCGCCACTTGGTCGTGCTCGGCGTCATCGGCCTGATCCATCAGCAGTTCCAGCCGGGGGAAGCGCTGTTGCCGTACGCGCTGGTCGGGTTGGCGATCCTGCTGCCTGCGGCGGTGCTGCCGAATTGGGTGGTCCTGATCGCGGGCCTGGCCGGCACCGTCGGCGTGGCGGCGGCCTTTGGTGGCGAACTGGCTCTGGTTCCCGGGTTGTTCCTGCTCGGCTTGGCCGCCGCTCGCGCCGGGATCGTCGAGACCATGGGCCGGCGGGGTTGGGAGATCGGTGTGGTGTTCGTTGTCACGCTGCCCGCGGCGGTGGTGGCGGCGAGGTGGGAATACCGGACCCCGTATCTGGATTTGTGGTCGACTCCCGCCGCGGCGGTGTCGGGTCTGCTCGGCGCGCTTGCCTACCTGACCGGATTTCTCCTGCTGCTGCGCATCGAACCGGGACGGGTGTTGTCGGAGGTACTTCAGCCGCTGGGCCGGATGGCCGTGACCAACTACGTCGGCGCCACGGCGCTGATCCTGCTCGCCGAACCGCGCCTCGGGCTGTCCGGCTCGACCGACTATGCGGCGCTGCTGGGTTCCGCAGTCGCGATCATTGTGGGACAGGCACTGTTCAGCGCGGTGTGGCTGCGGTTCTTCGACTACGGTCCGCTCGAATGGGTGTGGTGGTGTGTCACCTCGTGGGCGGTGGTGCCGATCTATCGTGCGCGGGTGCCGAGCCGCCGGTATTGACCTCGCCGGCGCCGGTCTCCAGCGCGGCCAGCGTGGCGGGAACCAGCGGCGCGGTGTCGAATTGGACGGCGACCTCGACCAGCCAGGCCAGCTCGCCGGCGAGCGTTGGCTGGCTCGGCTCGGTGAAGGATTCGTCGTCGAGGGCCGGTGGCAGGCCCAGCCGGTAGGCCCGCAGCGCGGCGGCGATGCGCGCGGCTTCGATCGCGGCCGCCCGTGTGCGCTCCGGGACCGTCAGTTCGGTCGCCAGACGCTCGGCGACCATGGTCGCCTCGGCAGACAGATGCGGCT